>NZ_JBWKUK010000005.1:3892-138842 GCF_059420805.1 Erwinia sp. GW821-FHT03D09
AGGAGGGGTTTACGGCGACCCGGCGATCTGCCCGTAACGGTCGCCCCGTTCACGGATCTCACCGCGAAAAATCTCTGCACCATCAGATTAGCGATTATCCTCTGGCAACATTTTGGCGCTGCATGTTTGGTGTCTGGCGTATCGGGTGCATCCGGAACGCGGACCCGCTGCCACATCCCTGTACGCTCGGCCTCGCACTTCCCTGTGCTCGGACGGTCCGCTTATCCGGATACCTCCGATTGCCTGCATGCTTTGGTGTTGCTGCTGGAAGAACTGATTTCATCTGGCAGCAACGCAATGATTTGAAAGGGGAACCGTGACGGGACAGGTTAGCCGGGTGTCTGCCGCAAGGATGCGGCAGCCAAGCCCCCAGGGAGGGGTTTACGGCGACCCGGCGATCTGCCCGTAACGGCCGCCCCTTTCACAGATCTCACCGCAACTTACAGCCCCAGCTTCGCAAAATCCGACGCATCATGCCGCTCGACCAGCTGCTGATCTTCCGGACCCCAGGTACGGTTCACGATCCGGCCGCGCTTCACCGCCGGACGCTGCGCAATCTCATCCGCCCAGCGCACCACGTTCTTGTACGACGCCGCATTCAGGAACTCTGCCGCCTCATATATCAGACCCTGCACCAGCGTGCCGTACCACGGCCAGATGGCGATATCCGCAATGCTGTACTCGTCACCCGCGATGTAACGATGTTCTCCCAGCTGCTTATCCAGCAGATCGAGCTGGCGCTTGGCCTCCATCGTAAAGCGGTCGATGGCGTATTCGATCTTCACCGGCGCATAGTGATAAAAGTGGCCGAAACCGCCGCCTACGTAAGGGGCGGCGCCCTGCAGCCAGAACAGCCAGTTCAGCGTTTCGGTGCGTCCGGCAGGATCTTTTGGCAGGAAGTGGCCAAACTTTTCCGCCAGATAAACCAGAATGGCACCGGACTCGAACACCCGGGTTGCCGGCGTGGTGGTCGTGTCCAGCAGCGCCGGGATCTTGGAGTTCGGATTTACCGCAACAAAACCGGATGAGAACTGATCGCCCTCACCGATGCGGATCAGGTGCGCATCATACTCAGCACCGTGTTCATTCAGTGCCAGCAGTTCTTCCAGCAGAATCGTGACTTTCTGTCCGTTAGGCGTGCCCAGCGAGTACAATTGCAGAGGATGTTTACCGATGGGCAGAGTGGCTTCGTGGCGTGCACCCGCCGTCGGGCGGTTGATGCTGCCCCATGTGCCGCCCAGTGCCTTATTTTCGCTCCAGACTTTTGCTGGCTGATAGTCGTTGGTGCTCATAACGCGATACCCTTGTTAAGAAGTGAGTCGGCTCTGATGCCGCAGGTGAAATAAAAATAGCGGACGGTCACGCTAAAAGCCAAATGCCGCATTTTTCTCTGCTTAGATATAGCATTGCTAACCGAACTGCATTTATCCGCAACGAGCACCGTAATGGAATGAGGTGAAGATGAAACACGAGAAGAACGATGCGCAACATGAAACGGGACTGATCGTTGATGCGCGAGGCCGCACCTGCTGCTACTGGCAGCCACAGATGCCCGATTACCACGACAGCGAATGGGGCAGGCCGGTCACTGACGATCGGCTGATTTTTGAAAAGGTCAGCCTGGAAGGTTTTCATTCCGGTATGTCGTGGCAGATGATCTACAACAAGCGAGAGAATTTCCGCCAGGCCTTTGCCGGGTTTGATTTCGAAATCGTGGCGGGCTTTAACGAGGCCGATATCGTCAGGCTGATGGTGGATAAAAGCATTGTTCGCAACCGGGCGAAGATCCTTGCCACCATTAATAATGCGCAGCGCGCGATTGAAATGGTGGCGGAAGCGGGGTCGCTGGCCGCCTGGTTCTGGCAGTTTGAACCGAAGCCGGAAGCGCGCCCGCAGACGGTCGATATTCACTACTGGCAGGGCAATAACACCTCGCCGGAAGCAGAAGCGATGTCGAAAGCGTTAAAAAAACGCGGCTGGCGCTGGGTTGGGCCAGTGACCACTTACGCGCTGATGCAGGCGCTGGGCTTGGTGAACGACCACCTGGAGGGATGCTGCGTGCGCGGTATCTGCGAGGCTGAAAGAGGGCGGCTTAAAAGGCCTGGTTGAGCAGCGGCGAGTCTTTCGGGCGATTAAGCGGCGTTCTGCATTGTTTCTGACGACAGAATCGGCGAAAATGCCGGCCATTAACGATTAATTGGCTCAGAAGAACTTCATGTCTAATGCACCCTTTATGCAAGAGGTGGCCCGCCGCCGCACTTTTGCCATCATTTCCCACCCGGATGCCGGTAAAACCACTATCACTGAAAAAGTGCTGCTGTTCGGACAGGCAATCCAGACTGCCGGTACGGTAAAAGGCCGCGGTTCTAACCAGCACGCGAAATCGGACTGGATGGAGATGGAAAAACAGCGTGGTATTTCAATCACCACCTCCGTGATGCAGTTCCCGTATCGCGAATGCCTGGTTAACCTGCTGGATACCCCGGGGCATGAAGACTTCTCGGAAGATACCTATCGTACATTGACGGCAGTGGACTGCTGTCTGATGGTGATCGATGCCGCGAAAGGTGTTGAGGATCGTACCCGCAAGCTGATGGAAGTGACCCGTCTGCGCGATACGCCGATCCTGACCTTTATGAACAAGCTGGACCGTGATATCCGCGATCCGATGGAAGTCATGGATGAGGTGGAAAACGAGCTGAAAATCGCCTGTGCGCCTATCACCTGGCCGATTGGCTGCGGCAAGCTGTTTAAGGGCGTTTACCACCTCTACAAAGACGAAACCTACCTGTATCAGACCGGTAAAGGCCACACTATTCAGGACGTTCGCATCGTGAAGGGGCTGGATAATCCTGAGCTGGATACGGCGATTGGTGAAGACCTGGCCGCGCAGCTGCGTGACGAGCTGGAGCTGGTGCAGGGCGCTTCCCACGAGTTCGATCGTGATGCTTTCCTTGAAGGCCAGCTGACGCCGGTCTTCTTCGGTACCGCGTTAGGTAACTTTGGCGTGGATCATATGCTGGACGGTCTGGTTGAGTGGGCGCCATCACCGATGCCGCGTGAAACCGATCAGCGCACCGTCACCGCTGCCGACGAGAAATTCAGCGGCTTCGTGTTCAAGATTCAGGCCAACATGGACCCGAAACACCGCGACCGCGTGGCATTTTTGCGTGTAGTGTCCGGCAAGTATGAAAAAGGCATGAAGCTGCGTCAGGTTCGCATCGGTAAAGATGTGGTGATTGCCGACGCACTGACCTTTATGGCCGGTGACCGCTCCCACGTGGAAGAAGCCTATCCGGGCGATATCATTGGCCTGCACAATCACGGCACCATCCAGATTGGCGACACCTTTACCCAGGGTGAGAACATGAAGTTCACCGGTATTCCGAACTTCGCGCCTGAACTGTTCCGCCGTATTCGCCTGCGCGATCCGCTGAAGCAGAAGCAGCTGCTGAAGGGGCTGGTTCAGCTGTCGGAAGAGGGTGCCGTTCAGGTATTCCGTCCCGTTCACAACAACGATCTGATCGTGGGGGCTGTGGGTGTGCTGCAGTTTGACGTGGTGGTTGCGCGCCTGAAAAGTGAATACAACGTCGAAGCGATTTACGAATCGGTGAACGTCTCTACCGCTCGTTGGGTGGAGTGCAGCGACGTGAAGAAATTCGATGAGTTCCAGCGTAAAAATGAAGTTAACCTCGCGCTCGATGGCGGTGACAATCTCACCTACATTGCACCGACGATGGTGAATCTGAATATCACCCAGGAACGCTATCCTGATGTGGTGTTCCGTAAAACCCGCGAGCACTAATCCCGGGGTTTACGCACCTGCTGGTTAGCAGGAAATGATATGAAAGGGGGGCGATCTGCACAGCAGGCCGCCCCCTTTTTCGTTACAGACTACTCCTAAAACCCCTTTATTTTGCTGTTTTAGCCATCAATTCCTCTGTCTTATCCGGTGAAATCCTGATTCCTGACTATATTCATTTCTACAGGACGCAAAAAGGACCGCAGCGACTGCTGCGATATTAACGGTGATGGACAACCGAAACTGAGAACTGTAGCTACGCCGTTTGTAGCTGAAAAGCTCACGGTTGTGAGTGATGAAGATAAAAGGAACGAATCGATGATGAAGACTAAGATTGCAAAAACTCTGATGGCTGTACTGGTAGGTTCTGCGCTGGTGTGCGGTTCTGCAATGGCAGAAGAGTCCATGATGAATAAAGTGCAAAGCTCAGCTGACAGTGCGGGTTCAAAAATCGATAGCTCTATGAAGAAAGTCGGTAACTACATGGATGACAGCGGCGTGACGGCGAAAGTTAAAGCGGCGCTGGTAGATGATGAAGCGATTAAAAGTACGGATATCTCCGTTAAAACCCATGAAGGCGTGGTGACGCTAAGCGGCTTTGTATCCTCTCAGGATCAGGCCGAAAAGGCAGTCGCGCTGGCTAAGGGAATTGAGGGCGTCAAATCCGTCAGCGATAAACTGCACGTAAAAGACAGCACCAAACAGAGCGTAAGCGGTTTTGCCGGTGATGCGGCAACGACCAGCGAAATTAAAGCTAAACTTTTAGCTGATGACATCGTGCCGTCACGCAATGTGAAAGTTGAAACCACCAACGGTGTGGTCCAGCTTTCCGGTACGGTGAAAACTCAGGCGCAGTCCGAGCGCGCTGAAGGAATCGCCAAAGCCATTGATGGCGTTAAAAGTGTGAAGAACGATCTGAGCGTTAAATAGCAAAAAGGATATTCAGTCAGCCTGTTGTTGCTGAGCTGAATGACATCCCGGACTGATTCCGGCGGAGGTTAGCCGATGCCGGATCGGGAAGAGATGCAAGCCGTTCGATTTCAACTTTGGTGGTAAGGAAAAGCTTATGTTTCGTTGGGGCATTATCTTTCTGGTTATCGCGCTGATTGCAGCTGCGTTAGGTTTTGGTGGTCTGGCTGGTACTGCGGCGTGGGCGGCAAAACTCGTCTTCGTTGTAGGTATTATTATCTTCCTGGTGAGTCTGTTTACCGGACGTAAGAAGCTCTAGTAGCCAAAACAATTAAATCGAATTGCAACAAAAAGCAAAAAGCGCCTTACGGGCGTGACTGAGACCAGGTATCCTCTGGGGTTCTTGTGTTAAGAGGATACCTGACTTGGGCAAACGCATCCCGATAACCCTCGGCAATATAGCGCCGTTGGGCCTTAAACCTTTCCGACCGGGCACCCTTGCCCTGGTGTGTGAAGGCGGTGGGCAGCGCGGTATCTTCACCGCTGGCGTACTGGATGAATTCCAGCGTGCTCACTTTAATCCTTTCGATCTCCTGCTTGGTACCTCCGCCGGTGCGCAAAATCTTTCTGCCTACGTCTGCGGCCAGCCTGGCTACGCCCGACGGGTGATCACCCGCTACACCACCAGCAGTCAGTTCTTTAATCCGCTGCGCTTTGTACGCGGCGGCAATCTGATTGACCTCGACTGGCTGGTGGAAATCACCCGCAAGGAGTTTCCGCTGGCGCTGGATGCCGGGGAAAAACTGTTCCGTTCCGGCCGTGAATTCTATATGTGTGCCTGCCGCAGCGACGATTACGCGGCGAACTACTTCTCGCCCGACGCCGACAGCTGGCATGATATTATTAAGGCTTCAAGTGCGATCCCGGGGCTGTATCGCAACGGTGTGGATCTGTCCGGCGTCAGCTATCTGGACGGCGGCATCAGTGATGCCATCCCGGTGCGTGAAGCCGCACGTCTGGGAGCTGATACCATTGTAGTGATCCGCACCGTGCCGTCGCAGATGACCTATACGCCGCAGTGGGTGAAGCGCATCGAGCGTTGGCTGAGCGACAGTGCGCTCCAGCCATTGGTGAACATCCTGCAGCTGCACGAGGATAGCTATCATCAGATCCAGAGCTTTATTGATTCCCCGCCCGGTGGACTGCGCGTTATTGAAATCTATCCGCCGCGCGCGCTTGCCAGTAACGCGCTGGGCAGCCGGGTGGTTTCACTGAATCAGGATTATCATCTTGGCCGTCGCTGCGGGCGTTATTTCCTCGCCACGCTCGGCCAGTGGCTTGGCGGCGGGCAGTTGCATCCTAAGGCCGTCGTTCCACCTGCTCCGGTGGCGAACGAACCCGATCGTCAGGGGATCGTTGTCGATCCGGCCGCGGGTTTTGACAGCGAACTGGATAAAGGGTCCCTGGCATGAGCCTGCAATTTGTTGATACCCACTGTCATTTCGATTTTCCCCCTTTTGTCGGCAACGAGCGGGAAAGCCTGCGGCTGGCGGCGGAAGCCGGCGTGGAGAAAATTATCGCCGTCAGCGTGTCGGCTGAGCGTTTCGATCGCGTGCTGGTGCTGGCTGCCGGTTATCGCCCGGTATATACCGCACTGGGGCTGCATCCGATGGCGATCGATGAGCATGACGATCGGGCGCTGGCTTCCCTGGAGCAGATCCTGCGCCAGCGGCCTGACAAGCTGGTCGCGCTGGGTGAGATGGGGCTCGATCTATATATCGATAACCCGCAGTTTGAGCGCCAGCAGATGGTACTGGATGCTCAGCTTCGCCTGGCGCGTGATTACGATCTGCCGGTCATCCTGCATTCGCGCCGCACGCACGATCGGCTGGCGCAGCATCTCCGCCGTCTTGAAGTACCGCGCCGTGGCGTCGTCCACGGTTTTGCCGGTAGCGAGCAGCAGGCGCTGGCGTTTATTCGTGCAGGCTATGCTATCGGCGTTGGCGGTACCATTACCTACCCTCGCGCCAGTAAAACCCGCAACGCCATCGCCCGTCTGCCGCTGAGTTCGCTGCTGTTGGAAACGGATTCGCCCGATATGCCGCTGCAGGGCTTTCAGGGACAGCCTAACCGGCCTGAACGCGTGAAAAACGTCTGGCAAAGCCTGTGCGAGCTACGTTCTGAATCCCCCGAGCTTATTGCTGAAACCATCAGAGAAAACACCCGCGCGCTGTTTGCCCTGTAACCACTATCCTGATAGCAGGGGCAGTGCAGTTCACTTTCCTTGTCACACTAAATGTTATTATTGTAACATTACAATGTTATGTTGCCCGAAACAGGCCGATAACAGGGATCGAACACGGATAATGCGTGATTTATCTAACATTAAATGCAATAATTCTGAAAGATAAAGCGCCTTATTGTGAGCCATGATACAAAAATCACTCTATCGTAGTGTTACTATTCTAACATTGCAGGGTGGTGGTTGCGTCAGGCCTGACCCTTAATCCCCCTTTTCTGGAGAGAACCATGTCCGATGTGAAAACGCAGGCGCTGCGCGCGCTGAAGCTGATGGATTTAACCACCCTGAACGAAGATGACACCGACGCGAAGGTCATTGCCCTTTGCCATCAGGCGAAATCCCCGGCGGGTAACACGGCGGCAATCTGTATTTACCCACGCTTTATTCCGGTAGCTCGTAAGGCGCTGCGTGAGCAGGGCACGCCGGAGATCCGCATTGCCACGGTGACCAACTTCCCGCACGGCAATGACGATATTGAGATAGCTCTGGCGGAAACCCGTGCGGCTATTGCCTACGGCGCTGATGAAGTCGATGTGGTATTCCCGTATCGCGCGCTGATTGCCGGTAACGAAACCGTCGGTTTTGAGCTGGTTAAAGCCTGTAAAGAGGCCTGCGTGGCGGCTGGCGTACTGTTGAAAGTGATTATCGAAACCGGAGAACTGAAAGAGGCAGAACTGATCCGCAATGCATCTTCTATTGCGATCGATGCGGGTGCTGATTTTATTAAAACCTCAACCGGTAAAGTGCCGGTGAACGCCACGCCGGAAGTGGCCGAGATTATGATGCGGGTGATTGCCGAGAAGGGCGTGCAGCAGCAGGTTGGCTTTAAGCCAGCGGGCGGCGTGCGTACTGCTGATGATGCGGCACTGTATCTGAAGCTGGCCGATGACATTCTGGGCAGCGGCTGGGCCGACGCGCGTCATTTCCGCTTTGGCGCATCAAGCCTGCTGGCCAGCCTGCTGAACGCGGCGGGTTTTGCCGGTGCGAGCAGCGATAGCAAATATTAATCGCGTATTCGTTTTGATGGGGCGGGTTTCGTTGGCGTAGCGGATACGGTTGGTCTTGGCTGTAGCGCTAAGGTTATTGGGTCGGAAGGTCGATTTAGTCGCTTTGGTTGCTGAGAGTGTTTCGTGCCTCTGCGGTGGCTTGATGGCGGTCCTCGCGCCGCGCTTTGCGCGGTGCCCTCGGCTCCGGCATCTGGCCTTACGGATCAGCAATGAGCGGGCGTCCTGCCCGCGCATCGCCTGACGTCAGCGTCCCTGCTGCCGTCTCCGGGCCAGCTGCCTTCGCCTCAGCGCTGCGGATTGCCATCAAGCCACCGCAGAGGCCCGTCACCATCACGCATCTCGGTTGCTGTTTTTCAAAGACGAAACCAGCGGAACAAAGCGGACTGACGGGTTCCTGGATCGAGTCAATCCGGTGTGCCGATCGTTGAGTGCATTAGAAATTCGATGCAGTAGACACAGCATGCAAACAAGCATCAGACCTGGTGTTTCACAAAGACGACACTAACGAAACAAAGCGGGCTGGCGGTGTCTGTGGCAAGGGCAATCCGCAGCGCTGAACGGAGAGAGGAAGCCAGGATGCGCCCGCAGGACGCGGGGGCAAGGCTCGGTCGGCACAAGGATGTGCCGTCTGAGCCGGTCCGACAGGCTGACGAGCGGAGTGAAGGCACCGCAAAACGGCGTGAGGACCGGCCCGGACCACAGACACCGCCAGCCAGCGTAGATCGCCATTCCGGCAGGCGACGCAATGTAATGTACACAACAAGCACCGAGCCGCCCGGCGGCCACACTAAACTTATTGGGGGTTACCGTGTTTCTGCCACAGGAAATTATTCGAAAAAAACGTGACGGACAGGTGCTGAGCGAAGAAGAAATCCGCTTTTTCATCAACGGCGTGCGCGATGATACCGTCTCTGAAGGGCAGATTGCCGCGCTGGCAATGACCATCTACTTCCACGATATGACACTGCCGGAGCGCGTGGCGCTGACCATGGCCATGCGTGATTCCGGATCGGTGCTGAACTGGAAGTCGCTGAACCTCAATGGCCCGGTCGTAGACAAGCACTCCACCGGCGGCGTTGGCGACGTCACCTCACTGATGCTGGGGCCGATGGTCGCGGCGTGCGGCGGCTATGTGCCGATGATCTCCGGCCGCGGCCTCGGCCATACCGGCGGCACGCTGGACAAGCTGGAAGCGATCCCTGGCTTTGATATCTTCCCGGCGGACGATCGCTTCCGTCAGATCATTAAAGAGGTTGGCGTAGCGATCATCGGGCAGACCAACTCGCTGGCACCGGCGGATAAGCGCTTCTACGCCACACGCGATATTACCGCTACCGTGGATTCGATCCCGTTGATCACTGCCTCGATCCTGGCCAAAAAGCTGGCCGAAGGGCTGGATGCGCTGGTGATGGATGTGAAAGTCGGATCGGGCGCGTTTATGCCAACCTTCGAACAGTCCGAACTGCTGGCGCAGTCCATCGTCGGCGTGGCGAACGGCGCCGGATGCAAAACCACCGCGCTGCTGACCGACATGAACCAGGTACTGGCTTCTACCGCCGGTAACGCGCTGGAAGTGCGTGAAGCGGTGCAGTTCCTGACCGGTGAATATCGCAACCCACGCCTGCTGAAAGTCACCATGGCGCTGTGTGCCGAGATGCTGATTTCCGGTGGCCTGGCCAATTCGGTGGAAGACGCTCAGACAAAACTGCAGACTGTACTGGATAACGGCCGCGCCGCGGAGATCTTTGCCCGTATGGTGGCCGCGCAGAAAGGCCCGACCGATTTTATCGAGCGTATGGACAGCTATCTGCCCGCACCGACGCTGAGCAAAGCGGTTTACGCCGATCGAGCCGGTATCGTCAGCGCAATGGATACTCGTGCGCTGGGCATGGCGGTGGTGTCAATGGGCGGTGGCCGCCGCAGCAGCAGTGACAGTATTGACTACAGCGTTGGTCTGAGCGACGTCGCGGCCCTTGGCACGGGGGTGGACGGCCAGCAGCCGCTGGCTGTGATCCATGCTTCCAGCGAAGAGAGCTGGCAGGAAGCGGCTACTGCTGTCAAAGCGGCGATCGCGCTGTCTGAAACGCAGCCCGAGAAAACACCCGTTATCTATCGCAGAATCTCGCAATAAGCGGTATTCTGTTCTGATCGCATTTTTTTAACGCTCATCGCGAAAATCGCGCAGGAGATCAGGATGAAACGTGCATTTATTATGGTGCTTGATTCCTTTGGAATAGGCTCCAGTAAAGACGCCGATAAATTCGGTGATAAAGGCTCGGATACCCTCGGACACATTGCCGAGGCGTGCTTCAAGGGTGAAGCAGATAAAGGGCGTAAAGGCCCACTCAACCTGCCTAATCTGACTAAACTGGGTCTGGGTAAAGCCGCAGAAGCCTCGACGGGGAAATTCCCGCTGGGTCTGGATAAAGACGCGGAAATCATTGGCGCTTACGGCTACGCCAGCGAGCTTTCCTCCGGTAAAGATACGCCTTCGGGCCACTGGGAAATCGCCGGTGTGCCGGTGCTGTTTGACTGGGGCTACTTCAGCGATCTGGAAAACAGCTTCCCGCAGGATCTGCTGGATCTGCTGGTGGAAAAAGCTAACCTGCCGGGCTATCTCGGTAACTGCCACTCTTCCGGAACGGTGATCCTCGACAAGCTGGGCGAAGAGCATATGAAAACCGGCAAGCCGATTTTCTACACCTCTGCCGACTCGGTGTTCCAGATTGCCTGCCACGAAGAGACATTTGGCCTCGACCGCCTCTACGAACTGTGTGAAATCGCCCGCGAAGTGCTGACCGAAGGCGGCTACAACATTGGCCGCGTGATCGCGCGTCCGTTTGTAGGCGATAAGGCCGGGCACTTTGAGCGTACCGGCAATCGCCATGATCTGGCGGTAGAGCCACCTGCACCAACCATCCTGAAAAAACTGGTGGATGAGCAGGGCGGCGAGGTGATCTCGGTGGGTAAAATTGCCGATATTTATGCGCACGTTGGTATCACTAAAAAAGTGAAAGCCACCGGTCTGGACGCGCTGTTTGACGCCACCGTGACGGAAATGAAAACCGCGCCGGACAACAGCATCGTGTTCACCAACTTCGTTGACTTTGACTCTACCTGGGGCCACCGTCGCGATGTTCCGGGCTATGCGGGCGGGCTTGAGCTGTTTGACCGCCGTCTGCCGGAGCTGATGGAATGGGTGAAAGAGGGCGATATTCTGATCCTCACCGCCGACCACGGCTGCGATCCGACCTGGGCCGGAACCGAACACACCCGCGAACATATTCCGGTGCTGATCTATGGTCCTGGCGTGAAGCCGGGCTACCTGGGCTATAGCGACACCTTTGCTGACATTGGCCAGACGGTAGCCAGCTATTTTGGCCTGTCACCGATGGACTACGGCAAAAACCTGTTGAAGTAATGCTGGCGCCCGAACGGGCGACAACACGTAATACTACTCATAACCGGCCGGGCATAAGCCTGGCCTGATTAATAAGGATTAAAACATGGCTACACCTCATATTAACGCTGAGATGGGTGATTTCGCTGACGTGGTTCTGATGCCGGGCGACCCGCTTCGCGCGAAGCATATCGCGGAAACCTTCCTGCAGGACGCGGTAGAAGTAAACAACGTGCGCGGCATGTTGGGCTATACCGGCACCTATAAGGGCCGCAAAATCTCCGTAATGGGCCACGGTATGGGCATTCCATCCTGTTCAATCTATGCGAAAGAGTTGATCACTGAATTCGGCGTGAAAAAAATTATTCGCGTAGGTTCATGCGGTGCGGTACGCGCCGACGTTAAACTGCGCGACGTGGTGATTGGTATGGGTGCTTCCACCGATTCCAAAGTGAACCGTATGCGTTTCAAAGACCATGATTTTTCAGCCATTGCTGACTTCGATATGGTGCGCAACGCGGTGGATGCAGCGAAAGCGCTGGGTGTGGATGCTCGCGTCGGTAACATTTTCTCCGCCGACCTGTTCTATACCCCTGACCCACAGATGTTCGACGTGATGGAAAAATACGGCATCCTGGGCGTGGAAATGGAAGCGGCCGGTATCTACGGCGTTGCCGCCGAGTTCGGCGCAAAAGCGCTGGCGATTTGTACCGTGTCCGATCATATCCGCACTCACGAGCAGACTACTGCTGCCGAGCGCCAGACGACCTTCAGCGATATGGTTGTGATCGCGCTGGAGTCGGTTCTGCTGGGTGATAAAGAGTAATTCCCCGCTGAGGCTGGCATTCGCCAGCCTCGCTATTTCCCTGTGTCTTGCGCGTTTTTAGCTGCAGTTATGTGCGATCTTCAACTGATTGACGTCGAAAACGCTGTCATCAGCCGCGGAGAATACTGCCAGGCCGGTCACTTTTTTCTGCGGTTTAAGCTTACCTTTGGTCAGAGCCTCCTGAACCCGGGCAACCGGAAATTCTTTGCCCTCGTGGGAATAGCCGCGCAGGCAAATAGTATTCAGATCGACCGAATTTGACGTCAGGTTTTCCAACGTGACCTCGAAGGTTTTACCGTAGTTGTTAAGATCGCCCTCAGACCTTGAGGTCTGCCCTTTCTCGGTCGCGTAGACGGTGAGGCCTTTTGGAACGCTGTCAGCAAAGGCTGCGCTTGAAAAATACAAGCCGGCGGTGGCGATCAGAACGGCAATCAGAGAGTTCCGTTGCATATGTTTCTCCTTAAGTTTACTGGGTGCACAAAGGCGGCGCTTATGCGCCTTACCGGTAAACAACATGCTGCGGAACGGAAAATCTGTACAGAACAGGACGGGCTATCCCTGAGGAATAGCTCTATTTGCTTGCAGGGCCGCCAGACGCGTCTTTTGTCGCATCGCCGGTAGAAGAATCATTTTCACTCTTAGTGTCGCTGTCTTCACTGAGGGGATTATTCGCGGTCAGCAGGAACGGCGACTGCTGCCAGCGGGTGCGGCGATCGCGCAGCAGAGTACGGCTGAGAATAATGCCGATAGCCAGCGCCAGCAGCATCATCAGCCGCAAAATATTGGTGGTGTTATCCACCTGCTTGGCTTCAGTGACCAGTACGTGGGTATCCAGGGTAACGCGCAGAAAGCCGCGTGGGCCCTCTTTACTGGTCAGCGGCTGGACAATCTGGTGATTGAAATAGCTGCCGGCGCGCTGGCCGTCCAGCGCCAGGCGATCGCGCACGTTAATGGTTTCACCGCTGCGGGCGATCAGGCCGCCGGCATCATCGTAGACCGCGGCGTCGAGAATGCGGCTTTCATGGGTGAGCTGGTCGAGGGTATCAACGATTTTCTGGTGATTATCGTCAGCGTTTTCCATCAGCGGCGTCAGGGTCCAGGCTACCTGCCGGGTCAGCGTCTGGGCCAGTTCTTCAACCTGCCCCGAGCGGGCCATCTGGCGGCCAAGACTGAACCAGGACGCGCCCTGCATCAGCACTACCAGCAGCGCCAGGCAGATCAGCACAATCACCGTTCGATGCAGGCGGAATTTAAGTTTGGCTTTTGCCATCGTGACCCTTCAAAAAATAGACAGACAGACCTGCTTTATGTTGCCAGAAGGCGGGCTAACAGGGTAGCCTCTTGCCAGCTTTATCGTCGTTCTGTCGTAGTTATTAAGTCCCTACAGGAGCTGTAATGCCAAATAGTCTGACCTGGTGCGACCTGCCTTCCGATGTCTCTCTCTGGCCGGGGTTACCTCTTTCTCTCAGCGGTGATGAAGTGATGCCTCTGGACTACCGCGCGAGCCAAACCGGCTGGCTGCTGTATGGGCGTCAGCTCGACAAAGCCCGCCTGACGGATTATCAGCATCGTCTGGGTGCGGCGATGGTGATCGTCAGTGCCTGGGGTGTGGAAGATTATCAGGTGCTGCGCCTGGCCGGTTCACTCACGCCGCGCGCCACTAAGCTTGCCCATGAACTGGATCTGGACGTTGCGCCGCTGGGGCGCATTCCCCATCTGAAAACGCCGGGTCTGCTGGTGATGGATATGGATTCGACGGCGATTGAAATCGAGTGCATTGATGAAATTGCCAAGCTGGCTGGCAGCGGCGAGCTGGTGGCTGAAGTTACCGAACGCGCGATGCGCGGCGAGCTGGACTTTGCCGCCAGCCTGCGCCAGCGCGTGGCCACGCTGAAAGATGCCGATGCCAATATTCTCAAACAGGTGCGCGATGTGCTGCCGCTGATGCCGGGCCTGACTTCGCTGGTGCAGAAACTGCAGGCGCTGGGCTGGGAGGTAGCGATCGCCTCCGGCGGCTTTACCTATTATGCCGAACACCTGCGCGACACCCTGCACCTGTCGGCCGTTGCCGCCAACGTGCTGGAGATCCGCGACGGTAAACTGACCGGTGAAGTACTGGGCGATATCGTTGATGCGCAGTATAAAGCCGATACGCTGAAGCGCCTGGCCGAGCGGTTTAACATTGCGCCGGAGCAAACGGTCGCGGTGGGTGACGGTGCGAACGATTTACCGATGATCAAGGCCTCTGCGCTGGGCATTGCCTACCACGCTAAGCCAAAAGTTAATGAGCAGGCCGCGGTGACCATTCGCCATGCGGATCTGATGGGTGTGTTCTGTATTCTCAGCGGCAGCCTGATTCACGAAGAGCGTTAAGGGGAAGTTTTGGCTAAAGCGGTAAAACGCGCCTTTGTCTGTAACGAATGTGGCGCAGACTATCCGCGCTGGCAGGGGCAATGCAGCGCCTGCCATGCCTGGAATACCATCACCGAGGTGCGGCTGGCCGCGTCTCCTGCTGCTGCGCGCAACGAGCGCCTGTCAGGCTACGCCGGCAGTGCCGGTACCAGCCGCGTGCAGAAGCTGTCGGAAATCAGCCTTGAGGCGCTGCCGCGCTTCACCACCGGGTTTAAAGAGTTTGACCGTGTGCTGGGCGGCGGCGTGGTGCCGGGCAGTGCGATTCTGATCGGCGGTAACCCGGGGGCGGGCAAGAGTACGCTGCTGCTGCAAACCCTCTGTAAGCTGTCGGAGGGAATGAAAACCCTCTATGTTACGGGGGAAGAGTCACTGCAGCAGGTGGCCATGCGCGCGTATCGTCTGGGGCTGCCGACCGAAAATCTGAATATGCTGTCGGAAACCAGCATTGAGCAGATCTGCCTGATCGCCGAGCAGGAACAGCCGAAGCTGATGGTGATCGACTCCATTCAGGTGATGCATATGGCGGACATCCAGTCGTCGCCGGGCAGTGTGGCGCAGGTGCGTGAAACCGCTGCCTATCTGACGCGCTTCGCCAAAACCCGCGGCGTGGCCATCGTGATGGTCGGCCACGTCACTAAAGACGGATCGCTGGCCGGTCCCAAGGTGCTGGAGCACTGCATCGACTGTTCGGTACTGTTGGACGGCGATGCCGATTCCCGTTTTCGTACGTTACGCAGCCATAAAAACCGTTTTGGCGCGGTGAATGAACTGGGCGTGTTTGCCATGACCGAGCAGGGCCTGCGTGAAGTCAGCAACCCGTCGGCGATTTTCCTCAGTCGCGGTGATGAAGTCACTTCGGGCAGCTCGGTAATGGTGCTGTGGGAAGGAACGCGGCCGCTACTGGTAGAGATTCAGGCGCTGGTCGATCACTCGATGATGGGCAATCCGCGCCGCGTGGCGGTGGGGCTGGAGCAGAACCGCCTGGCGATCCTGCTTGCGGTGCTGCATCGCCACGGTGGTCTGCAAATGGCCGACCAGGATGTCTTTGTTAACGTGGTGGGCGGTGTGAAGGTCACCGAAACCAGTGCGGATCTGGCGCTGATGCTGTCGATGGTCTCCAGCCTGCGCGATCGTCCACTGCCGCAGGATCTGGTGGTGTTCGGTGAAGTTGGCCTGGCCGGGGAGATCCGTCCGGTGCCGAGCGGCCAGGAGCGAATTTCTGAAGCGGCTAAACACGGTTTCCGCCGTGCTATCGTTCCCGCTGCTAACGTACCGAAGAAAATGCCGGAAAATATGAAGGTTTACGGAGTGAAGAAGCTGGCGGACGCGCTGGCGATTCTTGACGACCTATAATAAGACAGGACGGGCCGAACTGGCCCACCGATCGCGCAGGAGGCATGTTGTGTCGTCGTTTGATTATCTGAAAACCGCCATTCGCCAGCAGGGCTGCACGCTGCAGCAGGTTGCTGACGCCAGCGGCATGACCAAGGGCTACCTGAGCCAGCTGCTGAATGCCAAAATCAAAAGCCCCAGCGCGCAAAAGCTGGAAGCGCTGCACCGCTTCCTGGGCCTGGAGTTTCCGCGCTGCGAAAAGACCATTGGCGTGGTGTTCGGTAAATTTTATCCCCTGCATACCGGCCATATTTATCTGATCCAGCGTGCCTGCAGTCAGGTAGACGAGCTGCATATCATCATGGGCTATGATGAACCGCGCGACAGAAAGTTGTTTGAAGACAGCGCGATGTCGCAGCAGCCAACCGTCAGCGACCGCCTGCGCTGGCTGTTGCAGACCTTTAAGTACCAGAAAAATATCCGTATCCACTCGTTTAACGAAGAGGGTATGGAACCTTATCCCCACGGCTGGGATGTGTGGAGTGAAGGCGTCCGCGCCTTTATGGACGATCATGGTATCGTGCCCGACCGCATCTATACCAGCGAAGAGGGCGATGCGCCGCAGTTTAAAACGCATCTGGGCGTAGATACGGTGGTTATCGATCCGCAGCGATCGTTTATGAGCATCAGCGGCGGGCAGATCCGCCAGGACCCGTTCCGTTACTGGGAATACATTCCCACCGAAGTGAAGCCGTTCTTCGTGCGCACCGTGGCGATCCTCGGCGGCGAGTCCAGCGGGAAATCGACGCTGGTCAACAAGCTGGCGAACATCTTCAACACGACCAGCGCATGGGAGTTTGGCCGCGATTATGTCTTCTCGCACCTTGGCGGCGATGAGATGGCGCTACAGTATTCCGACTACGATAAAATTGCGCTGGGGCAGGCTCAGTACATTGATTTCGCGGTGAAATACGCCAATAAAGTGGCCTTTATCGACACTGATTTTGTCACGACTCAGGCCTTCTGCAAGAAGTATGAAGGGCGCGAACATCCTTTTGTGCAGGCGCTGATCGATGAGTACCGCTTCGACCTGGTGATTCTGGTGGAGAACAACGTACCGTGGGTGGCCGACGGCCTGCGCAGCCTGGGGAGCTCGGTCGATCGCAAAGAGTTCCAGGAACTGCTGGTATCGATGCTGAATGAGAACGGCATCAGCTTTGTTCACGTCGAGCAGGATAATTATGACGAACGCTTCCTGCGCTGCGTGGATCTGGTGAAGGAGATGCTGGGCGCGCAGTAAAGGCGGCAATACCCGGGGGCTGTAAACGTTTCCTGCTGCAACCGGCAGCGGTGGAAGGGTTTCATTGCTGCCGTAAACTCTCTCCACCGCATTGTCACGGTGGAGAGATAGACGGATTCCGCATTACGGTGCCGCTGTCATTGGGCCCGGCCTCAATCTGACGAGCGGCAATCGGCATGAGCCCAAATGCTGAACCTGCTCCGACTCAATACACAATCACCACTTTGCCACGCATATGGCCTTCCAGCACCAGATGATGTGCCTCGGTCAATGTCTCCACACTCAGGCCATGCAGCATTTTGCTGAGTGAGGTAGCAATTTTCCCCTCATCCAGCAGTTTAGCCGTCGCGTCCAGGATCTCGCCCTGACGAGCAATATCGTCGGTAGTGAACATGCTACGGGTGTACATAAACTCAAAATGCAGCGCCGCGCTTTTCAGCTTCAGCTGATCCATGCTTAGCGGCTTCTCGTTTTCCACGATGGTACAAATCTGGCCCTGCGGCGCGACGATCTGGCTCATTGCATCCCAGTGTCCGTCGGTATCGTTCAGGCAGAAGATGTAATCCACGTATTTGAGTCCGTGCTTCGCCAGCTCCGCCGCCATATCTTTATAGTCAATCACCAGGTCGGCACCGCGATCCTGACACCACTGTGCGGAATCCGGGCGTGAAGCGGTGGCGATCACTTTTACTTTGCTGTGCAGTTTAGCAAACGGGATCGCCAGCGATCCCACGCCGCCCGCACCGCCGACGATCAGCAGTGTTTTACCTTCTGCTGCTTTGTCGATCTGCAGACGATCGAACAGGCCTTCCCACGCGGTCAGCGCGGTGAGCGGGATCGCCGCCGACTGCGCCCAGTCGAGATTACGCGGCTTGTGGCCGGTAATACGCGCGTCAATCAGCTGTTGCGTGGCGTTGCTGCCGGGGCGGGTGATATCACCGGCGTAGTACACTTCATCACCGATAGTAAAGCCGCTGACCTTGCTGCCAACGGCCAGCACCACGCCGCTGGCGTCCCAGCCGAGAATACGCGGCTGCTGCAAACCGTTCTTCTGAGCGCCTTTATGTACTTTGGTATCGACCGGGTTAACCGATACGGCCTTAACTTCCACCAGCAAATCGTACTCGCCGGGAGTTGGCTGCGGCTGCTGGATTTCAATGAACTGCTGCGGGTTTTCCGGGTTAATGGCAATGGCTTTAATGGTCATGCTGTTCTCCTTAGTGAGTTAACACCAGTGTAGAAGCTCAGCGCGATGATGATAAGATGGACAATAACGCACTCAGTGTTCTTCTCAGGTGAACAATTATGTTCAGACAGCTTCAGGATATGGCGCTCTTCGCGTTGGTGGCCGAATGCGGCAGCTTTACCGCCGCAGCAAAACGGGCCGGGCTGCCGAAATCCAGCGTCAGTCAGCGCATCAGCCAGCTAGAGCAGGCGCTGGGCCTGAGGTTGCTTAACCGCACAACTCGCCAGCTGAATTTGACCTTTGCCGGTGAACGCTATCTGGTTCACTGCCAGGAGATGATGCAGGCCAGCGAGCGGGCCGGGCAGGCGATTGAACGTCTGAGAGAAAACCCCAGCGGCCGGCTGCGCATCACGTCCCCTGCCGGAATCGGCGCTACGCTGCTGGCGCGGTTTAACGCGGCGTTTCAGCTGGCGTATCCCGATGTCACGCTGGAGGTGCTGGTTTCCGATCAGATCCGCGATTTGGTCCATGAAGGATTTGATATCGCGTTGCGCACCGGGCAGCCGCAGGATTCATCGCTGATTGGCCGCCGGATTGGCTACTGCGAGCGGCTGCTGGTGGCTTCGCCCGAGTATCTTTCTCAACATGTGCAGCTGCGCGATCCTGGGCAGCTTTCAGAGCACCGCTGCATTGCCCATCATGCCTGGAGCGAATGGGGGCTGAAGCATGGGAATGACTTTTATCGCTGGCTGCTGCCGCCCACCCATATGACCGATAATCTGGTGTATGCCCGCGAGTGTGCGCTGAATCATGCCGGGATCACGCTGCTGCCGCGCTTTCTGACCGAGGAAGCGATAGCCGCAGGCACATTAAAGCAGGTGCTGCCGGAATGGGAAGTGGAAGGCAATGAACTGTGGCTGGTTTATCCGGGGCGGAAGCTGAATACACCTGCACTGGCGAGCTTTATTGAGTTTGCAATGAAGTCACCGGTGTTTGGGGATTTTTATCGCTAGCGAACATGTCTGCTGCAGAGTGCCATGCCAGCCACCTCAATAACACTATTATTAGGCTAAAGGCAGTGAGAATATGGTATTTTCTACCATCTTATTAAGACATCTTTATGTTTTTACTGAAATTCAATTTGATTAATAATTTAACTATTTATTGTGTTTTCTCAAAAGGTTAAAGTTAAGCCCTATTGCTGTATTAATTTATCTTCTGGTTAGAAAGGATGCCCTATGTCTCATCATAAAGCATTACGACTTGCCCCTGCCTGTATCAAGACCCTAACCCGTGTTGAAGTTGATAAATCGTCTTCCCATCAAAGAGAGTTTAATGGTGTTTTTGAACTTCAACAGATATTTGGCGGCGAAAAAAAATAATTCGAAGCTATATTTTCTGTTCGTGGTGAGAGAATATCTGAAATAGCTGGGGTAACATGGTATGAAGCAAGGGAAAAACATCCCACTCGAAGCGAGTACCGTCTTTACTTTCAGTCAAACTCAGTAATGGACATCGCAAATATTGGAGATAATATTATTATAGGTTTCGACAGTGATGGAAAGTTGCATTGCATTTTAATAAGAAAAGGCGGAGAGGAGCATCAAGGTCAAATAACAGGATGGCAGCGGATTTGAAAAACCAGGCGGGTTTCAGCTTCACCTTTATTTTACATAAAAATACGATTTTATTTGGTTTTATCTGGCAATAGTACTTCTACATTCCAAATGGTTCATGGTCGCTTAGTGCGTAAACTTACATTTAACGAGAACACTTTTCGATACGAAAAGAATATCAGTATTCTCGTTCGTTTACTGAGTGTTATGGGTATTGTCATCAAACTGCCTGTTTACCATCTTTAGAAAATAGCGGTAATGGTGGTAAAGCAGGCAGCCTGAATTAATCCGCTGCGGCTTCCCCAACGTTAAGCGCGATATACGCGGGTTCGGTTAACGAACACTCTGCAGCCGAAACGATCGCCGTGACAATATAGCTCACGGGTTTCTGCTGATTGCTGGACCAGGGAATGGTCACCGCGGTGGTCTGCGTATACAGCGGCCCCCAGCCGGGCAGAATGATCGGGCCGTTTTCTTTCACCAGCGCCGTGCGGTTAATCAGTACCGAGGTGGCTTTCTCGCGTTGCAGCCGGTTATTTTTTAAATATTCGGCCTGAATCACTCTCTGTGCGACCCATGATTTTGCGGTGGCACAGTAATCCAGATCTTTTTCGACGCTATTGCGGGTGGCTGCTTGTGCCATGGCGGTACTGCCGATTAGCGCCAGCAAAAGAAACTTTTTCATCGTTACTCCACGATTAACTCTCTGTCTACGGAATGAATGATTTCCCTTCTCGCCTCGGGCCAGATAATAATGCAGCCTTCGGAGGCTTCCCCCGGATGTTCTCTACTGTCGCCGTGGATCCTGAACAGGCTTCTGCCATACATAGCGTTGCCGCTGTTTGGTTCCAGGATAATGGTCATCGGGCCTTTGCTATTGGTATATCCGCCGATTGTGTATCTTCCGCGTGGGATCGGCCCCTCTCCTTTTACCGATTCGGATGCTGGCGAATTTTTATGGAGTCCTTTGCCGCTGTATCCTCCGTGAAAAACTAACCGGCCATTGTGATATAAATCCCCTGAATATTGCTGGTAAGTTCATGCCATAATCCATTTCCATTTTCGCTGTGTTAGTTATTAATATCGTTCCCAGTCTGACATTTTGTCCGCTGGTGGAACCATACTAAGCGCATCCATTTATGCGGTCGCCGACAGCCATTGCGGCAGGCGATAGCACGACAGCAAAAAAAACCGCCCCGGTAACAGGGCGGTTTTCTGGGTTCCGGGCCGGCAGGTTGTCACCCGCCGCCTGAAATCACTTAATCATACGCTTATACTTGATTCGCTTCGGCTCCAGCGCGTCTGCGCCCAGCGTGCGTTTCTTGTACTCTTCGTATTCGGTGAAGTTACCTTCGAAGAACTCGATCTTACCTTCATCCTGGTAATCCAGAATGTGGGTGGCGATACGGTCAAGGAACCAGCGGTCGTGCGAGATAACCATCGCACAGCCCGGGAACTCCAGCAGGGCGTTTTCCAGCGCGCGCAGGGTTTCGATATCCAGGTCGTTGGTCGGTTCATCGAGCAGCAGCATGTTACCGCCAACCTGCAGCAGCTTCGCCAGGTGCAGACGACCGCGCTCACCGCCGGACAGTTCGCCTACGCGTTTGCCCTGATCGACGCCTTTAAAGTTAAAGCGGCCAACGTAGGCGCGGCTTGGCATCTCGGTGTTACCGATGCGCATAATATCCTGCCCGCCGGAGACTTCTTCCCACACGGTTTTAGAGTTGTCCATGCTGTCGCGGAACTGATCGACCGAGGCCAGCTTGACGGTTTCACCCAGCACGATTTCACCGGAATCAGGCTGTTCCTGGCCGGACATCATGCGGAACAGCGTGGATTTACCCGCGCCGTTCGGGCCGATGATGCCGACGATGGCGCCCTTCGGTACGGAAAAGCTCAGATCGTCAATCAGCAGGCGGTCGCCGTAGGATTTACGCAGGTTGCTGACTTCCAGCACTTTGTCACCCAGACGGGCTCCAGGTGGAATAAACAGCTCGTTGGTTTCGTTCCGCTTCTGGTATTCGGTGTTGTTCAGCTCTTCGAAGCGAGCCAGACGTGCCTTACCTTTCGACTGCTGGCCTTTGGCGCCTTTACGCACCCACTCCAGCTCTTTCTCAATCGATTTACGGCGTGCGGCTTCGCTTGATGCTTCCTGCGCCAGACGCGCGTCTTTCTGCTCCAGCCATGAGGAGTAGTTGCCTTCCCATGGAATACCCTCGCCACGGTCCAGCTCCAGAATCCAGCCCGCCACGTTATCCAGGAAGTAACGGTCGTGGGTAATCGCCACAACGGTGCCTTCGAAGTCGTGCAGGAAGCGTTCCAGCCAGGCTACGGACTCGGCGTCCAGGTGGTTGGTTGGTTCGTCCAGCAGCAGCATGTCTGGTTTTTCCAGCAGCAGGCGGCACAGCGCCACGCGGCGGCGTTCACCACCGGACAGATTAGCAATTTTCGCATCCCAGTCCGGCAGGCGCAGCGCATCGGCGGCACGTTCCAGCTGAGTGTTGAGGTTATGGCCGTCGTGCGCCTGGATAATCTCTTCAAACTTGCCCTGCTGTGCGGCCAGTTTATCGAAGTCTGCATCCGGCTCTGCGTACTTCGCGTACACCTCGTCCAGACCTTTCAGCGCACTCACCACTTCGGCAACCGCTTCTTCCACCGATTCGCGCACGGTGTGTTCCAGATTCAGCTGCGGTTCCTGCGGCAGATAGCCAATTTTGATGCCAGGCTGCGGACGCGCTTCGCCTTCGATATCTTTATCGATGCCGGCCATGATACGCAGCAGGGTAGATTTACCCGCGCCGTTCAGGCCGAGCACGCCGATCTTGGCGCCCGGGAAGAAGCTGAGTGAGATGTTCTTTAGAATATGACGCTTCGGCGGCACGACTTTGCCAACACGATGCATGCTATAGACGAATTGAGCCACGTAGATTGAGCCTCTTATGGTCTGAGTTATTAGCAGGGCGCACTGTTGCCCCTTCAAACCACGGAGTTTAGCTGTTTTCCCCGCTTAATCACAGCCACCTTGCAGCGGATTATCCCGATATCGCTTCAACATTCGGATATCTGTTTGATTTCTCACCATGTAACGCTATGCTAATTTTTTTGCCTTATAAACCATGGAGATATCGATGAGAGTCCTGATCGCAGCGCAAGAAAATGCCTGGGGCGGTATGATCCAGCAGCTTCGTGAGACGCTGCCCGACGTTGAGTTTATCGCTTCCGCAGAGCAGGCCGGGAAAAGTCTGGCCGGGTTTGATGCGCTGATCCCGACCATGACCCAGGTGAGCGAGCCGCTGCTGCACTCCGCCGATCGGCTGAAGCTGATCCAGCAGTCGGGTGCCGGGCTGGAGCGGGTGGATATCGCCGCCGCCCGCGCCCGTGGCATCGCGGTGGCCAATGTGCCGACCGATATCTCCGGCAATGCGGATTCGGTTGCCGAGCTGGCAATCTGGATGATGCTGGGCCTGGCGCGCAAGGCGAGCGAAGTGCCGCAGATGCTGGCGGATCGTCGGCTCGGGCAGCCGATTGGCCTTGGGCTAAAGGGAAAAACCGTTGGCCTGGTGGGCCTCGGCGGCATCGGCAAGGCGCTGGCGCAGAGGCTGGCGGCGTTTGAGATGCGGACGATTGGCGTAAAGCGCAGCGTGGAAGCGGAGTTTGCCCGCCGCCATCGGCTGGACTGGCTGGGCACTATGGAACAGCTCCCGCAGCTGCTGGCTGAGTCTGATTTTGTGGTGCTGAGCCTGCCGGATAACCCGGAAACGCATCATATTATTGACGAACCTGCGCTGGCGAAGATGAAGCCCGGCAGCTTCCTGATCAACGTGGGCCGTGGTGGATTGATTGAGAAGGGCGCACTGCTGGCGGCGCTCGATAGCGGACAGCTGGCCGGAGCCGGGCTGGACGTGTTCTGGCAGGAACCGCCGGACCCGCAGGACGTATTATTCTGCCACAACGTGATTGCCACGCCGCATATCGGTGGCGTGACCGATATTTCCATCAGCGGGATCGTCGCTGGCGTGTGTGAAAATCTGCGCCGTCTGCGCGACGGCGAGGCGATCCTTAACGATCAATCTTAAAGCCTGAGGGGCTATCGGTCGCCGTGCCGTACAGCCGGACCGACCTTCCGTTTCGGATAAGCCTGCTTGAAAATCAGACTATTTAGCGTGCAGGGAATAAATGGCTGCCGAGAGGGAGGTCAGCTTTACGGGCAGATCACCGGAATTCCCAGATCCTGCGGTGGAGCGGCATCGCTGATCAGCCCGTCGAAGGCGCTGAGATCGGCGATACGCGCCGGAAGCACCTTGCCAAATTTGCTGCTGTCAGCCACCAGCAGCCGCTGATGTGCACGCTGAAGCGCCAGCAGCTTTACCGGCAGTTCGTTGAGGTTATAGCAGCTGGCACCCTGTTTTATATCCACCCCAGCGGCGGAGATAAAGGCTTTATCCGGGCAGAGATTATCCATCACCGACAGCTGGCCCAACGGGGTAAACATCGCATTATCGGGGTGGAACTCACCGCCGCAGAGGATCACCCGGCAGGCCGGTTTTTCCTTAAGGGCGAGGAAGGTATTCACCGCACAGCAAACGGCGGTAAACGGCATATCGTCATCAATAGCATCAATAATCCACGGAATAGTGGTTCCGCAGTCAAAATAGATCGTCTCATTGGGATTAATCAGTGCCGCCGCCCGCAGACCAAGTAGCCGTTTTTGTTCAACGTGCTGGCTCATCTGGTCGGAGACAAAGTAGTGGCTCTGATTGCGAATGGGATCGGCAACGATATAGCCACCGAGCAGTACCACCGCGCCGGGACCTTCATTCAGATCGCGGCGGATGGTCATCTCAGAGACGCCCAGTAGTTGAGCCGCCTCTTTCAGATGGATTTTATCGGTGCGCTTCAGCGCCTGGGCCAGCTTGTTTATGCGCTCGTCGCGCCGGGTTTCCATGATGGTTCTTCCAATGTGGCGAATGACGATAAAGGTCAACATTAACCTGGCCATTTCAGACAATTTGGAGTGTACCTTCAATAGGATAGCGCCGCAAATGGCGCGCCCCGTTAAATTGCTACCAGCCCGCGCACGCCGTCCGCTTCCATATCCTCGCCGCGACCGCGCTGAACGATCTCCCCGCGCGACATCACCAGATAGCTGTCGGCCAGCTCGGCGGCGAAGTCGTAGAACTGCTCCACCAGCAGGATCGCCATATCGCCGCGTTTCGCCAGCCCGGCGATCACCGCACCGATCTCTTTAATCACCGAAGGCTGGATACCTTCGGTGGGCTCATCAAGGATTAGCAGCTGGGGTTTACAGGCCAGCGCCCGCCCGATCGCCAGCTGCTGCTGCTGGCCGCCGGAAAGATCGCCGCCGCGCCGCTGCCGCATCTCCAGCAGCACCGGGAACAGCTGCCAGATCTCCTCCGGGACCTTAGCCCCCTGCGCGCCGGAAAAGCGCGCCAGACCCATCAGCAGATTCTCTTCCACCGTCAGACGGGGAAAGATCTCACGGCCCTGCGGCACGTAGGCAATCCCGGCCTGCACCCGCTGGTGCGGTTTGCGGCTGTTGATGGTCTTATCCTGCCAGCTGATGGTGCCGGATTTGGCGGGGATCAGGCCCATCAGGCATTTCAGCAGAGTGGTTTTACCGACCCCGTTACGGCCCAGCAGGCAGGTGACCTCGCCCGGGCGAGCCTCAAACGACAGTCCGCGCAGGATGTGGCTGCCGCCGTAGTACTGATTCAGTTCCGATACTTTTAACATGTCAGCGCCCCAGATAGACTTCAATAACCTGCTCGTTGGCCTGCACCTGGCGCAGCGATCCTTCCGCCAGCACCTGCCCCTGATGCAATACCGTCACGTGATCGGCGATGGTTTCCACAAAGCCCATATCGTGTTCCACCACCATCAGCGAGTGCTTCCCGGCCAGGCTCCGAAACAGCTCAGCGGTGTACTCGGTTTCCGCATCGGTCATACCCGCAGCCGGTTCGTCCAGCAGCAGCAGATGCGGTTCCTGTACCAGCAGCATACCGATCTCAAGGAACTGTTTTTGGCCGTGGGAGAGCAGCCCGGCGGTACGCTGGCGGCTGCCACCAAGGCGCAACAGCTCAAGCACTTCATCAATCCGATCCTGCTGCTCGCCGTTCAGTTTTGCCCGCAGGCAGGCCCAGACGGATTTATCGGTCTTCAGTGCGATTTCCAGATTTTCAAACACCGTCAGCGCTTCAAACACCGTCGGTTTCTGGAACTTGCGGCCAATCCCAATACGGGCGATGTCCGACGGCGACAGCGCTGTAAGATCGGTATCCTGGTCGTAGATCACCCGGCCATTGTCAGGGCGAGTTTTCCCGGTGATCACGTCCATCAGCGTGGTCTTGCCTGCACCGTTGGGGCCGATAATGCAGCGCAGCTCGCCCACGCCAATCTGCAATGACAGGTCGGTCAGCGCCCGGAAACCGTCAAAGGAGACGTTGATCTTGTCCAACTGGAGGACCGGATCGGTTTGCGCACGGTGGCGGTCGGACGGGTGGGGCTGAGTAAACAGTTGTTCAGTCATGTTTCCTCCTGCGCAGCAGGCCAATCACGCCACGCGGCAGGAACAGCGTAACGAGGATAAACATCAGGCCCAGGAAAAACAGCCAGAACTCCGGGAAGGCAACGGTGAACCAGCTCTTCGCGCCGTTGACGATGGCCGCACCCAGCATCGGACCAATCAGCGTGCCGCGCCCGCCCAGGGCGACCCAGATGGCGGCCTCAATCGAGTTGGTCGGCGACATTTCGCCGGGATTGATAATGCCGACCTGCGGCACATACAGCGCGCCGGCCAGGCCGCACAGCACCGCCGACAGCGTCCAGACAAATAGCTTAAAACCGCGCGGATCGTAGCCGCAGAACATCAGGCGGTTTTCCGCATCGCGCACCGCGGTCAGCACGCGACCAAACTTGCTGCGGGCCAGCGCAAAGCCGATGCCGAGGCTGATAACCAGCAGCAGAACCGTGGCGACAAACAGCCCGATGCGTGTTTCGGTAGCGGTAATTGGGAAGCTGAGCAGGGTGGTAAAACCGGTAAAGCCATTGTTACCGCCAAAGCCGGTTTCATTGCGGAAGAACAGCAGCATCCCGGCGTAGGTCAGTGCCTGGGTCATGATCGAAAAGTAGACCCCTTTGATCTTCGAACGGAAGGCAAACCAGCCGAATACCAGCGCCAGCACGCCCGGTACCAGCACGATCAGGCACAGTGCCCAGGCGAAGTGCTGCGTGCCTGCCCAGAACCACGGCAGCTCGCTCCACGACAGGAAGGACATAAAGGCGGGCAGGCCATCGCCGGCGGCCTGGCGCATCAGGTACATGCCCATGGCATAGCCGCCCAGCGCGAAGAACAGGCCGTGGCCGAGCGAGAGCAGCCCGGCGTAGCCCCACACCAGATCCAGCGCCACCGCCACAATGGCGTAGCAGAGGATTTTACCGATCAGCGTCAGGGTATAGGTCGAGAGCGCCAGCGGGTTATCCTGCGGTAGCAGCGCGAAAAACGGCAGGGCCAGCAGGGCCAGCATCAGCACTGTACCCAGCCCAAGGGTCAGGCGCGGTGCTTTCTGCGCCACGGTTAACGTCATGGGTTGCGTCATCAGTCAATCACCCTTCCTTTAAAGGCGAACAGCCCCTGCGGCCGTTTCTGGATAAACAGCACGATCAGCACGAGGATCAGGATTTTGCCGAGCACGGCCCCGATCTGCGGTTCCAGTAACTTACTGAGAATACCAAGGCCGAGCGCGGCCACCACCGTGCCGGCCAGCTGGCCAACGCCGCCGGTCACCACCACCAGGAAGGAGTCGATAATATAGCCCTGACCCAGCTCCGGCCCGACGTTGCCCAGCTGCGAAAGCGCCACGCCGCCCAGCCCGGCAATGCCGGAGCCGAGGCCGAAGGCCAGCATATCGACACGCCCGGTAGGCACCCCGCAGCAGTCTGCCATCGCGCGATTTTGCGTCACCGCCCGCACGTTCATGCCCAGACGGGTTTTATTCAGCAGGAGCCAGGTCAGCACCAGCACGCCAATCACAAACACCATCACCGCAAGTCGGTTATACGGCAGGACGAGGTTCGGCAGCACCTGCATGCCGCCGGAGAGCCAGGCCGGATTAGCGACCTCCAGGTTCTGGGTACCGAATATCACGCGCACCAGCTGGATCAGCATCAGGCTGATGCCCCAGGTGGCCAGCAGTGTTTCCAGCGGCCGGCCATAGAGATGGCGAATGATGGTGCGTTCCAGCGCCATGCCAATTGCGGCGGTGATAAAGAAGGCTACCGGCAGCGCCAGTAGCGGATAAAACGCCAGCCACTCCGGGGCAAAGCGCTGAAACAGGTTCTGTACCATCCAGGTGGCGTAGGCGCCAAGCATCAGCATTTCGCCGTGGGCCATGTTAATCACCCCCAGCAGCCCATAGGTGATCGCCAGGCCGAGCGCCGCCAGCAGCAGTACGGAACCCAGCGACAGGCCGGTAAACGCCTGGCCGAGCACCTCACCCAGCATCAGACGGTGGCGGATCTGCTTCAGGCTGTCGGCGGCGGCGGCCCGCACGCCGGCATCCGCTTCATTTTGCGGTGACAGCAGGTGTTTCAGGCTGGCCTGGGTTTGCGGATCGCTGGTTTCGCCCAGCACTCTGACCGCCTGCAGGCGCACCTGCGGATCGCCGTCGGTCAGCTGCAGCCCGGCAATGGCCTGGGCTAATACTGCGTGGACATCGCTATCCTGCTCTGTCGCCAGCCGCTGGCGCAGCAGCGGCAGCTGATCGGGCTGGGCATCATTTTGCAGCGCACGGGCTGCCTTCAGCCGCGTCGCGGCCTGCGGGCTGACCAGCTGGTGAGCGGCAAGCGTGGTGGCAATCATCGTGCGCAGCCGGTTATTCATAAACAGCTTTTTGGTGGTTCCCGCAGGCGCTGCGCTGTCTGCCAGCGGAATAAGCTGGTTATTAATCTGGTTGAACGGCCGTTTGTTCTCGTCGAGAACCACGGTTTCACCGTGCAGGGCCTGCAACAGCGGCAGGCGGGCAGGGTCCGGCGCGGCGGCCCACTGCTGGAGGATCTTCAGCTGATCGCTGCGGCTGGCGGCGGAAAAGTCCGCTGCCGGTCCGGCCACGGCAAGGCATGGCAGGCTGAACAGCAGTATTAGCAGCAATCGCATCATAGTGTGCTCTCTCGCTTTTCTTGGGTGCGATGAATTTCAGCGGGCCAGGCAGCGCCTGGCCCTTCGGAACGGGACAATCAGTGAGTGGTTTTTACCGGGTGATCGGGTTTTTTGTCGTTACCGGCGATGTACGGGCTCCACGGCTGGGCGCGAACTGGTTTATCGGTCTGCCACACCACGTTGAACTGGCCGTTATCTTCGATTTCACCAATCATTACCGGTTTGTGCAGGTGGTGGTTGGTTTTATCCATGGTCAGGGTGAAGCCGTCCGGTGCGACAAAGGTCTGTCCGGCCATCGCGGCACGGACTTTATCCACGTCGGTGGTGCCCGCTTTCTCTACGGCCTGCGCCCACATATGGATACCGACATAGGTCGCTTCCATCGGGTCGTTGGTCACGACGGTATCGGCGTTCGGCAGCTTGTGCGCTTTGGCATAGGCTTTATACGCCGCGACGAATTTGGCGTTAGCCGGATTATCCACCGATTCGAAGTAGTTCCACGCGGCCAGGTTGCCGACCAGCGGTTTGGTATCAATTCCGCGCAGCTCTTCTTCCCCTACCGAGAAGGCGACGACCGGCACATCGGTTGCTTTGATGCCCTGGTTCGCCAGCTCTTTGTAGAACGGCACGTTAGAGTCGCCGTTGATGGTAGAAACCACCGCCGTTTTGCCACCGGCAGAGAACTTTTTGATGTTGGATACGATAGTCTGGTAGTCGCTGTAGCCAAACGGCGTGTAGACCTCTTCGATATCGCTGTCCTTCACGCCTTTAGAGTGCAGGAAAGCGCGCAGGATCTTGTTGGTGGTGCGCGGATAAACGTAGTCGGTACCCAGCAGGAAGAAGCGTTTTGCCGAGCCGCCATCTTCACTCATCAGATACTCGACTGCCGGGATCGCCTGCTGATTTGGCGCCGCACCGGTGTAGAACACGTTCGGTGACATCTCTTCACCTTCATACTGCACCGGGTAGAACAGCAGGCCGTTCAGCTCTTCAAAGACCGGCAGAACGGACTTGCGTGATACCGATGTCCAGCAGCCAAACACCACGGCGGCTTTATCCTGGGTCAGCAGCTGGCGGGCTTTTTCGGCAAACAGCGGCCAGTTAGAGGCGGGATCGACCACCACCGGTTCCAGTTTTTTACCCAGCACGCCGCCTTTGGCGTTGATCTCATCAATGGTCATCAGCGCCACATCTTTCAGCGGCGTTTCGGAAATCGCCATGGTGCCGGAGAGTGAGTGCATAATGCCGACTTTAATGGTGTCGGCCGCCTGAGCGTTCCAGGATAATCCCATGCCAATAACGGTGGCAGAAAGTGCAAAGGCCTTGAGCAATGAACGTCTTTTCATCAGTAATCCCCTGAAATTATTTAAAAGATTATGTGGGTGAAACCGTGTGTAGCCTCGCCTGCTGGAGCATATGCAATGTGATTTTTCTGACCTCTGCCCGGCTGACGGCAATATGGTCGGTCAGAATTTTTTGGGCCTCCTCGCTTTGCTGGTGTAGTACCGCGTCTAAAATTTTCGCGTGTTCGTTCCAGGTGGCATCAACGCGATCCTCGCGGGTGAAGTCGAGGCGGCGGATGATGCGGATTTTTTCGGTTAACTCACGGTGGATACGGGCCATCTCTTCGTTGCCTGCGGCAGACACCAGCGCCATATGGAAGGCTTCGTCATGCAGCGAAACGGCGATAAAGTCCGCCAGGCGCGGTTCATCGATCCAGAAGCGCGTCAGACGGTCGAGCAGCTTGCTGCACTGGCGGGCAGGCAGACGGCACAGCCGTTTCACCGCCTCACATTCCAGCACCGTGCGCAGGTCGTACAGCTCCTCGAAGTACGCAAAGTCAAACTGACGGACCTGCCAGCCCAGGCGGTTCCACACTTCGACATAGCCTTCACGCTCCAGGCGAAACAGCGCCTGACGCACCGGGGTACGGCTGACCGCCATACGTGTGGCGATCTCGCTTTCGCTGAAGCGGTCGCCCGGCATCAGGCGAAAGTCGAAAATGTCATTCTTCAGCGCGTGGTAGACGCGATCGGCCAGCACTTCCGGCCGATCTTTGCTGTTTTTCTGCGGCGATCCCGGCATATTCAAATCCCTACTCCAGCCACAGCAGCGCATCGCCCGGGCTGACCGGACGGCCTGACTGACAGGCGATGCGTTTTACCCGACCGGCCTGCGGTGCGTTAATCGCCAGCTCCATTTTCATCGCCTCTACCACGATCAGCGGCTGCCCGACCTCAACGACGTCGCCTTCCTGCACCAGTATTTTCCAGATGTTGCCATTCATATCGGCGCTGACCTGCAGGGCGCTGTCGTCTTCTTCCGGCGGCAGCAGATTTTCGCTGCTGCTGTGCGGCGCACCTTCCTCTTCCTGCGCCCACAGAGCGACTTCGGTATCAAAGGCGCTGGCCTGGCGCTGGCGGAAGGCGGCGATGGACTCGGCGTTATCGGCGAGGAACTGCGTGTGTTCCGCAAAGTCGAATTCGCTGTGTTCAATACGCACGCTGGCGCGACCTTCGCGGAAGTCATCACGCAGCACGTCCAGCTCGGCTTCGCTGACCGGATAAAAGCGCACCTGGTCGAAGAAGTGCAGCAGCCAGGGTTCGTTCGCGGCAAACTGATCGTTTTTCAGGAATTTGTTCCAGATAGGCAGCGTGCGGCCCACCAGCTGATAGCCGCCGGGGGAGTCCATGCCGTAGATGCACATGTACATGCCGCCGATGCCGACGGTGCCTTCGGCGGTGAAGGTTCGCGCCGGGTTATATTTCGAGCTCAGCAGACGATGGCGCGGATCGATCGGCACCGCACAGGGCGCACCGAGGTAAACGTCGCCCAGACCGAGGATCAGATAGCTGGCGTCAAAGATCGTGTCTTTCACTTCATCCCGGCTGCTGAGGCCGTTAATGCGCTGAATGAAATCGACGTTGTTCGGCAGCCACGGCGCGCTGGCGCGTACAGTCTCCTGGTAACGTTCCACTGCGCCCAGCGTGGCGCTGTCTTCGAAGGCCATCGGCAGATGCACGATGCGCGACGGCACTTTCATCCGGCTGACGTCGCCGAGGTTTTTCTCCAGCTCCTGCAGCAGCGTCATCAGCTGTTTCTGGCTGAGAATGCGGCTGTCGTAGCGAATTTGCAGCGAGCGTACGCCGGGCGACAGCTCTTCGACGCCGGGCTGGCCGAACTCGCGCAGCGCGGTCATCAGCAGGTGGATACGCAGGCGTAGCGCCAGGTCCAGAACGTTATCGCCGTATTCCAGCAGGATGTAGTTGTCGCCCGCCTGGCGCCAGACCACCGTCGGTGTGGTGGCAGTGGCTTTACGTGCGGCGAGGATGGTGGCGGAGCCGTGGACGGTTTCCGCCAGCGACGGCACCGCAAAGCTCTGCAGATGCAGCGCGCTCAGGTTTTCCACGCTGCGTGCCTGAGCCTGTTCTAATGCGTGGGCTTCTTCCGCACTAATCGGGTGGAAGCGCAGGCGGTCGCCCGGTTTTACCTGACCGACTTTCCACAGTTCGGCCTTGGCGATGGTCACCGGGCAGACAAAGCCGCCCAGGCTCGGTCCGTCGCGGGTGAGGATCACCGGGAAGTCGCCGGTAAAGTTGATCGCGCCGATGGCGTATTCGCAGTCGTGAACGTTGGAAGGATGCAGACCGGCTTCGCCGCCGTTAATCCTCGCCCAGCCGGGTTTTGGCCCGACCAGACGCACACCAAGGCGGTTTGAGTTGTAGTGGACGTGCCAGTCGCTGGCGAAGAATTCATCAATAGACTGCTGGGTAAAGAAGTCGGGCGCGCCGTGCGGCCCGTACAGCACGCCGATGCGCCACTCATCGCCGTAGACCGGCTGGGCGCGAGCCGCCAACGCCTGAGGTTCGCTGACCGGGGCCGGCGTGGTGCAGGCTTCAAGTTCGGGCTGCGAGATAGCCAGCATATCGGCCACGCGGAGGGTGCGCCCGGCATGGCCGCCAAATTGCCCCAGGGCAAAGGTCGAACGGCTGCCGAGGTATTCCGGCACGTCGAAACCGTTACGTACCGAAAGATAGGTACGACAGCCCTGCTGCGCGCGGCCCAGCGTCAACGTCTGGCCCGCTTTTACCGCCAGCGGCTGCCAGTAAGCAACATCTTCATCGTCCAGCGCGGCCGGGCAGCGGGCACCGGTCAGGGCGATCAGCGCATCGCTGTGGAAGCGTAAAGTCGGTCCCTGGAGAGTAAATTCCAGCGCCGCGGCTTCTTCCGCGTTGCCGACGATGCGGTTTGCCAGACGGAAAGCGTAATCATCCATTGGCCCGGAGGGCGGCACGCCGATATCCCAGTAGCCGAGGCGGCCCGGATAGTCCTGGATGCTGCTCCAGGTGCCCGGCTGAATGACTTCAATTACTGGCGATGCGGGGCTGAAGCTGTCCAGCATGCGCGTCCACACGTTGCCGCTGTGGAAGGCGTCCGTGGCGACGACCTGGCGCAGATAGTCGAGGTTGGTGGCGATGCCGTGCAGCCGGGTCTGATTCAGCGCGATCTGCATTTTCTTCAGCGCCGCCTCGCGGTTTTCCGCGTGAACGATCAGCTTGGCGATCATCGGATCGTAGAAGGCGGAAACTTCAGTACCGGTGGCGATCCAGCTGTCCACGCGCACGTCGTCCGGGAAGCTGACTTCGGTCAGTACGCCCGGGCTGGGCTGGAAGTTCCTCAACGGATCTTCCGCGTAGATGCGCACTTCAATCGAGGCGCCCTGCGGTGCCTGGGCCATACGCGCCCAGTCGGGCTGCTCGCCTGCGGCCACCTGCAGCATGCATTCCACCAGGTCCAGACCGGTCACGCATTCGGTGACCGGATGTTCCACCTGTAAACGGGTATTTACTTCCAAAAAGTAGAACTCGTCGCGGGCGGCATCGTAGATATATTCCACGGTGCCGGCGCTGCGATAGTTAACCAGCTCGCCCAGCTTCACCGCCGATTCAAGCAGTGCACTTCGCGTGGCGGCAGGCAGGCTCGGTGCCGGGGTTTCCTCCACCACTTTCTGGTTGCGTCGCTGTAAGGAACAGTCGCGTTCGCCGAGGGCGACCACTTTGCCGTGGCCGTCGCCGAAGATTTGCACCTCAACGTGGCGGGCGCGATCGATGCAGCGTTCCAGGAACACCCCCGCATCGCTGAAGAACTGCTCGCCGAGGCGGCGCACGCTCTCCCAGGCGCTGCACAGCGCTGCGTCGTCGGCACAGCGGGTCAGGCCGATACCGCCGCCGCCTGCGGTACTTTTCAACATAATCGGGTAGCCAATCCGCTCTGCGGCGGCCAGCGCCTCCTCCAGCGAGGCGAGCAGGGGCGTGCCCGGCGTCATCGGTACGCCTGCGGCGGCGGCCAGTTCACGCGCCCGGTGCTTCAGGCCAAATTCGCCGATCTGATGTGCGGTTGGGCCGACAAAGACAATCCCGGCCTCCTCGCAGGCGGCGGCAAACGGCAGGCTCTCTGACAGAAAGCCGTAACCCGGCCAGATAGCCTGAGCGCCGGTTTCCACTGCTGCGTTGAGGATTTTGTCCATTCTCAGATAGCTGTCGCTGGCCTTCTCGCCGCCCAGCGCAATAGCAATATCAGCATCTCTCACATGCTCGGCGTTACGGTCCGCGTCGGAGAACACTGCCACGCTGGTCATTCCCAGCCGCTTCAGGGTGCGGATGGCGCGGCAGGCGATTTCGCCGCGGTTGGCGATCAGTACGGTATTAAACATGTGATGTCTCCTGACGGGCCAGCCAGTTGCGCCAGCCTCCGAATGCGGTGATTTCAGTTGCTTCAGCCAGCGCTGCCGGTTCGCAGATAAAGCCCTTCACCGTGCGGCCGTCGGCCAGTTCAAGCGTTCCGATTCCCAGCGGTGCCGGAATTTCTGCAACGAATTCACCGAAGCGGGCCAGCGGGATATCCCACAGCTCAACGGTGATGGCTGCACCCGCGCTGTCTTTCACCAGACCGGGTTTCGCTGGCGTGGTATTGGCCAGCGCGTACAGCCGGTAGCAGGCGGCGGTGGTGGTTTCTTCTACCAGCACGGCATCGCGACGGGTCAGCTGAGGGTTCAGCGGCATGCCTGTCAGGTGTGCGCCCACCACGGCAACGCGCACGTGTAGCGGTGACGCGGGCAGAGGGGTAGCGCTTGCAGGCTGCGGCAGGCCGGTTGCACCAAGGCTTAACGCCTGCTGCTGCTGCCAGCGGCGGCCAAAACCTGCCAGTGCGCGGTCGTACCAGGCCGGTGCGATAATGGTTATCCCGGCAGGCAGGCCGTCGGCACGGAACGGGCCGGGCAGCGCCAGCGCGGACAGGTCGGCGAGGTTGGTAAAGTTGGTATAGGTGCCGAACTGCGAGTTGTAGCGCACCGGCTCCTGCTTCATCTCTTCGAGGGTGTGAATGGTCGGTGATGTTGGCACCACCAGCGCATCAAACTGGCTCAGGGTTTGCTGGATCTGACGGGTGAGTTCGGCGCGCAGGTATTCGGCCTTAAAGGTATCCACGGCGCTGTAGTTATGGCCGCTGTTGACGATGCCGAAGACCACCGGGTCCATCTCATTCGGCCTGTTCAGCATGTCACCGACCGCCACGGTACGTTCAGCCACCCACGGGCCATAGTAAAGCTGCTCGGCCAGCTGGTGGAATGGGGTGAAATCAATCGGGTGCAGCGTCGCGCCTCCGGCAGTCAGTTCTGCCAGTGCCGCTTCCCACGCGGCGGCGGCCTGTGCATCACCGAAGAACTCTGGAATAGCAGGGATGGCGAGGCGCGGCGTTAATGACATAGCAGCCGGAGCCAGGCCCGGGTCGGTGCGGGAGTAGGCATCCTGGCTGTCGTAGCCACCGGCGCAGCTGGCGACGAGGAAGGCATCCTCAACCGTCAGAGCGAAAATCGAAATGGTGTCGTTCAGGCGGCAGGCGGGCAGCATGCCGGTCGCCGACAGCCAGCCTTTGGTCGGCTTCAGGCCGACGATGTTGTTGAACCCGGCGGGAACGCGACCGGAACCGGCGGTATCTGTGCCGAGGGCAAAGCCGACCAGGCCGCGGGCGGTCACCGAGGCGGAACCGGAGCTGGACCCGCCGCTGACGTATTCCGGGTTAAAGGTGTTGCTGACCACGCCGAACGGTGAGCGCGTGCCGACCAGCCCGGTGGCGAACTGATCGAGGTTAGTTTTGCCAATCACCACGGCACCGGCCGCTTTCAGCTTCGCGACTGCAGTGGCATCGGCCTCGGCCTCGTAGGTTAAGGCCGGGCAGGCGGCGCTGGTCGGCCAGCCAGCGACGTCAATATTGTCTTTAACCGCGAAGGGCACGCCAAACAGCGGCAGCGATTTGGGGTTCTGTTGCCAGGCCGTCAGCAGCGGTTCAATCTGCGCCCGCAGTTGAGCAGAGGAGGCAAGGTACAGCCAGGCATTATCCGCCGTGGAAAGCCCGGAGAGCAGCGACTCCAGTGTGGACAACACCGCGTCAGGATGCTGCTGATAATGATGCTGCCAGTCCTGTAACGTAAATCCTGTGGTTAAAGCCATATGTTGAATTCCGTCTGGTATACAAGATGGAATTCAACATGGCAAAGTGCGTGCCAATTTTTAATTTATTGAATATTAACGAATTTAACCTGGTAGGATATGTGTCATGCACAACCAGCGCGCAGCGAATGAACAAAAATGGGGCGCTGAACGGATTTCGGTAAATATTTGTTCGCCACGTGGCACAACGGGCCGTACCTGGTTAGCATGAAGGGGTAGTTTCGGGTGTTCAGGAATAACAAAGTAAGGTGGGGAAGGTCATGGCGGACAAGTGGCAGTTGTGGACAGTAGCATCCTGTTTGGTAATGGCAGCAGGCAGCGTGCAGGCGGATTCGCTGGATGCACAGCGTACCCGGTATTTGCAGATTAAGCAGGCCTGGGATAGCAAACAGATGGATACCGTGGCGCAGCTGATGCCCACCCTACGGGACTATCCGCTCTATCCCTATCTGGAGTATCGCCAGCTCGCTCAGGATTTGGGCCAGGAAACCGGGCTGGCGGTGAACGCGTTTATTCAGCGCTATCCGACGCTGCCACCCGTGCGTTCGCTGCCCGCCCGCTTTGTCAACGAGCTGGCGCGCCGTGAAGACTGGCGTGGGCTGCTGGTGTTCAGCCCCCAGGCTCCGAAACAGGTAGCCGCGCGCTGTAACTGGTACTACGCCAAATGGGCAACGGGAGAGCAGCAGGTCGCCTGGCAGGGGGCAAAAGAGATCTGGCTGACCGGTTCGTCGCTACCCGCCACCTGCGACAAACTGTTTAGCGTCTGGCAGCAGGCGGGGCAGCAAAATCCTATCACTACGCTGGAGCGTATTCGCCTGGCGATGAAGGCGGGCAACGGTAGCCTGGTTAACTATCTGGCGAAGCAGCTGCCGGAGGATTATCAGACGATTGCCAGCGCGGTGATGAATCTGCAAAACGACCCGATGACCATTCAAACCTTTGCGGCCAGTGTAGGACCGACGGAATTTACTCGCCAGGCGACGGCGATTGCTTTTGCCAGCGTGGCGCGCAGCGATGCGGAGCAGGCCCGGCAGATGATCCCGTCGCTGGCCGTGCAGCAAAAACTGGACGAGCAGCAGGTGCAGGAGCTGAAAGAAGCGGTAGCCTGGCGGCTAATGGGCAACGATGTTACCAGCGAGCAGGGCCGCTGGCGTGATGGCGTGGTGATGCGCAGCGATTCAACCTCGCTGATTGAGCGCCGGGTGCGGATGTCGCTGGGCAATAACGATCGCCGTGGCTTAAATACCTGGCTGGCTCGCCTGCCGGTGGAAGCCAAGGAAAAAGACGAGTGGCAGTACTGGCAGGCCGACCTGCTGCTGGAGCGCGGGCGCAATGATGAAGCAGAAGGCATTCTGCGTAAGCTGATGCAGGAGCGCGGCTTTTATCCGATGGTGGCCGCACAGCGCCTGGGCGTGGAGTATCCGCTGCAGATCGATAAGGCTCCGGCAATTGACGGCGCACTGACCACCGGCCCTGAAATTGCCCGCGTACGCGAGCTGATGTACTGGGGTATGGATAATCTGGCGCGCAGCGAGTGGAGCTATCTGATCGGCAGCCGTACCGCCGGTCAGCAGCAGATGCTGGCCAGCTATGCCCTGAAGCAGGGCTGGTGGGATCTTAGCGTGCAGGCGACCATTGCCGGTAAGCTGTGGAACAGCCTGCAGGAGCGATTCCCGCTGGCCTGGCAGAGCCAGTTTGAGCGCTACATCAGTGGCAAAGGTATTCCGCAAAGCTATGCGATGGCCATTGCGCGCCAGGAGAGCGCCTGGAACCCGAAAGCCCGCTCGCCGGTGGGGGCATCCGGTTTGATGCAGGTGATGCCTGCAACCGCGCAGCATACGGTGACCAAATTCGGTATTAGCGGATACAGCAACAGTAGTCAGCTGTTAGATCCGGAAACCAACATCCAGATTGGTACGCAGTATCTGGAATCGGTCTATCAACAGTTCGGGCAGAACCGTATTTTCGCTTCAGCGGCCTACAACGCCGGTCCGGGGCGGGTGAGAACCTGGCAGGGTAACAGCGCCGGGCGTTTAGATCCGGTGGCCTTTATCGAAACGATTCCGTTTTCAGAAACGCGCGGCTATGTGAAAAACGTGCTGGCGTATGACGCTTACTACCGCTATTTCCTCAATAAGCCGGACAAGCTGTTTGCCGACAGCGAGTGGCAACAGCGTTATTAAGGTGCTTTCCGGGCCGCAGCGGCTGATAGCAGTTGCGGCTTCAAGTATGGCGGGGATGATGCTACACTTCTGTACTAGTTAAATAGTATGGTTGCCCATCATGACCGATGATTCTCCTGTTCCGGTATCCGTTGAACCCCCAAATGAAGACTGGCTGCGCTTTGTTGTGTTGATGCAGCGCGCCTATCAGAGTGAGCTGCACCTGCCGCTGCTACAGCTGATGCTGACCCCGGATGAGCGTGAAGCATTGGGTACCCGGCTGCGGATTGTGGAGGAGCTGATGCGTGGTGAAATGAGCCAGCGCGAGCTGAAAAATGAGCTGGGCGCCGGTATCGCCACCATTACTCGGGGTTCGAACAGCCTGAAAAGCGCGCCACCGGCCCTGAAAGCCTGGCTGGAAGCGCAGCTGCTGAACGGCAGCGATCGGGTTTAAACCGGCTGGCTGTAGATGTCGTTATGGAACGGGCAGAGGGCGAGGATCAGCGCCTGATGGTAAACGCTGGTGCGGGTCAGATGCCCTGCGGTAAAAGCTCCAATAGCGCCGCCTTTCTGTTTGATATTATCAATGCCGCTCAGGCGCGCCATCTCTTCGCCCAGCTCACGCCCTCCATGAATGCCTTTCATTACGATCGCCGGCAACGTAAAGCTGGCAGAGCGGGATTCGCCGCGTAGCTTATGGTTCTCAATTACCATCCAGGCAAACGCCGTATCATCTTCGATTCCGGCCTCAATCGCCACCCAGAAGTCGGCTTCAGGTCGGACTTGTCTGGCATTCATTACTCGCTGGCGTGCGCCAGTTCGCGTTTCTGTATTTGTTATGGGCTGCGCCGCTACGCCACTATCGACCTCAACACCCTCAATATGGCAGGATCCTTCTCCGAAAATATCGCTGAAAGCCTGGGAAATTGCCTTAATTTTGGCTGGATTGCTGGTAGCAGCGACAACATGGTACATAATTGGTTGAACCCTTTACGTAAATAATCGCAGTATAACGGAAAAACGTATGTTACAGGTCTATCTTGTTCGCCACGGAGAAACGTTGTGGAATGCCGCGCGGCGCATTCAGGGGCAGTCAGACAGCGCGCTGACTGCAAAAGGAGAATTACAGGCGCATCAGGTGGGAGAGCGGGTTAAAAGCTTCGGCATTACCCATGTCATCGCCAGCGATCTGGGCCGTACCCGCCGTACCGCTGAGATTATTGCCGATGCCTGCGGTTGCGATGTTACCGTCGATTCGCGCCTGCGCGAGCTGAACATGGGCGTACTGGAACAGCGTGCGCTGGATTCCCTCACACCGGAAGAAGAACGTTGGCGTAAGACGCTGGTGGACGGCACCGTGGATGGGCGTATCCCTGAGGGAGAATCGATGAGCGAGATGGCCGAGCGTATGCATCAGGTTCTCAACGCCTGCCTTGAACTGCCTGCCGGGAGCCGTCCGCTGCTGGTCAGCCACGGTATGGCGCTGGGCGTATTGCTGAGTACCATTCTGGGCCTGCCTGCTAATGCAGAGCGCCGGCTGAGGTTACGCAACTGCTCAATCTCACGCATCGAACATCAGGAAAGCCCGTGGCTGGCATCCGGCTGGGTGGTGGAAACCGCAGGCGATATCACTCATCTTGACGAACCTGCGCTTGACGAGCTGCAGCGCTAAACAGAAAGGGCCGGGGCGACTGGCCCTTTCTGTTTCCCATTTATTCCGGCGCACGCCGGATAGGGATCAGATATTCGCAGCGAATTTCAGTCGGTGGTTCAGCGCGCTTTTTACCACCGTGGGTGTAAAAGCGCTCAATATCCTGACCATTGCGTCGTGTGAGGTGCAGCATTGGCATACAGGTGCCATACAGCAGCAGTACAAATTCCTGCAATCCGCCGGTCGAACCCTCATAGGTAAACTGTACATAGTCTCCCCCTTCCAGTGTGACCTGCTGTGCCGATTGTAGCTGGCTTGTGTTCTGGTCGGGCATGACGGCTGTCGTATAAAGTATTTCCTGTTCATCATCCTTTTCAGAACTGGGGTGCGACTGGTGCAGGCCATACAGCACCGGTGGAACCGTATCCGTTTCGGTCAGAAACTGGCGCCAGAAATGCACGCGCATATCATCACGAAAACGGGAAATCTGTTCCAGCGTGCAGGTATAGCTCTGCGTTTGTCCCAGTAATGTTGTTTCAGGCATGCTAACCCATGTTGGTTCCGGAAGTTTAAATTCTCCCAGGCGGATGGGCGGGCGAAGCCCTGAAGCATTCCAGTCAGATGAACGGCGATACCACGCTGGAGTCTGGCTAAACTGCTTTTTGAAGGCCCGGGTAAAGGTTTGTTGAGAATCAAAACGATACTGCAAAGCAATGTCCAGAATCGGACGGCTGGTCAACCGCAGGGCAACCGCCGCTTTTGACAAACGACGCGCACGAATATATGCACCAATGGCATGCTCCGTGACATCTTTAAACATTCTTTGCAAATGCCATTTTGAATAACCCGCCTTTGCCGCGACGTTATCTAACGACAGCGGTTGATCCAGGTGGCTCTCCAGCCAGACAAGCAAATCTCGAATGATACTGGCTTGGTCCATTAAATCGTCCTCATTCTACTCAGTTCAGTTTTGCAATAAATAAAGCAAAGTCGGTGGATAGTAGCACTAAATGTAAAATTAAAGTACGCGGTTATAGTTTTAAGAATGTGCTAAATCAATTGCTCATTGAATAGTTCGCGTGAGTAGCTGTGAGCTATGTATGTCACCCAAGATGACTTATAATGTCAGCTATTTTCTTTGAAATGGTAACGTCATGACAATTAAAAAATTGTTAATAGTCGCTTCAGTCGTACTGGTTTCCTTCTCTTTACAGGCTGAAGAGGTTGGTTCAGTTGATACAGTTTTCAAATTATTTGGCCCCGATCATAAAATTGTTGTAGAAGCATTTGATGACCCGGATGTGAAGAATGTGACCTGCTATCTGAGCCGGGCGAAAACCGGTGGCATCAAGGGGGGGCTGGGGCTTGCCGAGGATACGTCGGACTCGGCAATTTCCTGTCAGCAGGTTGGTCCTATTACGCTTTCCGATAAAATCATGCAGGGGAAATCAAACGGAGAAGTGGTTTTCCGCAAGCGTACTTCGCTGGTATTTAAAAAGCTGCAGGTTGTCCGTTTCTATGACAAAAATCGTAATGCTTTAATCTATCTGAGTTATTCCGATAAAGTTGTTGACGGCTCGCCAAAAAATGCACTTAGTGCGGTACCAATTATTCCGTGGGGAGGAAAGTAATCTGCGGAACCATTTGATTTCCAGATGATAAAAAGGAGCCGAATAATTTCGGCCCCTACATATTTAATACGTTTTCCGTTAATCTTCCAGGTCGCCACAGAAGCGATAACCTTCACCGTGAATAGTGGCGATAATCTCAGGTGTATCAGGAATTGATTCGAAATGTTTACGAATCCGGCGGATGGTGACATCAACGGTGCGATCGTGCGGTTTCAGTTCACGACCGGTCATTTTTTTCAGCAGGTCCGCGCGGGTTTGGATTTTTCCCGGGTTTTCGCAGAAGTGCAGCATCGCACGGAACTCGCTGCGCGGCAGTTTGTACTGTTCGCCCTGCGGGTTGATCAGCGAGCGGCTGTTAATATCCAGCTCCCAGCCGTTAAAGCGGTAGCATTCTACCAGTTTACGCTCTTCGCTCACCGCGGCCAGATTCATGGTACGCGACAGCAGATTGCGGGCACGGATGGTCAGTTCACGTGGATTAAACGGCTTGGTGATATAGTCATCTGCGCCAATTTCCAGACCAAGGATTTTATCGACTTCGTTGTCGCGCCCGGTCAGGAACATCAGAGCTACATTAGCCTGCTCACGCAGTTCACGAGCCAGCAACAGGCCATTTTTACCGGGCAGATTGATGTCCATAATCACCAGATTGACGTCATTTTCCGTCAGGATCTGGTGCATTTCGGCACCATCCGTAGCTTCATAAACCATGTAGCCTTCGGCTTCAAAAATACTTTTGAGTGTATTACGAGTGACTAATTCGTCTTCAACGATAAGTATGTGCGGGGTCTGCATGTGTTCGCTACCTAAAATTGCTAACAAAACTGGAACAGGACATACCGCCGTCGCGAGGCTGATGTTAAAAATCAGCGATAAAAGAACAGCAGTACAGAATAATTTTCTTGATACACCTTAGTTACTGTCAACAACATGATCAGCGTAGCCAAACGGGTGGCGTCTGAATGCCCCGGCAGTGCAAATACGGCATATATCCTAACTGCAATAACGGCAACATAACAGCACTGGCAACATCCATTAAGCAATAAAGTAACGCTTAGTTGACTTATATCAAACCAATTGTAGCACGTTAACAGTTTTGTGAAAAACTCTTCCCAGAATGCCAGCTTAGCTCACAAACAGAGCCAAATGCTAACGATTAAGCATGAGAGGTTAATCTAACGTCTGTTATACATTTAATGATTGTTAATTAGTTGATAAAATTGGTTTTATTTGCGTAACATCAGGTTTTTGTTGCTTATTCAACAGATTGCTAGTGTAACATCATATTTTCATCTTTTAAATTGCTACCACACTGCTGTTGGCGAGTTGTTAAATATCAGCGTCTGTCATTTGCGCCTTCGGCATGGCAAAGTATCCGTCCTGGTTTTGTCAATAATAAAGGCAGTTATGCGTTTCCCTCTTATTCTTGTTTCTCCTGCTCGTCCCGAAAATGTTGGTGCCGCTGCGCGCGCGATGAAAACCATGGGATTTAGTGAGTTACGTATTGTCAGCAGCGATGTACATCTTGATGATGCGGCCAGACGGGTTGCCCACGGGGCCAGTGAGATCCTCGAAAATGCCACCCGCTGGGATTCGCTTTCGGCCGCGCTGGAGGATATCGATTTCAGTATTGCCACCACGGCCCGCAGCCGCGCAAAGTTCCGTTACTACGCCACGCCGCAGCAGGTACAAACCGTGCTAGAAGAAAAGCAGCAGTGGATTGGCAGCGCCGCGCTGGTATTTGGCCGCGAGGATAGTGGCCTGACCAATGAAGAGCTGGATCTGGTCGATCTGCTGACCGGGGTACCGATGGCCGGGGATTACCCGTCGCTGAATCTGGGCCAGGCGGTGATGGTGTACTGCTATCAGCTGTCCGCACTGCGCCAGGTCAGCGCGGCGGAAGAGCCCGTGGCAGAAGTTCCTCAGCTTGCCGCTCTGCGCCAGCGTGCGCAGCAGCTGCTTGAGACGCTGGAGGTGGCGGGGGATGTTAAACTGGCGGACTGGCTTCAGCAGCGTCTTGGTCTGCTTCAACAGCGCGATACGGCGATGCTGCATCGTTTACTTCACGACGTGGAAAAAAAACTGGCAGATAAAAACGCTGGATAATACCGGATTGATGGCGTGAATTACTGCCATCCTCCGCAGAGATAACAGAACAGATCGGCATCAAACTAAATTTGTCTCAACTGACATCGCCGCACCGATAAGGCACTGGCGATAAAAAAATTGACTTAGAGGGGCAATTGCTTTACTTCTGAAGGCCGACAGATTTTACAGACAGACGATAAATCTAAAATGCGTAAAAACAGCCTGATTACCACAATCATTATTACCATCACCATTACCACTGGTAACGGTGCGGGCTGACGCATAAAGAGTAAAATAGGAAAAAGCCCGCACCTGAACAGTGCGGGCTTTTTTTTCGTGAAAATTCAGGAGAGTTTGAACATGCGAGTGCTGAAATTCGGTGGAACCTCGGTAGCCAATGCGGAAAGATTTCTGCGTGTGGCTGACATTCTGGAAAGCAATGCACAGCAGGGACAGGTTGCTACCGTATTGTCCGCGCCAGCAAAAATTACCAATCATCTGGTGGCGATGATTGAAAAAACCATCGGTGGTCTGGATGCCACGCCGAATCTCAGCGATGCCGAGCGTATTTTTGCTGAGCTGTTACAGGGACTGGCCGATGCCCAGCCGGGCTTCGACTTTGACCGCCTGAAGGGCGTGGTCGATCAGGAGTTCACCCAGCTTAAGCAGGTTCTGCACGGGATTAGCCTGCTGGGACAGTGCCCGGACAGCGTTAATGCTGCAATCATCTGCCGCGGTGAAAAACTCTCTATTGCTATTATGGAAGGCCTGCTTCAGGCGCGCGGCTACGGCGTCAGTGTGATCAATCCGGTAGAGAATCTGCTGGCGATTGGACATTATCTGGAATCGACCGTAGATATTGCGGAATCTACCCGCCGCATCGCTGCCTGTAAAATCCCGGCCAGCAATATGGTGCTGATGGCCGGTTTTACCGCCGGTAACGAGCGCGGTGAACTGGTGGTGCTGGGCCGTAACGGCTCCGACTATTCAGCTGCGGTGCTGGCTGCGTGTCTGCGCGCCGACTGTTGCGAAATCTGGACTGACGTTGACGGCGCCTATACCTGCGACCCGCGTCAGGTTCCAGATGCGAGGCTGTTGAAGTCGATGTCGTATCAGGAAGCCATGGAGCTTTCCTACTTCGGCGCTAAAGTTCTCCATCCCCGCACCATCGCTCCTATCGCCCAGTTCCAGATTCCCTGCCTGATAAAAAATACCGCTAATCCACAGGCTCCCGGTACATTAATCGGCGACAGTGCCAGCGATGACGATACGCCTGTGAAGGGCATCACCAACCTGAATAATATGGCGATGTTCAACATTTCCGGCCCGGGAATGAAAGGCATGGTTGGCATGGCGGCGCGCGTATTTGCCACCATGTCCCGAAGCGGTATCTCGGTGGTGCTGATCACTCAGTCCTCATCCGAATACAGCATCAGCTTCTGCGTGTCCCAGAGCGAGCTGTCGCGGGCCCGTAAGGTGCTGGAAGATGAATTCTATCTGGAGTTGAAGGACGGCCTGCTGGAGCCGCTGGATGTGATGGAGCAGCTGGCGGTGATCTCCGTGGTCGGCGACGGCATGCGTACGCTGCGCGGCATTTCGGCCAAGTTCTTCTCCGCGCTGGCGCGTGCCAACATTAATATCGTCGCTATCGCCCAGGGGTCTTCCGAGCGCTCTATTTCGGCGGTGGTCAGTAACGATGAAGCGACCACCGGCGTCCGCGTGGTGCACCAGATGCTGTTCGCCACCGATCAGGTGATTGAAGTGTTCGTCATCGGCGTTGGCGGCGTCGGCGGTGCGTTAATCGATCAGCTCCACCGCCAGCAGGCGTGGCTGAAGAATAAACATATCGATCTGCGCGTTTGCGGTATTGCTAATTCACGCGCGCTGCTGACCAATGTGCACGGTATTCAACTGGAAAACTGGCAGGAACAGCTGCAGGCGGCAAAAGAGCCGTTCGATCTGGACAGGTTGAAGCGCCTGGTGAAAGAATATCATCTGCTGAACCCGGTGATCGTTGACTGTACCTCCAGCCAGCAGATTGCCGATCGGTATGCCGGTTTCCTGGCCGATGGTTTCCACGTAGTAACGCCGAACAAAAAAGCCAACACCTCGTCGTATAGCTATTACCAGCAAATGCGCGCGGCGGCGGCGAAATCGCGCCGTAAGTTCCTGTACGATACTAACGTCGGTGCCGGTCTGCCGGTGATTGAGAACCTGCAAAATCTGCTGAATGCCGGTGACGAACTGATTCGCTTCTCCGGTATTCTCTCCGGCTCGCTCTCGTTTATTTTTGGTAAGCTGGACGAAGGCGTGTCGCTGTCTGCGGCCACGAATATGGCGCGTGAGATGGGCTTTACCGAGCCAGATCCGCGCGACGACCTTTCCGGGATGGACGTGGCGCGTAAGCTGCTGATCCTCGCGCGTGAAGCGGGGTATCAGCTGGAACTGGAAGATATTGAGATCGAAGCCGTGCTGCCGGAAGAGTTTACCGCCATTGCCGATGTCGATACCTTTATGGCCCGTCTGCCGGAACTGGACGATGTGTTTGCCGCAAGGGTGGCAACGGCGCGTGACGCGGGTAAAGTTCTGCGCTTCGTCGGTGCGATTGAAGAGGGCGGCGTCTGTAAAGTGAAGATCGATGCCGTGGACGGTAACGATCCTCTGTTTAAAGTGAAAAACGGTGAAAACGCGCTGGCCTTCTACAGCCGTTACTATCAGCCAATTCCGCTGGTGCTGCGTGGTTACGGTGCCGGTAATGATGTGACCGCGGCGGGCGTGTTTGCCGATCTGTTACGCACTCTGTCGTGGAAGTTGGGAGTTTAAACATGGTTAAGATTCATGCCCCTGCCTCAATTGGCAACGCCAGCGTCGGCTTCGACGTGCTGGGGGCGGCGGTATCGCCGATCGATGGTACTCTGCTGGGCGATTGCGTCAGCGTGGAAGCGGCTGACGAGTTCAGCCTGCGCAATGAAGGCAGTTTCGTCAGCAAACTGCCTGCCGATCCGAAAGAAAATATTGTTTATCAGTGCTGGGATCGCTTCTGTGAAGCCATCGGCAAGCGCGTACCGGTGGCCATGACGCTGGAAAAAAATATGCCGATTGGTTCCGGCCTCGGTTCCAGTGCCTGCTCGGTGGTTGCCGGTCTGATGGCGATGAACGAGTTCTGCGGTAAGCCGCTGAATGATACCGAACTGCTGGCGCTGATGGGCGAGCTGGAAGGGCGCATTTCCGGCAGCGTGCACTACGACAACGTGGCTCCGTGCTTCCTGGGCGGTATACAGCTGATGCTGGAAGAAAACGGCATTATCAGCCAGCCCGTGCCAGGCTTTGATGACTGGCTGTGGGTGATGGCGTATCCGGGGATCAAAGTCTCTACCGCTGAGGCGCGGGCAATTTTACCCGCGCAGTATCGCAAAGAGGATATTATTCGCCACGGCCGCTACCTCGGCGGCTTTATTCATGCCTGCCACACGCAGCAGCCGGAACTGGCCGCGAAGCTGATGCAGGATGTGATTGCTGAACCTTACCGTACCCGACTGCTGCCGGGCTTTGCCGAAGCGCGTGAGGCCGCTGCCGATATCGGCGCGCTGGCCTGCGGGATCTCGGGTTCAGGGCCGACGCTGTTTGCCGTATGCAATCAGCTGGATACGGCTCAGCGGATGGCGGACTGGCTTCGCCAGAACTATCTGCAAAATGATGAAGGCTTCGTTCATATTTGTCGTTTAGATACGGCAGGCGCACGTAAACTGGGATAACGCATGAAACTGTACAATCTTAAGGATCACAACGAGCAGGTTAGCTTCGCCCAGGCGGTGAAGCAGGGTCTGGGTTCACAGCAGGGCCTGTTCTTTCCGCTGGAATTACCGGAGTTCGAGCTGACCGATATTGATGCACTGCTGGAGGAGGACTTCGTCACTCGCAGCAGCAAGATCCTGTCGGCGTTTATCGGCGATGAAATTCCAAAAGAACAGCTGCTGGCGCGTCTGAAGACCGCCTTTACCTTCCCGGCACCGGTTGCCAGCGTAACTGACGATATCGCTGCTCTGGAGCTGTTCCACGGCCCGACACTGGCCTTTAAGGATTTCGGCGGCCGTTTTATGGCGCAGATGCTCTCCCACGTCAGCGATTCAGATGAGAAAATCACTATTCTGACCGCGACCTCGGGTGATACCGGTGCCGCCGTGGCGCATGCTTTCTACGGCATGGAAAACGTGCGCGTGGTGATCCTGTATCCGCAGGGTAAAATCAGCCCGTTGCAGGAAAAACTGTTCTGTACCCTGGGTGGTAACATCCAGACTATCGCTATCGACGGTGACTTCGATGCCTGTCAGGCGCTGGTTAAGCAGGCCTTTGACGATGAAGAACTGAAAAAGGCGATTGGCCTGAACTCGGCGAACTCGATCAACATCAGCCGCCTGCTGGCGCAGATCTGCTACTACTTTGAAGCTGTTGCTCAGCTGCCGCAGGAAAAACGCAATCAGCTGGTGATCTCGGTGCCAAGCGGTAACTTTGGCGACCTGACCGCGGGTCTGCTGGCTAAATCACTGGGCCTGCCGGTGAAGCGTTTTATCGCCGCCACCAATGCCAACGATACCGTGCCGCGCTTCCTGGTTGATGGTCAGTGGACGCCAAACGCCACCGTTGCCACGCTGTCTAATGCTATGGATGTGTCGCAGCCAAACAACTGGCCGCGCGTGGAAGAGATCTTCCGCCGTAAAACCTGGCGTTTGCAGGATCTGGGCTTTGGTGCGGTGAGTGATGAAACCACCAAAGAGACCATGCGTGAGCTGGCCGAGCTGGGCTATATCTCTGAACCGCACGCGGCGATTGCCTACCGCCTGCTGCGCGATCAGCTGCAGGATGGGGAGTTTGGTCTGTTCCTCGGCACGGCACACCCGGCGAAGTTCATTGAAAGCGTGGAAGAGATTCTCGACCGCAAAATCCCTCTGCCGAAAGCACTAGCCGAGCGTGCCGATCTGCCGCTGCTGTCGCATAAGATGAAAGCCGGGTTTGCCGACCTGCGTGAGTTCCTGCTGAAGAAGTAATTTGTGCCGGGGCGGAAACTTCGCTATCTCGCTGATTAGTCGCTCACAGTCGGTTAACCAGCGACAAAACGGAGAGGGTATCGCCCACTCCGTTTTTTTCAAGCTACTTCACGCCGCTTAAACACCAACTCATTCCCCTTGCTGCCGTCGGCATCATAAACGTATCCATCGACATCAAACTTTTTCAGCTGCTCGGGTTTCGTTAACCGGTTCTGGATAATGTATCGGCTCATCAGGCCGCGTGCTTTCTTGGCGTAGAAGCTGATGACTTTGAACTTGCCGTTCTTTTCATCGAGGAACACCGGCTTGATAATCTCGCCGTTCAGCTGTTTAGGTTTTACTGACTTGAAGTATTCATCGGAAGCGAGATTCACCAGCACATTATCGCCCTGCGCGGCCAGTGCATCGTTCAGCGCCAGGGTCAACCGCTCGCCCCAGAAGCTGTAGAGATCTTTTCCCGCCGGGTTTTCCAGCTTGATACCCATCTCCAGACGATAGGGCATCATTAAGTCCAGCGGGCGCAGCAGGCCATACAGGCCGGAGAGCATGCGCAGATGCTGCTGGGCATAGTCGAAGTCGGCTTCACTGAAGCTTTCCGCCTGCAGGCCGGTGTACACGTCGCCTTTAAACGCCAGAATAGCCTGTCGCGCGTTTTCCGGGGTGAATTCCGGCTGCCAGTCATTGAAGCGTTCCGCGTTAAGCATCGCCAGCTTGTCACTGATATGCATCAGTGAGCCAATCTGCGCAGGTGAAAGCTGACGCGCAACGGCGATCAGTTTTAGTGACTCCTCAAGCAGTGCGGGCTGGGTAAAACGTTTGGTCGCCAGTGGGCTTTCATAGTCCAGCGTTTTTGCGGGGGAAATTACCATCAACATGATCGGGGGGTCCTTGTGCATCGCGAAAAATTGCCAGAGCATACTGTAGCAAAAAAGTGTTAACAGAGGACAAATCGCTGTCATTGGTAGATCTGCTGCTTCATCGTAAAGAAACGGAAAAAGCCCGTTTGTGTTGAGGTTTTATCCCCCTGTGGCACAGGGTTTTATGGTTGTTGCATGGCAGGGTACGCGTGCTATCATCCGGGGCAGACATTTTCAACACCCTGACAAATCAACCTTGTTTCAACCTTGATGAGAATGACAACTATGACGGACAAATTATCCTCCCTGCGTCAGATCACTACCGTTGTTGCCGATACCGGCGACATCGCAGCGATGAAACTCTACAAACCGCAGGATGCAACCACCAACCCTTCTCTGATCCTCAGCGCCGCCCAGATCCCAGAATACCGTAAGCTTATTGATGAAGCCGTGACCTGGGCGCGTGAGCAGAGCAGCGACAAAGAAGCGCAGGTTTCTTTCGCTGCGGACAAACTGGCCGTCAACATTGGTCTGGAGATCCTGAAACTGGTTCCGGGCCGTATTTCTACCGAAGTGGATGCACGTCTGTCTTACGACACCGAAGGCAGCATCGCGAAAGCGCGTAGCCTGATCAAACTGTACAACGATGCCGGCATCAGCAATGACCGCATTCTGATCAAACTGGCTTCGACCTGGCAGGGCATTCGCGCCGCCGAGCAGCTGGAAAAAGAAGGCATCAACTGTAACCTGACCCTGCTGTTCTCCTTCGCCCAGGCGCGTGCCTGTGCCGAAGCCGGTGTATACCTGATTTCTCCATTCGTTGGCCGTATCCTCGACTGGTACAAAGCCAACACCGATAAGAAAGAGTACGCGCCGGCTGAAGATCCAGGCGTGATCTCCGTGACTGAAATCTACGAATACTACAAGCAGCACGGTTACGAAACCGTGGTGATGGGTGCAAGCTTCCGTAACGTAGGTGAAATCATTGAGCTGGCCGGCTGCGACCGTCTGACCATCTCTCCGGGCCTGCTGAAAGAGCTGGCTGAGACCGAAGGCAGCATTGAGCGCAAACTGTCTTACACCGGTGAGGTGAAAGCTCGTCCGGCGAAAATGACCGAGTCTGAGTTCCTGTGGCAGCACAACCAGGACCCAATGGCGGTTCAGAAACTGGCTGAAGGCATCCGTAACTTTGCCGTTGACCAGGGCAAACTCGATAAGATGATTGCTGACCTGCTGTAATATTTCCGCTAGCTCTTACGGTGGCCCGTTCGGGCCACTGTCTTATTCCTCAGTCATAGACAAAATTGACCACCGCCGTTGTGCGAATAGGCCCACTGCTTAGCTGTCGTCTGTTGTAAACGTAGTACCAGGCAAACATCGGTATCGTTAAATTCGTTGGAACCTGCTCCTGAGCGGCATAAGCAAATAGTGGCGTCGCATCACCGATGTCCGTTGTTGACGCGCTGAATTTTATCGGCGTTGCACTGGTGGCTTTCTGAATGCGAATGCCTACACCGGTGGCGCTGCCAGGATCGGGAGAAATCAGCGTGGTGTTATCGTTGGGTAAAATATTGTTGCTGCTCAGATAGGCACTGATCGCCCTCGACGTTGTGCCGTAAACCTGTCCGGCACAGCTAAAATTAAGCGTAAATAACTTTTTGGCATTTTCTCCTGCAATCAGGGAGGACATGTTAATGTCATTCATCACGATAGTCTTATTATCATCATCAAAACTGCAGGTGGTAACGCGCTTAATGAACCGGACCATCAGTGGCTTGTAGTAAATATCGTAGTTATGAGTAGGCCACGTCCAGTTGAAAACAAAATAGGCGAAATCGCTAATCATGCGGGTAACGTTTTGAAGAACTGTTAATCCGGTGCTGTCCTGGGCAATAACAACGGGGGCTATTCTGGCAGTATCATCATTGACCACCATGACGTTTTTTGTTGGTACTGTTTTCATTAATTTCAGCGTAACAGTAAAATTGGCGTCAATATCTGAACCTTTATTTACTCCGACCTTAGGATGGGTTTCCTGCGGAGATATATTGCTGATATGCAGGCTGACATAAGCATCACCAGGAAACTTAAGATAAAGCGTTTGTTGAGTATAAGGCGAAGAGTTATCGACCGAATTCTTGCCACCAATGATCCCCCATGCTGGCATCGTACAGGTGAAGGTATCTGGATACTGGGTTGTTTCTGAGAAAGAAGAAGATCCGGTAAAATTCAATGCATCACTGGCGTCATAGTAGGCTGGCATCGCTGAAATGGGATGTTTTTGTATACAGTTAGCCCAGGATTTTATTGGAAATGAGATAAACAGTAACAGTAGTGTGAAAAAAATTATCCTTACTCTGTCTGCCGGGAAACGGGTAATACTATACATTCGGAGTCTCACTGTTGTTTACAGACAATGATTAATATTCCCGGATAGTTTCGTATCCGGATGGCTAACCGTGCAGGTACGATCGTTACTGCTGCTCAGACGAACAATGACCTGTGCGGGTAGCTGTTTGCTGCGGATGAAAATAATGCTACCCTGGCCAACGTATCCCAGCTCATCGCCTCGACTATTCGTGACGCTGGTACCAAAAGGTAATGGTGTATTACTGCCTTCTACCGCATGGAAAATAAACGTTTTTCTCTGGTCTGTTTCAAATTTAATGTAATTAATCGATCCGGAATAGGGCACGATGTCCTTACGATTTCCGACCAGTTGAGTACCGTCGCCAGGATTTGTTGTATCGAGGGTTAAAGCATTTTTACGGTAGGGGGACATATAGGGAATTAAGGCTTTCCCCTGGCTGTTTGTCATAATGGTGGCATCGCTGTTTACCATTGCGTTGGCTACCCCGGGGGCATCAACGATAGCATAGGTATCACCCATCTGATTAGCAAAGAGCACACCTCCCCGCCACGCCACCAGACTCCCCGTCATACCAACTCCGGTCTGATGAAAAGAAGAGGACTGGCTGTATGAGGCATTCAGCGTTGAAGCGTTAGCACGATAGCTGGCGCTAGTATTCACCATAGTGCCACCACCATGGTTATTCGCCATATCAAGATTATAATTCCATTCATTGCTTTTTCCGGCGGTACCGCTGATGCCAAGATCGCTGTTGGTATAATTTTTTCCATCCATCGTGGCGTTGGTCGTCAAATAGACGGGAGATGAAAATACGCTAAATGGAATTGATAGTCCGGCATAGTAGCGCATCTCTTCACGATACTTATTATCCCGTGTTCGGCTGACTGAAGTATTGTAAGAAATATCATGGAAGGTGTTGGAATAACCAACCTGGTACTCTTTACCTGGCTTTCTGTTTCCCCAATAGTTTCTGAACGTCCCCGAAAAGAAGAAGGAACCTGCTGCACCGCCGAGATTCTGGTTAATATTGAAATTGAGGCTGTTCTTCTGATTGATCGTACTGTAATCCATATTTTTACTATCGTTACTTTCTCTTTGCACTGCATCCTCTAGGGTAAGAAACCCTCCGGTGGAATAACGATAAGCAGCTACCGCAATATTAGTTCCTGAACTGGCGATGAATTTACTGAAAGCCAGTCGATAACTCTGGCCAGTGTTTTTTGGCTGATGCCGTGTGGAGTCCTGGCTGGCCCAGGTGGCATCCAGTGAAATAGCACCAAAAGGCAGGTTTAAGCCTGTGCCAATCAGGGCGGAGTGATAATGATTGCTGCCAATGCCGCCGGTATAAAGGGTAAAGAGGTTTGAGATCCCCCGACGCCAGATCCCCTGAAGGAAATTCGGATGCGATCCAACTCCGGGAATACGCACTTGTCCCATGGCGAGGTTGTAAACGTTGACTCCCGGCTTTAACATATCGGGGACCGAAGAATAGGGAACAATAAAGCGCTGTACTCGCCCATCAGCTTCGTCAACTTCAACGTGTAAATCCCCGCCGGAGCCCGTTGGCAGAATATCATTTATCGCAAAGGGACCTGGAGAAACGGTCTGTTGATAGATAGATACGCCATTTTGAATGATTTTAACCAGCGCGTTGGTTTGAGCTACGCCGTGAACTACGGGAGCAAAGCCTTGCAATGAGTCGGGGAACATGCGGATATCGGTACCCAGGCTGACACCACGAAAGCGATAGGAATCAAATAGATCAGATGTAGTATAGCTGTCACCAGCGCGAAGTTGTGAGTCAATTTCACTAAAATTACGCTGTATGTAGCGCGTATTGTTGCTCCACCGGGATTTACCCGAAGATGAATAGTTGTAAACGCTGTTATCCCGCAGTTGCCAGCCGAGCAGATTAAAGCCACTATTCAACGATATATAAGCACTATCTTCACTTTTTTGATGATGCGAGGCAGCATGATAATAATTTGCCTGATAGGACAAAAGATAACCGGGTATTCCCTGTTGCCAGAATTTAGGATCAACGTAGCCTTCCCATTTTGTGTTCAGTGACTCCTGAGGAACGGTAAGATTGACGCGCAACTGACCAGAGTCAAAACTACTTTTGATACCGTTCGGGAGTTTGTAGATATTCACTGAATTTCCGGAATTTTTTTTCTTATCCTGCCAGAGTTCCTTAATGCCTAAACGATCGAAATCTGTTTTACTTATGCGAATATCAGTAGTGCTATTGACGACTTTACTTTTATAATTCCCCTTCCATTCACTGTTTACGTAAATATCAACCTCATACATACCTGGCGGCACGTCACCGTCTTTATAAAACTGTGACAGATCCGAGTTTTTGGATCTCCCCTGAAGAAAGTCAGTATTAAATGATAGCCCGTAAGCAGTGTGCTGAATCAGAAGGATTAAAAATAATATTTCTTTTCTATTAATTAAACGACAAGTCATTATCTTATTTCTTTTTCAGAACTTATACTTGCGCCATAGTCATTGATATAAATAACAGAAACTCGACTTCCTACTGATAACGTGTTTTTAATGGTGACCGATTTCTGAGAAAACGGGGAAATCATTAATCCTTCATGTAGCAGGTTTTTTTTTGATGAATCTGGGGAGATTGCAGAAATTGTTAAGAAATAAGGTGTTGGGTTATCAATGGTTAACTGACCACCTTTGTTATAGAGGTTGATTTTTTTTATCATGTTGTTGGCGGAGATTTTTAGTCCCGTCGGTCGGAAGAAGAACTTTATACGCGATTTTATGGCTAATTGCATAACGCTTCTTCCTCGCAGGTTTTCTGGTTCAGGAGGAATATCCAAAACATTTAAATAAAAAATAGACTCGCGATCTTTAGCTTGATTTCCCCCGATATATTTTACTTTAAGCTGTTGCCCGCTGTGCCCTGAAACCTTAACTACAGGGGGCATGAGCAAAAACGGTACGTTTGCTGTTTCTGGGGTAGAGTTTGCGTCTCCATCATCAATCCACGCCTGAACCAAAGACGGTTCTGAGCCGTTATTGAGCAATTGTACTGAGATCTCTTTGCTATCAGAGGGGTAAATCTCTCTCGTCGCACTAATAATGACGTTGGCGTGAGAAATAGAAGGAATAAATGCTGCTACCAGTAAGAATTTTCTCATGAAACAATCGCTCAGTTTATAGAAGAGGATAATTAAAGGTATGAAACGCTGTAAGTTACCATTGTTCTGACCGTTCCGGCCTGAGCAGGTTTAGTATCAACTTTATAGTATTTGGCATAAAAGTTTAGCGTGTCGGGTTTTGATGTATTACCTGCCAGCTTTGTATCCAGTGCCTGGTTTAACATTATGGGTTGAGTTTCTGAATCTTGTAAAACGATGGCAATTCCGACATTATTTGTCTGTCCATTAGCCCCATTCTCCTGATTAATAAGATATTTTCCATCGTTAGAAATTGTATTGGATGATGAGAATTGAATTTTCAATGTTGATGCGGGTTTCGTTTCTCCAGCACCAGCTGTCTGCGCGGAAGAACAATTAGAGAAATCCAAAGAGAATGCTTTCTTCTCAGCATCAATTAGTCCTTCAGCTGTACCGGCTTGCTCGGTGGTAATTGGATTCAGTGCAACTGAAAGCGAAGCTGGATTATTACCATTTATAGTGCAGGTTGAATCCGTTACCGCTCCGGTAAAGTTAATTGTTCCCCCGGATACGTTTGTTGAAGCTAAAGATGTATAACTGAAAATTGTTAAAGACGCTGCCGTACTAAACGTAATGATCTTATTCATTTCTGATTCCTGATTAATAAGATTATTCCTTTTCGGGAATTTATCTTTCTTTGCCATTTGCTAATGAAAAGTACCTGATTTTTTCTAATTCATTATGGTTATATAAAATCACACCTCCTGAAATTAACATGATATAGGTATATTAGTTAATGTTGTCTTTTGTTCTGCGCAAAAAAAGCGTTTTTATAACTTTTACGAAAGAGGGATGTTGTTAATTTTCTTATGATGTTTTTTTGTTTTGTTATTTGATGTGTTTTTATGTTTTTAAAAATATACAGTGTAAAAGCCTGCTCTGATTTTTTTTTAAGTTTATCATAATTCAGTGTATTATTTAGCGAAGATAAACTTACAAACACCGACCTCATTGATTTCAGTCGGTATAAATGGTGATAACGCAATGAATACACTACGCATAGGATTGATTTCCGTATCCGATCGCGCGGCAAATGGCATCTATCAGGATCTGGGCCTGCCGGCGCTGGAAACCTGGCTTTCTGAAGCGCTATCGACGCCGTTCAAAATTGAGAAGCGGCTGGTTCCCGACGAGCAGCCGATGATTGAGCAGGCAATTTGTGAGCTGGTTGATGAACTGTTTTGTCATCTGGTGCTGACCACCGGTGGCACCGGGCCTGCTCGCCGCGATGTGACGCCCGATGCCACACTCGCGATTGCCGATCGCGAGATGCCTGGGTTTGGCGAACAGATGCGGCAGATCAGCCTGAACTTTGTTCCTACCGCTATCCTTTCCCGTCAGGTTGGTGTGATTCGCAAACAGTCGCTGGTGATTAATCTGCCGGGCCAGCCGAAATCGATCAAAGAGACGCTGGAAGGGCTGAAGGATGAGCAGGGCGAGACGGTTGTGCACGGTATTTTTGCCAGTGTGCCCTACGGCATTCAACTGCTTGACGGGCCTTATATAGAGACCAATCCACAGGTAGTAGCAGCATTTAGGCCAAAAAGCGCCCGGCGCGAGACAAACAGCTAAAAAACAGGATTCTCAGGTATAAGATTCAGTGCCGTATGGTGTAGAAGATAATTGCCGTTATAGTAAGCATAGCTTTACAAGGTGAATTATTTTTCTTCTCTCTGACTATGGATTTACTCGAAGAATCATGGCTCAAGAACAAGCTCGACCTCTGAACCGACAGGATTACAAAACCCTGGTTCTGGCGGCGCTCGGTGGCGCGCTGGAATTCTATGACTTTATTATCTTCGTCTTTTTTGCAGCGGTAATCGGCGAACTGTTTTTCCCCGCCGATATTCCTGAATGGCTACGCCAGCTGCAAACTTTTGCCATTTTTGCTGCCGGCTATCTTGCCCGCCCGTTAGGCGGCCTGATTATGGCCCACTTTGGTGACAGTAAAGGGCGCAAGAAAATGTTCAGCCTGAGCATTCTGCTGATGGCACTGCCAACGCTGGTGATGGGGCTTCTGCCCACCTACGCGACGCTGGGGATCGCTGCGCCTGTTCTGCTGCTGTTAATGCGTGTGCTGCAGGGAGCAGCTATCGGCGGTGAGGTTCCCGGTGCCTGGGTGTTTGTGGCCGAGCACGTGCCGCAAAAGCGCGTGGGCTTTGCCTGCGGCACGCTAACCGCCGGGCTGACCTTTGGTATTCTTCTTGGTTCATTGATTGCCACATTGATTAATACCAGCATGACCCCGCAGGCTATTGCTGAGAACGGCTGGCGTATCCCATTCCTGCTCGGTGGTGCCTTTGGCCTGCTGGCGATGTACCTGCGCCGCTGGCTGCATGAAACGCCGGTATTTACCCAAATGCAGCAGCGCAAGACCTTATCGGATGAGCTGCCGCTGAAAACGGTTATTGCCAGTCACCGCCAGAGCGTGGTGGTGTCCATGCTGCTGACATGGCTGCTCTCAGCCTGCATTGTGGTGGTTCTTTTAATGGCACCCGTGCTGCTGCAAAAACTCCACGGTCTGCCCGCGGCACTGACCTTACAGGCCAATAGCCTGGCGACGATAATGCTGATTTTCGGCTGCATTATCTCCGGCGCGTTGGTCGATCGCATTGGTGCAGCAACCACGCTGATTATCGGCAGCCTGCTGCTGGCGGTGGCCAGCTGGACGTTCTTCACCGTTGCCGCCGAGTTTCCCGCCTGGCTGTTCAGCGCCTATGCGCTGGCCGGTCTGTGCGTTGGCGTCGTGGGCGTGGTGCCTTTCGTGATGGTGTCGGCCTTTCCACCCGCGGTCCGTTTTACCGGTATCTCCTTCTCTTATAATCTCTCGTATGCCATTTTTGGCGGGCTGACGCCGATCATGGTCACGCTGATGATGAAGCTGACGCCGATGGCACCGGCTTATTACGTGCTGGGGCTGGCCGGTGTCGGTGTACTGGTGGGTTTATGGCTCAAACGGGAGTCGGTGCAGCGTGTCCTGTTAAAGCAGGTGAACGCGCAGTAACCGCTTTTTTACCGTAGTTAATGCGGACTGGCCTGCGCCGGTCCGTTTTTTTTCAATAAAAACGATTTTTTTTTGCTGTTGCCCCTTGATGCGGCGGCTGGCGGCCCCATCTTATTTGGCATCCGAGGCTACGGACCTGGAAAAAAGAGCGGGATGAGCAGTTGAAACTGTGAAAAATGCCCGCATTTAAGGTTCATAACCTGATTTGAAATGAATTTAAGTGGGAGACGTTTAGATGGGTAAGATTATTGGTATTGACCTGGGTACGACTAACTCTTGTGTAGCTATCATGGATGGCGGCAAGGCGCGTGTACTGGAGAATGCGGAAGGCGATCGCACCACGCCATCTATCATTGCTTACACTCAGGATGGTGAAACGCTGGTAGGTCAGCCTGCTAAACGTCAGGCTGTGACTAACCCGCAGAATACCCTGTTTGCGATTAAGCGCCTGATTGGCCGTCGCTTCCAGGATGAAGAAGTACAGCGTGATATTAAAATCATGCCGTTCAAAATCGTTGGTGCAGACAACGGTGACGCATGGCTGGACGTGAAAGGCCAGCGCGTAGCACCTCCGCAGATCTCTGCAGAAGTGCTGAAAAAAATGAAGAAAACGGCGGAAGACTATCTGGGTGAGCCAGTGACCGAAGCGGTCATTACCGTACCGGCTTACTTCAACGATGCGCAGCGTCAGGCAACCAAAGATGCCGGCCGTATCGCCGGTCTGGAAGTCAAACGTATCATCAACGAACCGACCGCAGCCGCGCTGGCATACGGCCTGGATAAAGGCCAGGGCAACCGCACCATCGCGGTGTACGACCTGGGTGGTGGTACTTTCGATATCTCTATCATCGAAATCGATGAAGTTGACGGTGAAAAAACCTTCGAAGTTCTGGCAACAAACGGTGATACTCACTTGGGTGGTGAAGACTTCGACAGCCGTATGATCAACTACCTGGTGGGTGAGTTTAAGAAAGATTCAGGTATCGATCTGCACAACGATCCGCTGGCGATGCAGCGCCTGAAAGAAGCCGCTGAAAAAGCGAAAATCGAACTGTCTTCTGCACAGCAGACCGACGTCAACCTGCCGTACATCACAGCGGATGCGACCGGTCCTAAGCACCTGAACATCAAAGTGACTCGTGCAAAACTGGAATCACTGGTAGAAGACCTGGTTGCTCGCTCTATCGAGCCGCTGAAAGTTGCGCTGCAGGATGCGGGTCTGTCCGTTTCTGATATCAACGACGTGATCCTCGTTGGTGGTCAGACTCGTATGCCAATGGTGCAGGCGAAAGTGGCCGAGTTCTTCGGTAAAGAGCCGCGTAAAGACGTTAACCCGGACGAAGCCGTTGCCGTGGGCGCAGCCGTTCAGGGTGGCGTTCTGGCCGGTGAGGTGAAAGACGTTCTGCTGCTGGATGTTACCCCGCTGTCGCTGGGTATCGAAACCATGGGCGGCGTGATGACTTCACTGATCGCTAAGAACACCACGATTCCAACCAAGCACAGCCAGGTGTTCTCTACTGCAGAAGACAACCAGTCTGCCGTAACCATCCATGTTGTGCAGGGTGAGCGTAAACGCGCTGCGGATAACAAGTCACTGGGCCAGTTCAACCTTGATGGTATCCAGGGTGCACCGCGCGGTATGCCGCAGATCGAAGTCACCTTTGACATTGATGCTGACGGTATTCTGCACGTATCCGCTAAAGACAAAAACAGCGGTAAAGAGCAGAAAATTACCATTAAGGCCTCCTCCGGTCTGAACGACGAAGAGATCGAAAAAATGGTGCGTGATGCGGAAGCCAACGCTGAGTCTGACCGCAAGTTCGAAGAGCTGGTGCAGACCCGTAACCAGGGTGACCAGGTTGCGCACAGCACCCGCAAGCAGCTGACTGATGCCGGTGACCAACTGCCAGCAGACGTGAAAGCGCCAATCGAAGCGGCTCTGGCCGAGCTGGATACTGCGCTGAAAGGCGAAGACAAAACTGAAATTGAAGCGAAAATCCAGGCGCTGATGGAAGTGTCCGGCAAGCTGATGGAATTTGCTCAGCAGCAGCAGGCCGCTGGCGGCGCAGCAGATGCAGCCGAAGGTAAAAAAGATGACGACGCCGTAGACGCCGAATTCGAAGAAGTTAAAGACAAGAAATAATCGCCCTTGAGCGGGCATGATGCTCCCCCGGTGGAGCATCGTATTAACCAGCACGGGCGTGGAGATTTCTCCCCGCCCGTGCACGCATGTTAAGGGCAGGATCAATAACAATGGCGAAGAAAGACTATTACGAGGTTTTAGGCGTTTCCAAATCTGCGGAAGAGCGTGAAATCAAAAAGGCTTATAAACGTCTTGCGATGAAGTTCCACCCTGACCGCAACCAGGGCGATAAAGAAGCCGAAGGGAAATTCAAAGAGATCAAAGAAGCGTACGAAATTCTGACCGATGCGCAGAAACGTGCGGCTTACGATCAGTACGGCCATGCTGCCTTTGAACAGGGCGGAATGGGCGGCGGCGGTGGTTTCGGCGGTGGCGGTGCAGATTTTAGCGATATCTTTGGCGACGTATTCGGCGATATCTTCGGCGGAGGACGCCGTCAGCAGCGCGCCGCACGTGGAGCTGATTTGCGCTACAACATGGAACTGACGCTGGAAGAAGCGGTACGCGGCGTGACCAAAGAGATCCGCATTCCAACGCTGGAAGAGTGTGAAGTTTGCCACGGCAGCGGAGCGAAAGCGGGAACCAAGCCGCAGACCTGTTCAACCTGTCATGGTGCAGGCCAGGTGCAGATGCGCCAGGGCTTCTTCACCGTTCAGCAGGCGTGTCCGACCTGTCACGGTCGCGGTTCAGTCATTAAAGATCCGTGCAACGCCTGTCACGGCCACGGCCGCGTAGAGAAGTCTAAAACGCTGTCGGTGAAAATTCCGGCTGGCGTGGATACCGGCGATCGCATTCGTCTGAGTGGCGAAGGTGAAGCGGGCGAGCATGGCGCACCGTCGGGCGATTTGTACGTTCAGGTGCAGGTGAAAAAACACCGCATCTTCGAACGTGAAGAGAACAACCTGTACTGCGAAGTGCCGATCAACTTCGCGATGGCAGCCCTGGGCGGCGAGATTGAAGTGCCGACCCTTGATGGCCGCGTGAAGCTGAAAGTGCCTGCGGAAACGCAGACCGGCAAGCTGTTCCGCATGCGCGGTAAAGGCGTGAAATCCGTACGCGGTGGCGCGCAGGGCGACCTGCTGTGCCGCGTGGTGGTGGAAACCCCGGTCAGCCTGAACGAGAAGCAGAAAACATTACTGCGCGAACTTGAAGAGAGCTTTGGTGGGCCGAGCGGCGATCAGAACAGCCCTCGCTCTAAAAGCTTCTTTGACGGCGTGAAAAAGTTTTTTGACGATCTGACGCGCTAATCTGGTTTACCCTTTACGGCGCAGTATTCGATGGGCGGTCTCAACAGGACCGCCCATTTTATTTATTCGGTAGCTCGTATTCATCTACACATTTTCTTCCACTTAACGGTATTTTCCGCCTCAGATTACGTACGGATTCATTGTAGCGGATATCCATGCTTCGGAAATTCCGATCGGTTAACCATTTATAATCTGTTTTTTACGAAGAGTTAAAGCGGGTATGCTGTGTGTCTCGTTACGCTCACACTCGAATTAATGGAATCTTCGATGAAAACAGCTCTTAAGCGTCTGCTTAACAATGACGCCACCGGCGGTGTGGTACTGATCGTGGCTGCGGCCATTGCGATGTTTCTGGCGAACAGTAGCGCTACCCAGCAGGGATATCAGGCGCTGCTGACGATGCCGGTGCAGTTCCGTTTTGGGGAACTCGACATCAACAAAGATCTGCTGCTGTGGATCAATGATGCGCTGATGGCACTGTTCTTCCTGCTGATTGGTCTTGAGGTGAAACGCGAACTGGTCACCGGCTCGCTGAACAGCCGCGAGCGGGCGATGTTCCCGCTTATCGCCGCATTGGGCGGGATGCTGGCTCCGGCCCTGATCTTCACCGCCTTTAACCATAGCGATCCTCTGGCGATCCACGGCTGGGCAATCCCTACTGCCACGGACATTGCCTTTGCGCTGGGTATCCTCGCGCTGCTGGGTAGTCGGGTACCGGTACAGTTAAAAATGTTCCTGATGGCGCTGGCGGTCATTGACGATCTCGGGGCGATCGTGATTATCGCCTTCTTCTACACCAGCAACCTTTCGCTGCTCTCGCTGAGCGTGGCTGCTGCTTGTGTTGTCGCGTTGGCGCTGTTGAATCTGTGCGGTGTACGTAAGACCTCGCTGTATCTGCTGGTCGGCGTCGTGCTGTGGGTGGCCGTGCTGAAGTCCGGTGTTCATGCCACGCTGGCCGGGGTGATCGTCGGCTTCTTTATCCCGTTGAAGGGAGAGGGAGACGTTTCACCGTCTATCGATCTGGCGCACGGGTTACAGCCCTGGGTCAGCTGGATCATCCTGCCGCTGTTCGCTTTTGCTAACGCCGGTGTGTCGCTGAGTGGCGTTTCACTTAACGGTCTGTACTCCGCCGTGCCGCTGGGGATTATCCTTGGCCTGTTTATCGGCAAACCACTGGGCATTACGCTGATCTGCTGGCTGTCGGTAAAGCTGAAAATTGCCGCGCTGCCCGAGCGTACCAAAATGGTTGATATTGCCGCCGTCGGCATGCTGTGCGGGATTGGTTTTACCATGTCGATTTTTATCGCTTCACTGGCCTTTGATGCGCAGCATGAAGAGATGGTCACGCTGGCGAAACTGGGTATCCTGACCGGCTCGGTGGTTTCCGCCGTGGTGGGCTATCTGCTGCTGCGGGTTAAGCTGAAGTAGCGCGTTGCGGGGGATGAAATGTCGCAGATGAACTTTAACCACCTCTATTACTTCTGGCAGGTCTGTAAAACCGGCTCGGTGGTTAAAGCCGCTGAGGTACTCAACCTCACGCCGCAAACCATTACGGGCCAGCTGAAGGCGCTGGAGGAGCGTCTGCAGGGCCGCCTGTTCAAACGACAGGGAAGGGGGCTGGTGCCTTCAGAACTGGGACAGCTGGTGTTCCGCTACGCCGACCGAATGTTTACCCTGAGTCAGGAAATGCTGGATATCGTTAACTACCGCAAAGAAGCGAGCCTGCTGTTTGACGTTGGCGTGGCCGATGCGCTGTCCAAAAAGCTGGTCAGCCAGATTCTGGCCACCGCCGTACGGGAAGCGGAGCCTATTCATCTGCGCTGCTTTGAATCCACCCATGAGCTGCTGCTGGAGCAGCTCAGCGAGCACAAGCTGGATATGATCCTCTCCGACTGCCCGGTGGATTCCTCGCAGCAGGCGGGGTTGTTTTCCATCAAGCTGGGTGAATGCGGCGTCAGCTTCTGGTGCCACGATGTCCTGGCCGATAGCGGATTTCCGACCTGTCTGACCGCGCATAATCTGCTGGTCCCCGGCCGGCGTTCAATGTTGGGGCGTAGGCTACTAAACTGGTTCCAGTCGCAAAACCTGGACGTGACCATTCTCGGTGAGTTCGATGATGCGGCGTTGATGAAGGCTTTTGGTGCCGCGAATCGGGCTATTTTTGTGGCGCCTACGCTGTACGGTAAGGAAAGCTATTATGATGAAGGGATTGTCGAACTGGGACGACCGGAAGCGGTGGTGGAAGAGTACCATGTGATTTTTGCTGAACGGATGATCCAGCATCCTGCGGTGCAGCGTATCTGCAATAAGGATTTCAGCGCGCTGTTTGCCGTTTAACAGGCATAAAAAAACCGCCGTAAGGCGGTCTTTTTAACGCGGATCAACAAGCAGGCATTACGCCAGGTTGCCGATCTGTGCAGCCAGGTTTGCTTTATGACGAGCAGCCTTGTTTTTGTGGATCAGGCCTTTAGCTGCCTGGCGGTCCACGATAGGTTGCATTTCATTGAATGCAGCCTGTGCAGCTGCTTTATCGCCAGTAGCGATAGCTGCGTATACTTTCTTAACAAAGGTACGCATCATTGAACGACGGCTAGCGTTGTGCTTACGACGCTTCTCAGACGTTACGGCGCGTTTCTTAGCTGATTTGATATTAGCCAAGGTCCAACTCCCAAATAGTTCTATGAGGACAATTCAAAGGCCGAGGAATATGCCCTTTTCGCCTTCGGTTGTCAATGGATTTGTGCAAATAAGCGCCGATGAAACTTTGGCACTTGGTTACGTTTCGATGGCGCAAGATTCTACCAGCATAAGCCTGGCGAATACAGCTTATTCACAAGAAAAAATATAATCCCATGGCCAGCGAGTACCATACAGAATGAAATGGTAGTAAGAAAGCGCGAAAGCCCGCAATCGCGGGTTAACCTTCATCGCTGTACAAGGTATAATCCGCCGATTTCCACAAATTTGAGCCAGCCATGAAGTTTATCCGCGGTATACATAACCTGAGAGAGCAGCATCGCGGCTGCGTACTGGCTATCGGTAATTTCGATGGCGTACACCGCGGTCACCAGGCGCTGCTGGCGCGCTTGTGCGAGGAAGGGCGACAGCGCAATCTGCCGGTGATGGTAATGCTGTTTGAACCCCAGCCGCTGGAGCTGTTCGCGGCTGCCGGTGCCCCGGCGCGGCTGACCCGCCTGCGCGAAAAAGTCCGTTATCTGGAACAGGCCGGTATCGATAACGTGCTGTGCGTGCGCTTCGACAGGCGTTTTGCTGCCCACACGGCACAAAGTTTCATTGCCGATCTGCTGGTCGGTAAGCTGGGCGTGCAGTTCCTTGTCGTTGGTGATGATTTCCGCTTTGGCGCTGGTCGCCAGGGCGATTTCCTGTTATTACAGAAGGCTGGCATCGAATACGGTTTCGATGTCATCAGCACCCAGACATTTTGCGATAACGGCAAACGTATCAGCAGCACGGCGGTACGTCAGGCACTCGCAGACGACGACCTGTCGCAGGCAGCCGTTTTGCTGGGGCATCCCTTCAGCATTTCTGGTCGCGTGGTCCACGGCGATGCACTGGGCCGGACTATCGGTTTCCCCACCGCTAACCTGCCGCTGCGTCGTACCGTTTCCCCGGTGAAAGGGGTGTACGCCGTTGAGGTGTTGGGCTTGGGGGAACATCCACTGCCGGGCGTGGCCAATATTGGCACCCGGCCGACCGTTGCCGGGCTGCGTCAGCAGCTGGAAGTGCATCTGCTGGATGTCGCTATCGACCTTTACGGGCGCCATATTGACGTGGTGCTACGTAAAAAAATTCGCAACGAGCGGCGCTTTGCCTCGCTCGATGCACTGAAAGAGCAAATTGCTAAAGATGTGGTGACTGCCCGCGACTTTTTCGGGCTACAGACACCGGTTTAAACAGAACTGAAGCGAAATACGGAATCGAGAATCTGATGAGTGACTATAAATCTACCCTGAATTTGCCGGAAACGGGGTTCCCGATGCGTGGCGATCTGGCCAAACGCGAACCGGGAATGCTGCAACGTTGGTATGATGACAAACTGTACGGCATCATCCGCGAAGCCAAAAAAGGGAAAAAAACCTTTATCCTTCATGATGGCCCTCCTTATGCGAACGGCAGCATTCATATTGGTCACTCAGTAAACAAGATTCTGAAAGATATTATCGTTAAGTCGAAAGGCATGGCGGGTTACGATTCGCCGTATGTCCCGGGTTGGGACTGCCACGGTCTGCCTATCGAACACAAAGTCGAGCAGATGATCGGCAAGCCGGGCGAGAAAGTGACTCCGGCTGAGTTCCGCGCCGCCTGCCGTAAATACGCGGCCGAGCAGGTTGAAGGGCAGAAAGTTGACTTCATCCGCCTGGGCGTGCTGGGCGACTGGGATCGCCCGTACCTGACGATGAACTTCAAAACCGAAGCCAACATCATCCGTGCGTTGGGTAAAATCATCGGTAACGGCCACCTGCACAAAGGCGCTAAGCCGGTGCACTGGTGCCTGGACTGCCGTTCCGCGCTGGCGGAAGCCGAAGTTGAGTATTACGACAAAACCTCGCCATCCATCGACGTGATGTTTAACGCGCTGGATGCCGATGCTGTGCGCGCGAAGTTTGGCGTTGCCGCTTCAGAAGGCCCGGTTTCTCTGGTTATCTGGACCACCACCCCGTGGACCATGCCGGCTAACCGCGGTATCTCCCTGCATCCGGAATTCGAGTACCAGCTGGTGCAGATCGAAGGCCGCAGCCTGATCCTGGCGAAAGAGCTGGTGGAAAGCGTAATGAAACGCGCGGGCGTTGCCGAGTGGACCGTGCTGGGCGAATGCAAAGGTGAAGCGCTGGAGCTTCAGCTATTCCAGCATCCGTTCCTTGAGCAGATCCAGTCGAAAGTCGTGCTGGGTGAACACGTTACGCTGGAAGCCGGTACCGGTGCCGTGCATACCGCACCGGGCCACGGCCCGGATGACTATGTCATCGGTCAGAAATACGGTCTGGAAACCGCTAACCCGGTTGGCCCGGACGGCACCTATCTGCCGGGTACCTATCCGACGCTGGACGGCGTTAACGTCTTTAAAGCCAATGATATGATCGTTGAGCTGCTGAAAGAGAAGGGTGCCCTGCTGCACGCTGAAAAACTGCAGCACAGCTACCCGCACTGCTGGCGTCACAAAACGCCGATTATCTTCCGTGCAACTCCGCAGTGGTTTATCAGTATGGATCAGAAAGGCCTGCGTGCGCAGTCGCTGAAAGAGATCAAAGGCGTGCAGTGGATACCGGACTGGGGCCAGGCGCGTATCGAAGCGATGGTGGCGAACCGCCCTGACTGGTGTATCTCACGCCAGCGTACCTGGGGTGTGCCGATGGCGCTGTTTGTGCACAAAGACACCGAGCAGCTGCATCCGGACAGCCTGGCGCTGATGGAAAAAGTGGCTCTGCGCGTTGAAGAGGAAGGTATTCAGGCGTGGTGGGATCTTGACCCGCGTGACCTGATGGGTGATGACGCCGACAACTATGTGAAAGTGCCGGATACGCTGGACGTATGGTTTGACTCCGGTTCAACCAGCTACTCTGTTGTGGATGCGCGCCCTGAGTTCGGCGGCCACACCCCGGATATGTATCTGGAAGGGTCTGACCAGCATCGCGGCTGGTTTATGTCTTCACTGATGATCTCGACGGCGATGAAGGGCAAAGCGCCTTACCGTCAGGTACTGACCCACGGTTTCACCGTTGATGGTCAGGGCCGTAAGATGTCGAAATCGCTGGGCAACACCGTTTCACCGCAGGACGTGATGAACAAGCTGGGCGCGGATATTCTGCGTCTGTGGGTGGCTTCTACCGACTACTCCGGTGAAATCGCCGTTTCCGACGAAATTCTTAAGCGTTCCGCCGACAGCTATCGCCGTATTCGAAACACCGCGCGCTTCCTGCTGGCCAACCTGGCGGGCTTTAATCCGGAAACCGACCTGGTGAAACCGGAAGATATGGTGGTCGTGGATCGCTGGGCTGTGGGCCGTGCGCTGGCAGCACAGAACGATATCGTTGCCTCTTATGAAGCCTACGACTTCCACGAAGTGGTTCAGCGCCTGATGCAGTTCTGCTCGGTAGAAATGGGCTCCTTCTACCTCGACATCATCAAAGACCGTCAGTACACCGCGAAGGCCGATGGCCTGGCACGCCGCAGCTGCCAGACCGCGCTGTGGTACATCGCTGAAGCGCTGGTGCGCTGGATGGCACCGATCATGTCGTTTACCGCCGATGAGATCTGGGACTACCTGCCGGGTAAACGCAGCCAGTACGTGTTTACCGAAGAGTGGTTCGATGGCCTGTTCAGTCTGGCGGCGGATGAATCTATGAACGACGCCTACTGGGCGGATCTGCTGAAAGTACGTACTGAAGTCAACAAGGTGCTTGAGCAGGCGCGTGCAGATAAGCTTATTGGTGGTTCACTGGAAGCCAGCGTAACCCTGTATGCCGATGCTGAGCTGGCCGCGAAGCTGAACAGTCTGGGTGAAGAGCTGCGCTTTGTGCTGCTGACCTCCGGTGCTGATGTGGCGGATTACGCCCAGGCGACGGACGATGCGCAGCAGAGCGAGGTTATCAAAGGCCTGAAGATTACTCTGCATAAAGCAGACGGTGAGAAGTGTCCGCGCTGCTGGCATTACACTACCGATATCGGTCAAAACGCTGCGCATGCAGACGTTTGTGGCCGCTGTGCCACCAACGTCGCGGGCAGCGGCGAACTGCGTAAGTTTGCATAATGAGCCGCCCCGTTCTCTCTACCGGATTGCGCTGGCTGTGGCTGGTGCTCGTGGTGATTGGCATCGATTTCGCCAGTAAACAGTGGATTATGAATACGCTGATGCTGCACGAGTCGATGCCGGTGATGCCATTTTTTAACTTCTTTTATGCTCACAACTACGGCGCGGCGTTCAGCTTCCTCGCCGATAAAGGTGGCTGGCAGCGCTGGTTCTTCGCCGGTATTGCCATTGCTATCGTTGTCGTGCTGCTGGTGATGATGTACCGCAGCCCGGCGAGCAATAGACTGAATAACATCGCCTATGCGCTGATCGTGGGAGGCGCATTGGGCAACCTGTTTGACCGGTCATATCATGGCTTCGTGGTGGACTTCATCGATTTTTACGTTGGAGACTGGCACTTCGCGACGTTCAATATCGCTGACTGCGCTATCTGTATTGGCGCTGCGCTGGTCGTACTGGAAGGGTTTATCAGCCCGGCCGGTAAACAGGCTAAGAATTAAGGGTAGGGTATGATCGATACTGTAAAGCGCGACAGCTCACTGCTGGTGCATTTCACCTTAAAACTGGCGGATGGATCGACCGCAGAATCCACGCGCAATAACGGTAAGCCGGCGCTTTTTTGCCTTGGTGACGGCAGCCTGTCCGAAGGGCTGGAGAACCAGCTGATCGGACTGAAGGTCGGTGACAAGCATGCTTTTGCGCTGGAGTCTGAAGACGCTTTTGGCGGCATCAGCCCGGATCTGATTCAGTACTTCTCGCGCCGTGACTTTATGCAGGCAGGCGAACCGGAGGTCGGCGCAATTATGCTGTTCTCCGGCATGGACGGTAACGAAATGCCCGGTGTGATCCGTGAGATTTCCGGTGACTCGATCACCGTTGATTTCAACCATCCGCTGGCCGGGCAGACCATTCATTTTGACGTAGAAGTACTGGAGATCGATCCGGTACTGGAGGCGGCTAATGCAGATCCTGTTGGCTAACCCACGCGGTTTTTGTGCGGGTGTTGATCGCGCCATCAGCATTGTCGAGCGTGCGCTGGAGATGTACGGCGCACCGATTTACGTGCGCCATGAAGTGGTGCACAACCGCTACGTGGTTAACAGCCTGCGTGAACGCGGGGCGATTTTTATTGAGGAAATCAGTGAGGTGCCGGATGGCTGCATTCTGATTTTCTCCGCCCACGGCGTTTCACAGGCGGTGCGAGCAGAAGCGAAGGCGCGTGATTTAACCATGCTGTTCGATGCCACCTGCCCGCTGGTGACCAAAGTGCATATGGAAGTCGCGCGTGCCAGCCGTAAGGGCACCGAGGCGATCCTGATTGGCCACGCCGGGCACCCGGAAGTGGAGGGCACCATGGGCCAGTACAATAACCCGAAAGGGGGCATGTACCTGGTGGAGGAGCCCGCTGATGTGTGGAAGCTGCAGGTTAAGGATGAAGAGAATCTGTGCTTTATGACGCAGACCACGCTGTCGGTTGATGATACGTATGAAGTGATCGATGCTCTGCGTGCCCGCTTCCCGAAAATTGTGGGCCCGCGCAAAGACGACATCTGCTACGCCACCACCAACCGCCAGGAAGCGGTGCGAACGCTGTCGAAGGATGCGGACGTGGTGCTGGTCGTTGGCTCGAAGAACTCGTCCAACTCCAATCGCCTGGCCGAACTGGCGCAGCGTGCCGGTAAGCTGGCGCGGCTGATTGACTCTGCCGATGATATTCAGGAAGAGTGGCTTCAGGGCGCGCGTTGCGTTGGCGTGACCGCGGGGGCTTCCGCTCCTGACGTGCTGGTGCAGGAAGTTATCCAGCGGCTGAACCAGCTTGGCGGTGTGGATGCCATTGAGCTGATTGGTCGCGAAGAGAATATCGTGTTTGAAGTGCCGAAAGAGCTGCGCGTTGAGGTTCGGCAGGTCGAATAAGTCGCTGAGATTTGCGGTTGCCGGATAGAAGCTATCGGATAGATGGTTGTTGAATTAGTCGCTGCCGGATAGATAGCTTTTGTCTCAAGGGCTGTTGTTCGGGTAGTAGCAAGGACGGGTGGGGTTTGGCCTGGCGGTCCTCGCGCCGGGTTTCACCCGGTCCCCTCACTGCGTTCGTCAGCCTTTTGGAGCGGTGAAGATGGCGCGTCCCTGCGCCAGCTTCACCTCTCGCCAACGTCCTGTTGGCGAGTCCAGTCTTCCTTTCTCCGTTCCGCGCTGCGGATTGCCCTGCCAAAGCCCACCCGTCCTCGCCTCACTTACCGTGTTGCCTGTTGAAAGCGGCCTCTTTCCGTTCCGTGCTGCCTGTTGAAAACAACCATATACATGGCCGCCTCGCCTGACGTTGTTTTTGAACCGCGACGATATTGATAAAAGGGGAGACAGCCTCTGCGGCTGCAGGGCATTCCGCAGCGCTGAGGTGGAGGCAGCAGGCCAGGAGACGGCAACAGGGATGTTGCCGTCAGGAGAAGCTGGTGCAGGGATGCGCCATCTTCTCCGATCCGACAGGCCGGATGCCGTAGACGAAGGCACCGCGCAGCGGCACGAGGACCGCCCGGAAGCCGCAGAGGCTGTCTCCCCAACCCAAAGCCATCAGCGGTATAAATATCAGCCACACTATGATTCAGGCTGTCCCCCCCAACCCAAAGCCATCAGCGGCATAAATACCAGCCACACTACGATCCAGGTTGTCCCCCCAACCCAAAGCCATCAGCGGCATAAATACCAGCCACACTACGATCCAAGTTGTCCCCCCAACCCAAAGCCACCCGCGACAAATCCTCCCTCACCCGCCATAAATCTGTTTTACTGATAATCTGCGCCAGCTGGCGTAAAATTCTAATTATGTGGTTTTAATTGTGGCGCAGAGGTTAACGCGTGGTTAATCTGTATGCGCTTTGCATGCATAGAAATCTTTCAGGAATGAATAATTATGAGTAACGCAGAAATCCGTATCGCCGTTGTGGGAGCCGCAGGGCGTATGGGGCGTCAGCTGATTCAGGCTGCTGTTCAGGCTGAAGGTGCACGTCTGGGGGCCGCCGTAGTGCGTGCCGGATCATCCCTGGTGGGCAGCGATGCCGGTGAACTGGCCGGCTGTGGCGTACAGGGCGTGAAGATTAGCGACAGCCTGGACGCGGTAGTGAATGACTTCGACGTGCTGATCGACTTCACCCGCCCGGAAGCAACGTTGAGCTATCTGGAATTTTGCCGCCAGCATAAAAAAGCGATGGTGATTGGCACCACCGGTTTTGATGACGCAGGAAAAGCCGCAATCAAGGCGGCGGCGGAAGACATTGGTATCGTGTTTGCCGCTAACTTTAGCGTTGGCGTGAACCTGGTACTTAAGCTGCTGGAGAAAGCGGCTAAAGTGATGGGTGAGTACGCGGATATCGAAATTGTTGAAGCTCACCACCGCCACAAAGTTGATGCCCCTTCCGGCACGGCGCTGGCGATGGGTGAAGCGATTGCCGATGCGATGGACTGGGATCTGAATGAGCACGCGGTTTACGCCCGTGAAGGTATCACCGGGGAACGCAAGGCGCAGACCATTGGTTTTGCCACCGTTCGTGCGGGCGATATTGTGGGTGAGCATACCGCTATGTTTGCAGATATCGGCGAGCGTGTAGAGATTACCCACAAGGCTTCCAGTCGCATGACCTTTGCTAATGGTGCGGTTAAAGCCGGATTATGGTTGAGTTCGCATAAATCAGGTCTTTTTGATATGAGAAATGTGCTTAATCTTGATGATTTTTAAGCGTTGTAAACCATCGTAATGTGGTTATTTCAATCATAAGTTTATGATTGGCTGGGCAATAATTTTATTGCCCTTTTTATTTTTTTTAAAATGATATCTTTACGAAATTTTTAACATGTAGCTCTTATAAAGTAACTTTTATCCCTTCCTGTATCCCATTTTCATAAGATTTTTGACCATTTGGTCCACTTTTTCACGCTTTGATATTCGTTTTTATGCATTCGCTGGTAAGCAACCGATTTTATTGCCAGGATATGTGGTGTTTTCAGCGTTAATCTTCTGATAAATCGACCAGTGAGTTAAAAAGTGAAGAAAAAGTGCCTCGCAGGGTAGACATTCGCAAGGGCGATCATTAGAATGCGCGCAATTTGCCAAAAACTGAGCAGTCAGGCAGTTTTTGCATTGATTCGGCGCTATTTCTGAATTAATATGCAGATATTATGACTGTTTATTCCCTGGAGGATGTTTTGATTAAGTCAGCGCTCTTGGTTCTGGAAGACGGAACCCAATTCCACGGTCGGGCCATCGGGGCAACCGGATCGGCAGTGGGAGAAGTTGTTTTCAACACTTCAATGACCGGTTATCAAGAAATCCTCACTGATCCTTCCTATTCCCGCCAAATTGTTACTCTTACTTATCCCCATATCGGCAATGTCGGCACCAACTCCGCTGACGCAGAATCTACTCAGGTACATGCACAGGGTCTGGTGATCCGTGACTTACCGCTGATTGCCAGCAACTACCGCAATGAAGAAGGGCTGACCGGCTATCTGGTTCGCAACAACATTGTCGCTATTGCCGATATCGATACGCGTAAGCTGACTCGCCTGCTGCGCGAAAAAGGGGCGCAGAACGGCTGCATTATTGCCGGAGATGCACCGGATGCTACCGTAGCACTGGAAAAAGCGAAAGCCTTCCCTGGCCTGAAAGGCATGGACCTGGCGAAAGAAGTGACCACCCCGGAAGCCTACAGCTGGCTGCAGGGTAGCTGGACGCTGGAAGGCGACCTGCCTGCGGTGAAAGCGGAAAGCGAACTGCCGTTCCACGTCGTGGCTTACGATTACGGCGTGAAGCGTAATATTCTGCGCATGCTGGTGGATCGCGGCTGCCGCCTGACCGTGGTGCCTGCACAGACCCCTGCTGAAGAGGTACTGAAGCTGAACCCGGACGGTATTTTCCTCTCCAACGGTCCTGGTGACCCGGAGCCGTGTGACTACGCCATCAGCGCGATTAAGCGCTTCCTGGAAACCGACATCCCGGTATTCGGCATCTGCCTTGGCCACCAGCTGCTGGCGCTGGCCAGCGGTGCAAAAACCGTGAAGATGAAACTCGGCCACCACGGCGGCAACCACCCGGTGAAAGATCACGACAAAAACACCGTGATGATCACCGCTCAGAACCACGGCTTCGCCGTTGATAACAGCAATCTGCCGGCGAATCTGCGCGTGACCCATACCTCACTGTTTGACCACACGGTACAGGGCATCCACCGCACGGATAAAGCGGCTTTCAGCTTCCAGGGGCACCCTGAAGCCAGCCCGGGTCCGCACGATGCAGCCCCCCTGTTCGATCACTTTATCGAACTGATTGAAGCTTACCGTTCCAGCGCGAAATAAGGTCAGGAGAGAGAGAAATGCCAAAACGTACAGACATAAAAAGTATCCTGATCATTGGCGCAGGTCCTATCGTTATCGGTCAGGCCTGTGAGTTCGACTATTCCGGTGCGCAGGCGTGTAAGGCGCTGCGTGAAGAGGGCTACCGCGTTATCCTGGTGAACTCTAACCCGGCGACCATTATGACCGACCCGGATATGGCCGATGCGACCTACATCGAGCCGATTAACTGGGAAGTGGTGCGTAAAATCATCGAAAAAGAGCGCCCGGATGCGGTACTGCCAACCATGGGCGGCCAGACTGCGCTGAACTGTGCGCTGGAGCTGGAGCGCCGTGGCGTGCTGGAAGAGTTCGGCGTGACCATGATTGGTGCCACTGCTGACGCGATTGATAAAGCGGAAGACCGTCGCCGTTTCGACGTAGCGATGAAAAGCATCGGCCTGGACACCGCGCGTTCCGGTATCGCACACAATATGGAAGAAGCGCTGGCGGTTGCCGCCGACGTGGGCTTCCCGTGCATTATCCGCCCTTCCTTTACTATGGGCGGCACCGGTGGCGGTATCGCCTATAACCGGGAAGAGTTCGAAGAGATCTGCGAGCGCGGTCTGGATCTGTCGCCAACCAACGAGCTGCTGATTGATGAGTCGCTGATTGGCTGGAAAGAGTACGAGATGGAAGTGGTGCGTGATAAAAACGACAACTGCATCATCGTCTGCTCGATTGAAAACTTCGATGCCATGGGCATCCACACCGGTGACTCGATTACCGTTGCGCCAGCCCAGACGCTGACCGACAAAGAGTACCAGATCATGCGTAACGCCTCGCTGGCGGTTCTGCGTGAAATCGGCGTGGAAACCGGGGGCTCCAACGTGCAGTTCTCCGTTAACCCGGAAAACGGCCGCCTGATCGTTATCGAAATGAACCCGCGCGTATCACGCTCTTCCGCGCTGGCATCGAAAGCGACCGGCTTCCCGATTGCAAAAATCGCCGCCAAGCTGGCGGTGGGCTTCACCCTCGATGAGCTGACCAACGATATCACCGGCGGCCTGACCCCGGCCTCGTTCGAACCGTCTATCGACTACGTGGTTACCAAGATCCCACGCTTCAACTTCGAGAAATTTGCCGGTGCTAACGACCGTCTGACCACACAGATGAAATCCGTGGGTGAAGTGATGGCGATTGGCCGCACGCTGCAGGAATCGATGCAGAAAGCACTGCGCGGTCTGGAAGTGGGCGCGAACGGCTTCGACCCGAAAGTTGACCTTAACGATGCGGAAGCGCTGACCATCATTCGCCGCGAGTTGAAAGATGCCGGTTCAGACCGTATCTGGTACATCGCCGACGCCTTCCGTGCCGGAATGACCGTGGAAGATGTCTTCGCGCTGACCAACGTGGATCGCTGGTTCCTGGTGCAGATTGAAGAGCTGGTTCAGCTGGAGCAGCAGGTAGCGAAAGTCGGTCTGAACGGCCTGACCTACGACTTCCTGCGCACCCTGAAGCGTAAAGGCTTTGCCGATGCGCGCCTGGCAGCGGTTGCTGGTGTGACAGAGTCTGAGATTCGTAAACTGCGCGAGCAGCACAATCTGCATCCGGTGTACAAACGTGTGGATACCTGTGCGGCCGAATTCTCGACCGATACTGCCTACATGTACTCCACCTATGAAGAAGAGTGCGAAGCGAACCCGAATCAGGATCGCGACAAAATCATGGTGCTGGGCGGTGGTCCAAACCGTATCGGCCAGGGTATCGAATTCGACTACTGCTGCGTTCACGCCTCGCTGGCGCTACGCGAAGACGGTTTCGAAACCATCATGGTGAACTGTAACCCGGAAACCGTCTCCACCGATTACGACACTTCAGACCGCCTGTACTTTGAACCCGTAACGCTGGAAGACGTGCTGGAAATCGTGCGCATCGAGAAGCCGAAAGGTGTGATCGTGCAGTACGGCGGCCAGACTCCGCTGAAGCTGGCGCGTGCGCTGGAAGCCGCAGGCGTGCCGGTTATCGGCACCAGCCCGGACGCGATTGACCGTGCCGAAGACCGTGAGCGTTTCCAGCAGGCGGTTGACCGCCTGGCGCTGAAACAGCCTGCCAACGCCACCGTCACCACCATCGAAATGGCGGTAGAGAAAGCGGCAACCATCGGCTATCCGCTGGTGGTGCGTCCTTCCTACGTGCTGGGCGGTCGGGCGATGGAAATCGTTTACGACGAAATCGACCTGAAGCGCTACTTCACCACGGCGGTTTCCGTCTCTAACGACGCACCGGTGCTGCTGGATCGCTTCCTCGACGACGCAGTTGAGGTGGACGTGGATGCGATCTGCGACGGCGAGCAGGTGCTGATTGGCGGCATCATGGAACACATCGAACAAGCTGGCGTTCACTCCGGTGACTCCGCCTGCTCCCTGCCGGCCTACACGCTGAGCAAGGAAATCCAGGATGTGATGCGTCAGCAGGTTGAGAAGCTGGCCTTCGAACTGGGCGTTCGCGGTCTGATGAACGTGCAGTTTGCGGTGAAGGATAACGAAGTTTACCTGATTGAGGTGAACCCACGTGCCGCCCGTACCGTACCGTTCGTCTCCAAAGCTACAGGCGTGCCGCTGGCGAAAGTGGCAGCGCGCGTGATGGCCGGTAAAACGCTGGCGGAGCAGGGTGTCACTGAAGAGGTTATCCCGCCGTACTACTCGGTGAAAGAAGTGGTGCTGCCGTTCAATAAGTTCCAGGGCGTGGACCCAATCCTTGGCCCTGAAATGCGCTCTACCGGCGAAGTGATGGGCGTGGGCCGCACCTTCGCTGAAGCCTTCAGCAAAGCGATGCTGGGCGCGCAGAGCAACATGAAGAAGAGCGGCCGTGCGCTGCTGTCAGTGCGTGAAGGCGATAAGAAACGTATCGTTGAGCTGGCGCGTCGCCTGCTGGGCTTTGGCTTTGAGCTGGATGCCACCGACGGCACCGCAGCGGTGTTGAAGGCTGCCGGTATCGAAGTGCGTCGCGTCAACAAGGTGCATGAAGGCCGTCCGCACATTCAGGACCGCGTGAAGAACGGTGAGTACGTTTACATCGTCAACACTACCGCAGGCCGCCAGGCGATTGAGGACTCCAAGCTGATCCGCCGCAGTGCACTGCAGTACAAAGTGCACTACGACACCACGCTGAACGGTGCTTTCGCCACGGCGAACTCGCTGAACGCCAGCGCGATCGACCAGGTTATCTCGGTGCAGGAAATGCACGCGCAGATTAACAGCTGATCCCGACTGCCGTGACCACAACCCCTCGCTCCGGCGAGGGTTTTTTTTTCTCTGCCCGATGATTTTCCTGGAGATGGCGGGTTTTGTGATCTCGTGGGTTGCAACAATCTCCCTGCGTTATAGGATTGCCCGGGGTGGTTGGTTAGATTGTTAGGTGCTGAATGAACAGCCTGTTGTATATCAAGAGTAATAGGGAAATTAATAATGAATAAAATCGTCCTGGGGACGTTAATTGCTGCTGTTATGTCTCCACTGGCCCTGGCTGCAAAAGATGTCACCACCAAACCTGATGTTTACTTCCTGAAAGAGTCACAATCCATTGACAGCCTGGCGCTGCTTCCTCCTCCACCTGCGGTGGACAGCATTGAGTTTCTGAATGACAAAACCCAGTATGACGCGGGAAAAATGCTGCGTAACACTCCACGAGGTAAGCAGGCGTGGAAAGATGCGAACGTTGAGGGAGACGGCGTGGCAGAAGCGTTTTCAGACGCGTATGGCATGCCCATCAGCGAAGAAAAAACGCCCGAATTAAACCGGCTGGTAAAAAAAATGCGTGAGGATGCGGGCGATCTTGCCACCCGCAGCGCCAAAGAGCACTACATGCGTATCCGTCCGTTCGCCTTTTACCATGAGGCGACCTGCCGCTCAGACGAGGAAGGAAAACTGTCAACCAACGGGTCTTATCCTTCCGGGCATACCACCATCGGCTGGGCTACCGCGCTGGTGCTGTCCGAAATTAATCCTGACCGGCAGGGCCAGATCCTGCAGCGGGGCTATGAGATGGGACAGAGCCGGGTGATCTGCGGATATCACTGGCAAAGCGATGTTACGGCCGCCCGCGTAGTGGCGTCAGCCATTGTCGCGCGTCTGCATGCGGAACCGGCTTTTGTCAGCCAGCTGCAGAAAGCCAAAGATGAATTCACGCGTCTGCAGGGCAGTACCCACTAATTCACCTCCCCCTTTTGCATCCCACTGTTTACCAGCGGCCCCGTCTGTAGGGGCCGCTGCCTGCGCATTCTCTGCGCAACTCACACGAAATTTGCACTCTTGCCGATCAGAGGATTTGCTTATTCCTCATCTCTTTCCTTATAAATCATCACGTTAATTTTTGGCATCGAAATTGCCTTATCTGAATCAGGTTGAGTTGTTGGACCAATTTCAGGGGGCAGCATGTCATTACTTCCCGCCACACTGGCACCGATAGCCGTACAGCACAGCGACGTGCTGGTGTTCGATGCGCTGACGCGCTACGTGGCGCAGTCAGGTATGCAGATTGGCGAGCGCCTTCCGCCGGAGCGGGTGCTGGCAGAGCAGCTTGCCGTCAGCCGTAACACGGTACGTGAAGCGCTGAAACGCTGGGCATTATCGTGCGGCGTAAGGGCAGCGGCACCTTTCTGCAGGCCGAAGTCACCAGCAATGACAGCTTTCTGTCGCTGCGCTTCAAAAACGACTCACAAAACATGCTGCACGCGCTGGAGGTCCGCCGGATTATCGAGGCCGAATCCTGTTCGCTGGCGGCGGTGCGTGCTACTGCGGATGACCTGCTGCTGATTGAACGGCGGCTTCAGGAAATGGAGCGCGTCCATCTGGCGATGGCACGCGCCGCCAACGGTAAAGCAACGATGATCCCTTACGGCTTCTATCTGCGGGCGATGTTCTGGAACAAGAAACTGTTCCAGCAGGCGGGTCTGAGCGAAGCGCCGAAACCATGGATGAGTTTGTTGCCGATGCGAAGAAAATCAGCGTGCTGGGCAACGGCATCAGCGGCTACTGCATGCGCGCTGCCGCTGCAGGTGTCGCTGCTGGAACCGACCGGACTGTCCGAGCTGGGCCACGGTACGCTGCACGGCATACCGCTGATGATCTACAGTACGCTGCGCTCGGGCGCACAGGCCGGGGATATCATCGGTATCACGCTGGACGTGGCGCGCGTGCAGCTGTTTGATGCGGACAGCCAGAGCCGCCTGTAGCGGTCAGGAAAGTGCGACCTTGATACCCAGCGCGATAAGTACGCCACCCAGTAACTTATCAACAATGCGCTGGGCTTTAGCCAGCCCGCGACGCACCGGGGCGCTCTGGATCAGCACCACCAGCAGCGGCCACCACAGCGCCGACAGGCCAAGGATGATACCGGCATACAGCAGTTTTTCGCTGATGTCGGAATTCACACTCAGTACCTGGGTAAAAATCGACAGGAAGAACAGCGTGGCCTTGGGATTCAGCAGATTACACAGATAGCCCTGCAGGAAGGCTTTCTTCAGCGATGTTTGTTCCGGAGCAACGTGGCTGAGATCCATCTTGCTGCCGCTGCGAGAAATCAGCGCCTGAATGCCGATGTAAATCAGATAGGCTGCACCGGCATATTTCAGCAGCATAAACAGCCATGGCGTAGTAGTGATCACCACTGCCAGCCCGGCGACGCAGTAGGCCATATGGGTGGCGACGGCACAGTTTACGCCGAGCGCGCTCATCAGCGCCGCACTGCGACGATAGCGAGCAGCGTTCTTAATAATCAGGAAAAAATCGGGTCCGGGAGAGAGCATCCCCAATGCCACAATGGTGGCGACAAATAAACTGGTTTCTAACATAGTGGTAGTCTGCATCTTAACGAAAGTGGAATTTTAGCACGCTTCAGAGGAATTTTATGGCGAAAATGTCGGGGATAGTGACGCAACCGATAACCTGATAAACCTTTACTGAATAAGCTACGCTTTGCTATCGACGAAACTTTTGCCTTTCCGTATGATGGCGCCAATTTTACCCGTGTTGAGTTTTATATGATGATTAGCCTGATTGCGGCCCTGGCGGCCGAGCGTGTAATTGGGATGGAAAATGCCATGCCGTGGCAGCTGCCAGCGGATCTGGCCTGGTTTAAGCGCCATACCCTGAACAAGCCGGTGGTGATGGGGCGTCGTACCTGGGAATCAATTGGTCGCCCGCTGCCGGGACGCCTGAATATCGTAATTAGCAGAAAAAAAGGCAATGCGGAAGGGGTGACCTGGGTGACTTCTATCGAAGACGCGCTGAAAGCTGCCGGTGAAGTTGATGAGCTGATGGTGATTGGCGGTGGGCGTATTTACGAACAGCTGCTGCCGCGTGCCGATCGCCTGTATCTGACCCACATTGATGCGGAAGTGGAAGGGGATACCCATTTCCCGGACTATGAGCCGGACGAGTGGCAGTCAACCTTCAGCGAGTTTCACGATGCCGACGACAAAAATTCCCACAGCTTCTGCTTTGAGATTTTAGACCGCCGTAACGATCGCCGTTAATCGTGAGAAGTAAAAAAGGGCGGACAATGATGTCCGCCCTTTTGCTTTAAACAAGGTCCGTGCTTACAGGATTTCGCTTTCGCGGCTGGAAACCTGGGTAAATACCCGCTTATCTTCCCAGCGCAGCATAGTCAGCGTGCCACCCCAGCAGCAGCCTGTATCCAGACCGATGATTCCTTCGGGAGTCCCTTTCCCTTCCAGCGATGCCCAGTGGCCGAATACGATGGTGTAGTCACGCAATACCGGACCCGAAATGTTAAACCACGGTTTCAGCGGAGGTGGTGCGCTTTCCGGCGATTCTTTACTGATCATATCCAACTGACCGTTGGGAAAGCAGAAGCGCATCCGCGTCAGCGCATTACTGCTGAAACGCAGACGCGCAAGGCCGCTCAGCTCCGGCGACCAGTTGTTGGGCATATCACCGTACATCGCATCAAGGAACAAAGGGTAGGAATCGCTGCTCAGCACCGATTCCACCTCTCGCGCGCACATTTTCGCGGTTTCAATATCCCACTGCGGCGTAATACCGGCATGCGCCATCACCAGCTTTTTCTCTTCATCGACCTGCAGCAGCGGCTGACGACGCAGCCAGTTGATCAGCTCGTCGGCATCCTCCGCCTGTAGCAGGGGAGAAATGCGATCCTTGGGCTTATTGCGGCTGATGCCGGCATACACTGCCAGCAGGTGCAGATCGTGGTTGCCCAACACCAGCCTGACGCTGTCTCCCAGCGAACGCACAAAACGCAGTACTTCCAGCGAGTCCGGGCCGCGCGCGACTAAATCACCGGTCAGCCATAGCTGGTCCTGCAGCGGGTTAAAGGCAACCTGGCCCAGCAGCGATTGCAGCTCGTCATAGCAGCCGTGAACATCCCCGATTAGATAAGTACTCATGCATCTATCCTGAAAATATAAAAGCAGCCCAGGCGATGAGCAGGGCAGTAGAGGCTAAAGGGAAAAGAGCGGATTAATGAATATGGCTGGCGATGGCCAGACGAAATACCGGAATATCCACCCGTAGTTTTTCGCCTTCGCTGTCCACCATCTGATAGTGGCCCTGCATGGTGCCCATTGGTGTTTCCAGTACCGCACCGCTGGTATACTGGTATTCGCCGCCGGGCTCAATATGCGGCTGTTCACCGATAACGCCTTCGCCCTGAACTTCGGTTTCACGACCGTTACCGTTGGTAATCAGCCAGTAGCGGCCAAGAAGCTGAACAGAAACACGCCCCAGATTACGGATGGTGATGGTGTAGGCAAAAACATAGCGATCTTCATCAGGTGCGGACTGCGACTCGATATAGATACTCCGTACATGTACACAAACACGGGGCGTATCGTTCATATTCAGCTCTCCTGCGGCTGTGGATTCGCAGACAACCAGTTAGCCAGCTGGCAATACTGGGCTACCGTAATGTTCTCGGCGCGCAGCGTGGGATCGATATTCATCTCTTCGAGTGCTTCCGGCGTGAACAGATGGCCCAGACTGTTGCGCAGCGTTTTACGGCGTTTACCGAAGGCTTCGGTCGTAATGCGGCTCAGCACTCGAACGCTCTCTACCGGGTTAGGCAGCGTGGCATAAGGCACCAGACGCACTACGGCGGAATCAACTTTCGGTGCCGGGGTGAAGGACTCCGGCGGGACTTCCAGCACCGGGATTACCTGGCAGTAGTACTGCGCCATCACCGTCAGACGACCATACGCCTTACTGCCCGGACCGGCAACCAGACGATTCACCACTTCCTTTTGTAGCATAAAGTGCATGTCGCGGATCGAACCGACGTAGCTGAACAGGTGGAACATCAGCGGCGTGGAAATATTATACGGCAGGTTGCCGAACACGCGCAGCGGCTGACCTTTTTCTGCGGCGAGGGCCGCAAAATCAAAGGTCATCGCATCCTGCTGGAAGATAGTGAGCTTCGGGCCCAGGAACGGATGGGTTTGCAGGCGGGCCGCAAGATCGCGATCAAGCTCCACGACGGTCATTTCGTCAATGCGCTCGCCAACCGGCTCGGTCAGTGCGCCAAGGCCGGGACCGATTTCGACAATCGCCTCACCCCGCTGTGGGTGGATGGCATTGACAATACTGTCGATAATATACTGATCGTTAAGGAAGTTCTGGCCAAAACGTTTGCGGGCAAAATGGCCCTGATGGACGCGACTATTCATTACTGCTCTTAATCATGGTGATGGCGAGGTTAAGCGCCGTTTTAAAGCTGCCCGCATCGGCCTGACCGCTCCCGGCCAGCTCAAGAGCCGTACCGTGATCGACAGACGTGCGGATAAATGGCAGACCGAGGGTGATATTCACCGCGCGGCCGAAGCCCTGATATTTTAGCACCGGAAGGCCCTGATCGTGATACATCGCGAGCACTGCGTCTGCATGCTGCAGATATTTGGGCTGGAACAGCGTATCGGCAGGAAGTGGGCCGGTCAGGTTGAGCCCACGCTGACGCAGTTCGTTCAGCGCCGGGATAATGGTATCAATTTCTTCTCGCCCCATGTGGCCACCTTCCCCGGCGTGGGGATTCAGCCCGCAGACCAGGATATGCGGCTCCCGGCTGCCAAATTTACTTTGCAGATCGGCATGCAGAATCGTAATCACTTCATGCAGGCTTTCACGGGTAATGGCGGCGGAAACATCCTTCAGCGGCAGATGCGTGGTGGCCAGCGCCACGCGCAGCTCTTCCGTTGCCAGCATCATGACCACGCGATCGCAACCCGCGCGTTCGGCAAAGAATTCGGTATGGCCGCTGAAGGGAATGCCTGCATCGTTAATCACACCCTTGTGGACCGGTCCGGTGATCAGCGCGGCAAACTCGCCGTTCAGGCAGCCGTCACAGGCGCGGGCGAGTGAAGCCAGCACGTAATGGCTGTTCTCCACGCACAGCTCACCGGCGGTCACCGGCTGCGCCAGCGGCAGCGGCAGTACTGTCAACGTACCCGCACTTTGTGGCTGGGCGGGCGTATCCGGCTGGTATTCACGAAGGGTCAGGGGTAAATGCAAAGCTGCCGCGCGGGTGCGCAGCAGCTCGGAGTCGGCACAGATAACCAGTTCAACCGGCCAGGCCTGTTGGGCTAGCTGAACGATTAAATCAGGACCAATCCCGGCGGGTTCGCCGGGTGTGATAACGACGCGAAAGTTATTGCGCATTGGCATCCAGAATCTTCACGTAGGCACCGGCGCGCTCTTCCTGCATCCAGGTCTGCGCTTCTTCCGCAAACTTGCGGTTGAACAGCAGGCGGTAAGCGCGTTCTTTCTTCGCCGCGTCGGTCTTATCAACCTGGCGTGTGTCCAGCAGCTGAATTAAATGCCAGCCGAACGAAGAGTGAACCGGGGCGCTCATCTGGCCTTTTTGCAGGCGCAGCAGGGCATCACGGAAGGCCGGGTCGAAGGTTTCCGGAGAAGCCCATCCCAGGTCGCCGCCCTGATTCGCCGAACCAGGGTCCTGTGACAGCTGCTTAGCCGCATTGGCAAAGCTCAGCTTGCCGCTGTTGATCTCATTGGCGACTTCCTGCAGCTTCTGGCGAGCCTGGTCATCGGTCATAATCGGCGACGGCTTCAGCAGAATATGGCGGGCATGTACTTCGGTTACGGAGATGCTCTGGCTGTCGCCGCGCATGTCGTTCACTTTCAGAATATGGAAGCCCACACCGGAACGGATTGGGCCGATAACGTCGCCTTTTTTGGCAGTAATCAGCGCCTGGCCGAACAGTGACGGCAGCTCCTGAATACGGCCCCAGCCCATGTTACCGCCCTTCAGCGCCTGAGGATCGGCGGAGTAAGTGATGGCCATTTTACTGAAGTCGGCGCCGCTTTTGGCTTCTTCAACCAGTTTACGCGCCAGCGCTTCCTGATCGTCAACCTGCTGCTGGGAAGGATTTTCCGGCAGCGGCAGCAGAATGTGGCTGAGGTTCAGCTCGGTGCCTGCGTCGTTCTGCGAGGCCATCTGCGTTGCCAGGGAGTCCACTTCCTGCGGCAGAATAGTGACACGACGGCGAACTTCGTTATTGCGCACTTCTGAGGTCAGCATCTCTTTACGGATTTGCTCACGGTAGGTGGCGTAGTTGATACCGTCGTAGGCCAGGCGGCTACGCAGCTGATCGGCGCTCATTTTATTCTGCGCGGCGATATTGCCAATCGCCTGATCCAGCTGAGCATCGCTGATCTGAATGCCGGCCTGTTTCGCCATTTGCAGGAGAATGTTGTCCATAATCAGACGTTCAATAATCTGATGGCGTAACGTTTTATCATCGGGTAGCTGCTGTCCTGCCTGCTGTGCCTGACCTTTAACGGATTGCATCATGCCGTTCACATCACTTTCTAACACCACGCCGTTGTTAACAATAGCGGCGACTTTATCAACTACCTGCGGGGCTGCGAACGCGGTGCTGGCTGTCAGAGCTGCACCGAGGATCAGCATTCTCCAGTTCTTCATACTTTTTCCATTCTTCCTATCCGCAATGCGGGTTGGCATATCAAACATTACAACATCAGAAAGCGCGTTGATAAGGCAGGATGCCCTGACGCAGCATTTGACCGGTACCTAAGCCATAACTTGGGCTGAGGCCACGCAGTTCAATGTTGAACGAGACTTTATTGTCATACTTACTGTTGTCGTCTTCCCAGCTGGTGATTTTACGTTCATAGCCAAGGCGAATCGCATAACAGCATGAGCTGTACTGGATACCCACCAACTGATCGGCGGGTTGATTCGCTTTAGTATCGTAATACCACGCACCGACTACGGACCAGGCATCAGCAATAGGCCAGCTTGCTGTGGCGCCAACCTGAGAAATACCTTTCTGATACAGCGGGTTAGTATACTGAGTCAGCGTCTGCTGAATATACTCTTCGCTGGTGTAGCGGTAGTTCAACTGCACCATGCGGTCTGCATCACGACGCCACTCCAGCACGGCGTTACCCTGCGAAACGTTGTCAAGGCGGGTGTCATACTGCAGTCCACCGCGCGCTGCCCAACGATCGCTGATTTTCCAGTAGGTATCGCCAGCCCACACCAGGCTGCCTCGATCGCCATCGTCCGTATTGTTTAATCCGGTGCGTGCCGGGGTAAACGAGTAGATTTGACCAATGGAAGCGTTAAAACGTTCAACCAAATCGTTATCAAATATTCGTGTGGTCACACCGGTGGTCACCTGGTTCGCCGAAGCGATGCGATCCAGGCCACTGTAAGTCTTGTCACGGAACAGGCCGGTATAGTCGCTCTGCAACAGCGTGGAGTCATAGGCGTTGATATTGCTCTGGTTACGATACGGAATGTACAGATACTGCATCCGTGGTTCCAGGGTCTGCGTATAGCCCGGCGACCAGTTCATATCACGGTCAAAGACCATCTTGCCGTCAATTTTAAACTGCGGCATCACGCGGTTAACCGAGTTCTTTAGCTGGTTATCCTTGTTCTGACTCAACGAGTTGAAGTATTCAACGTCATTCTGCTCGTAATGGGTTGCCAGCAGTTTGGCTTCGGTGTTCAGGCTACCCCAACCGTTAGAAAGCGGCAGATCGATTGTGGGTTCCAGATGTAAACGCGTGGCGTCCGGAAGATCGCCGTTGACGTTGGTGAACTTCACTGCCTGCGCATAAAGATGCGTATCGAACGGACCGATGTCATTTTTATAGTAGTTGAAGTCAAACTGCGGTTCTGCGCGATAAACATTACGCGTGGAGTTATTGGCGAAGATCTGGAACTGTTTGGTTGACAGTGTGGCATCCCAGTTCTTTTCCGCGTAGCCCACGCTGAATTTCTGCGTGACATAGCCATCCGTTGTCGAACCGTAAGTTGAGTCAAGGTCGGTGAAGTAATACGGATCGCTGACTTTGGTGTAGTCCGCGTTGAAACGCCAGTTCTGCTCGTAGATGCCGGAATGACGCCAGTGGAACAGCCAGCGGTTCGAATCTTTATCGTCCGCATGCTCACGATTGTAAACGTCATCAGACTTCATGTAGTCGAATTCCATCAGGCCGGTACCCACACCGGTCAGATAGCGGAACTCGTTCTGCCACTGCATACCGCGGCGGCTGATGTAATGCGGTGTCAGCGTGGCATCGGCCTGTGGCGCGATATTCCAGTAGTACGGCAGCATAAATTCAAAGCCGCTGCTGCTGCCGTATTTTGCATTCGGGATCAGGAAGCCTGAGCGGCGCTTATCGCCTACCGGCAGCTGTAGGTAAGGGCTGTAAAACACCGGCACCGGGCCGATTTTAAAGCGGGCGTTCCAGATTTCAGCCAGCTGCTCGTCGCGGTCGTGGATCACTTCGGAACCCACCACGCTCCAGCTATTCTGGCCCGGAAGGCAAGAAGTAAACGTACCGTTTTCCAGAATGGTATAGCGGTTGTCACCGCGCAGTTTCATCTGGTCGGCATCACCGCGCCCCTGACGACCCACCATCTGGTAGTTACCGTTCCAGACGTTGGTGTCTTTAGTATTCAGATTTGACCAGGCTTTCGGCCCTTTCAGGATCACCTGGTTATCGTCGTAGCGCACATTGCCGAGTGCATCCACGGTACGGGTTGGCGTGGTCTGACCCTGCACTGTTTTCTGGTGCAGTTGAACTTCGTCGGACTGCAGGCGGCTGTTGCCCTGCTGAATATCGACGTTGCCGGTAAATACCGCGTTATCGGGGTAGTTTCCCTGCGCTTTGTCGGCATCAATGGTGACAGGCAGCTCGTTGGTTTTTTTTCCCTGTACCAGAGGACGGTCGTAACTAGGTACACCCAGCATACATTGAGATGCGAGGTCATCGGCCAGTCCTTGCTGGCTGTACAGCGCTGAACCGATTAAGGTTGCCAGCAATGTAGGTAGACTTTTTTTCATACGCGGTATCGAAAATTCCGTGGTCACTGGCATCATGCCGACAAACCGTCAGAGACTAACGTACTCAACTGGATTGCGCCAGTCATACCCACCATCTTTCAGGAGGATTCAGTTGACTCTTTGTCTGTCTGCATCAACCAAACAGGGATACTTCTGGTTGTTTGACCGTGTTGCCAATAGGCTATGGGATGAATGACAGGTATGATAATGCAATTTTTAGCCTTCAGCATGGCGAATTGAGGAGTATATGCGCTATTGGGGAAAAGTATTGGGTCTTGTGCTCGGTTTGTTATCCGGCGGGGGGTTTTGGGGGCTGGTTATCGGCCTGCTGGTGGGGCATCTGGTTGACCGTGCGAGCGTCACAAGGCAGCAGGGCTATTTTGCCAATCAGCAGACCCGCCAGGCGCTGTTTTTCCGCACCACCTTCCAGGTTATGGGGCATTTGACCAAGTCAAAAGGGCGGGTAACCGACGCGGATATTCAGATGGCCTCGCAGCTGATGGATCGCATGCAGCTGCATGGCGAAGCCCGAACCGCCGCCCAGCGCGCATTTCGTGAAGGGAAAGAGGGCGATTACCCGTTAAGGGATAAGCTACGCGAGCTGCGCAGCGCCTGTTTTGGCCGCTTTGATTTGATTCGGATGTTTCTGGAAATTCAGATCCAGGCCGCCTTTGCCGACGGGTCGTTGCATCCCAATGAACGTCAGGTGCTGTATGTGATCGCAGAAGAGCTGGGGATTTCCCGCGTTCAGTTCGATCAGTTCTTACGCATGATGGAGAGCGGCCAGCAGTTTGGCGGCGGTGGCTATCAGGGCGGCGGTTCTTCTCAGGGCGGTTATACTCCCGGCAGCCGTGGTCCAACGCTGGAAGACGCCTGCAGCGTTCTTGGGGTTAAAAGCAGCGATGAAGCCACAACTATCAAGCGTGCCTACCGTAAGCTGATGAGTGAGCATCATCCCGACAAGCTGGTGGCAAAAGGATTGCCGCCGCAGATGATGGAAATGGCCAAGCAGAAAGCGCAGGAGATTCAGGCCGCGTACGACCTGATTAAACGTGAGAAAGGATTTAAATAGTTGCCAGGCTAGCTTACGGGGTATTTCAGGCTTGAGCAGCGCTCAACGTCCTCACGTACTCCATATCAAAAATCGGCAGGCTGGCGGAAGGTCATCGGCGTGCCGAACAGCGGATGCGTGATACTCAGGCTTTCCGCATGCAGCTGCAGGCGTGGTGCCATTGCCCGCGCTTCATCATGTGCGTAAAACCGATCGCCAAGAATAGGATGCCCCAGCGCCAGCATATGCACGCGAAGCTGGTGGGAGCGCCCGGTGATCGGTTTTAACTGCACGCGCGCGCTGTTGTCAGCGGCATAGTCCAGCACCTGATACTCGGTCTGCGCCGATTTCCCGGTTTCAAAACACACCTTCTGCTTAGGCCGGTTAGGCCAGTCACAAATCAGCGGTAAATCCACCAGGCCCTTTTCCGGCTGCGGATGCCCCCAAACGCGGGCGACGTAGGTCTTCTGCGGCTCGCGTTCGCGGAACTGGCGTTTCAGCTCACGTTCGGCGGCCTTATTGAGCGCCACGACGATTACGCCACTGGTGGCCATATCCAGACGATGCACGGATTCAGCTGCCGGAAAATCACGCTGAACGCGCGTCATGACGCTGTCCTTGTGTTCTTCCTGGCGTCCGGGAACCGACAGCAGGCCGCTGGGCTTATTCACCACCATAATATGCTGATCCTGATAGAGGATATGCAGCCAGGGTTCAAGCGGCGGATTGTAGGGTTCCATTATCATTTCTCTGCCTGGGGCCTGCCGGGCTGGCCCACTATTAAGACTTACTGGTGGGTGACAACAATCAAACGCAACGCATCCAGACGCCAGCCGGCCTGATCCAGATTCGCCAGCACCTGCTCACGATTACTTTCCAGCGCATCAATCTCATCCTGACGGATGTTCGGGTTGACCGCGCTCAACGCTTCCAGACGCGACAGCTCGGCGCCCAGCTTCTCATTGGCTTCCACGCGGGCGGCTTCGATCAGCTTGCAGGCTTCCACTTCGGCCTGCTCTTCAGAAAGCTTGATGATCTCGTGCACGTTCTGCTGTACCGCATTCACCAGCTTGCTGCCGGTGTGGCGGTTTACCGCGTTCAGCTGACGGTTAAAGCTTTCAAACTCCACCTTGCTGGCGAGGTTGTTGCCTTTGCTGTCCACCAGCATACGCACCGGCGTTGGTGGCAGGAAGCGGGTCAGCTGCAGATGCTTAGGTGCCTGAGCTTCCACCACGTAGATAAGCTCCAGCAGCAGCGTACCCACCGGCAGCGCCTTGTTTTTCAGCAGAGACAGCGCGCAGCTGCCGGTATCGCCGGAGAGGATAAGATCCAGACCGTTGCGGATGATCGGGTGTTCCCAACTGACGTACTGCGCATCTTCACGTGACAGCGCCTGGCTACGATCAAAGGTAATGGTGCAGCCATCTTCCGGCAGGCCCGGGAAGTCCGGTACCAGCATGTGATCGCTGGGGGTCAGCACGATCAGATTGTCGCTGCGATCTTCCTGATTGATACCGACGATGTCGAACAGGTTCAGCGCGAAGTTGACCAGCTCAACGTCATTATCCTGCTCGGAGATCAGGTCGGCGAGCGCCTGCGCCTGCTCGCCGCCGTTAGAGTTCAGCTCCAGCAGGCGGTCGCGTCCCTGTTCCAGCTGGGCTTTCAGCGCGTCGTGCTGTTTGCGGCACTCGTGGATAAAGTCATCCATGCCTTCCTGATTTTCCGGTGAGGCCAGATAGGCGATCAGCTGCTCATAGGCGCTGTCATAGATCGTGCGGCCGGTCGGGCAGGTGTGCTCAAAGGCATCCAGCCCTTCGTGATACCACTGGACCAGCACCGACTGCGCGGTTTTTTCCAGGTACGGAACGTGGATTTCGATGTCGTGCGCCTGGCCGATACGGTCGAGACGACCAATACGCTGTTCCAGCAGATCCGGGTTAAACGGCAGATCGAACATCACCAGCTGGCTGGCGAACTGGAAGTTACGGCCTTCTGAACCGATTTCGGAGCACAGCAGAACCTGAGCGCCATCTTCTTCCGAGGCAAACCACGCCGCCGCACGGTCGCGTTCAATGATCGACAGACCTTCGTGGAAGACGGCCGCGCGAATACCTTCCCGCTCGCGCAGCACCTGCTCCAGCTGCAGCGCGGTGGCGGCTTTGGCGCAGATCACCAGCACTTTCTGATCGCGGTTGCTGGTGAGGTAGCCCATCAGCCATTCAACGCGCGGATCGAAGTTCCACCAGGTGCCGCTGTCGCCTTCAAATTCCTGATAAATCTGCTCCGGGTAGAGCATATCCCGGGCGCGTTCGTCGGCGGATTTGCGTGCGCCCATAATGCCGGACACTTTGATCGCCGTCTGATACTGGGTTGGCAGCGGCAGGCGGATCTGGTGCAGTTCGCGTTTCGGGAAGCCTTTTACACCGTTACGGGTATTACGGAACAGCACGCGGCTGGTACCGTGGCGGTCCATCAGCATGCTGATCAACTCTTTACGAGCGGCCTGTTTGCCTTCGCGATCGCTGTTAGCGACCTGCAGCAGCGGTTCGATATCCTGCTCGCCCATCAGGTCGTTGATCAGGTTCATCTCATCGTTGCCGATGGACTTATCCGTCAGCAGCATTGCTACCGCATCGGCAATCGGGCGGAAGTGCTTCTGCTCTTCGGCAAACTGCGCGAAATCGTGGAAGCGATTCGGGTCCAGCAGACGCAGACGGGCGAAGTGGCTCTCCATACCCAGCTGTTCCGGCGTGGCGGTTAGCAGCAGCACGCCCGGGATACGCTCGGCCAGCAGCTCAATCACCTGGTATTCACGGCTCGGCGCCTCTTCCGACCAGACCAGGTGATGAGCCTCATCGACCACCATCAGGTCCCATTCGGCATCGGCCAGCTTCTCAAGGCGCTGCTTGTTGCGGCGCACGAAGTCCAGCGAACAGATAATCATCTGCTCGGTATCAAACGGGTTATCGCTGTCGAGCTGGGCTTCGGCATAGCGGGCATCGTCAAACAGCGCGAAACGCAGGTTAAAGCGGCGCAGCATTTCAACGAGCCACTGGTGCTGTAGGGTTTCCGGTACAACGATCAGGATGCGTTCGGCGCGGCCGGCCAGCAGCTGCTGATGGATAATCATCCCGGCTTCAATGGTTTTCCCTAACCCCACTTCGTCTGCCAGCAGTACGCGCGGCGCATGGCGGCGACCGACATCGTGAGCAATATGCAACTGGTGCGGGATCAGGCTGGTACGCATACCGCGCAGGCCGCTGGTGGCCAGGCGATACTGCTCGCTCTGATATTTACGCGCGCGGAAGCGCAGCGCGAAACGATCCATGCGGTCTAACTGACCGGCGAACAGGCGATCCTGCGGTTTACCAAATACCAGCTTGCTGTCCAGCATCACTTCACGCAGGCGCACACCGATTTCACCGGTGTCGAGGCGGGTACCAAAATAACTCACCACGCCGTTATCGGTTTGCACTTCGTCAACGTCCAGCTGCCAGCCTTCGTGGCTGGTAATGGTATCGCCCGGATTAAAAACGACACGAGTGATCGGCGAATCATTTTTAGCATAAAGACGGTTTTCGCCCGTAGCGGGGAATAATAGCGTCACCATTCGGGTATCAACGGCAACAACAGTTCCTAATCCCAGTTCGCTTTCCGTATCGCTTATCCAGCGTTGACCAAGTGTAAAAGGCATAAATATTCGGCTCGATTTTCGTGTAGTCAGTTTCAGGCAATAGTATAACGCCCCGGCAGAATTTGCCCGGCGTGCATGTCAGAACGAGTTATTTGAGGAAGGGCGCTATGGTACTGGAAGGTGGCCCGTTCGTCACCTGTCAAAAAAGCCCCAGTTGTCCGGTTATCAGTGTCGAGAAGTCATCTTCCAGGAACGGCAGGATACCATCGGCCACCGGCTGCAGCTGGCGCGTCAGGTAGTGATCGTAGTCCAGCGGCGTACTGCGCGCTTCGAGCGGCTCCGGGCCGGAGGTGGCAATCACGTAGCGAATTTTCCCGCCGTTCTGATACTGCAAAGGGTGCCCGAGCTTCTGATTCACGTCGTCGGCAATGCGTGCGGCGCGCACGTGCGGTGGCACATTTCGCTGGTAATCGTCGAGCGGGCGACGAAGCCGTTTGCCGTAAACCAGCTGATCGTCCAGCTCGCCGTCCAGTAGTTTCCTGACGGTTTCACGGATGTAATCCTGATAGGGCTGCTGTTTAAAGATTTTCAGATACAGCTCCTGCTGGAATTTTTGCGCCAGCGGCGTCCAGTCGGTGCGTACCGTTTCCAGGCCTTTGAAAATCATTTTTTCACCGCTGCTGCCGTTAACCATTCCGGCATAGCGTTTTTTGCTGCCCTGTTCCGCCCCGCGAATGGTGGGCATCAGAAAGCGGCTGAAGTGAGTTTCATACTCCAGCTCCAGCGCGCTGGTGATACCGTACTGCTGGTGTAAATGTTGCTGCCACCACCGATTGACCTTTGCCACCAGCTTCTGGCCAATAGCGCTGGCCTGCGCCTCATCGTGCGGGGATTTCAGCCAGACGAAGGTTGAGTCGGTATCGCCGTAAATCACGTCATAGCCTTCCGCTTCAATAAGCTCCCGGGTCTGGCGCATGATCTCGTGGCCGCGCAGCGTAATAGAAGAGGCGAGACGTGGATCGAAGAAGCGGCAGGCGCTGGTACCCAGCACGCCGTAAAACGCATTCATAATGATTTTCAGCGCCTGCGACAGCGGCTTGTTGCCCTGTTTTTTTGCCGTCTCTCGCCCGGCCCAAATCTGACTGACGATGTCCGGCAGGCAGTGAGTCGTGCGGGAGAAACGCGCGCCGCGAAAGCCGGGTACGGAATCTGCCTCATCGGGATGCGCTATCCCCTCCACCAGCCCTACCGGGTCGATCAGAAAGGTGCGGATAATTGAGGGGTACAGACTTTTATAATCCAGCACGAGTACCGAATCGTATAAGCCGGGGCGCGAGTCCATCACGTAGCCGCCGGGGCTGGCCTCCGGGGCAATCTCACCGAGATTAGGCGCAACGAATCCGGCGCGATGCATTCTAGGCAGATAGAGGTGGCCGAAGGCGGCGACCGATCCGCCGTGGCGATCGACGGCCAGGCCATTGATCGATGCCCGCTCCAGTAAAAACGGTATCAGCTCGGTGTGCTGAAAAATGCGCGTCACCAGCTCGCAGTCCTTGAGGTTGTAGTGCGCCAGCGCCGGTTTATCTTCGGCAAAGCGCTGATTGATCTCTTCCATGCGCTGCCAGGGATGATTAATCGCCTTACCCTCGCCGAGCAGCTCGCGGGAAACAGACTCCAGGCTGAAGGAATCGAAATTCCAGAAGGCCGATTTCAGCGCTTCAATGCCGTCGATAATCAGCCGCCCGCTGGCCTGAGCAAAGAAAATGCCGGGCTTAAAGCCGTGCTCGCGCCACTCCAGCACGTTACTGCTGCCGCGTCCCAGACGCAGCGGAATGCCGTAACGGTCGGCGTGCTTTTGCAGTACTCGCAGGTCAAACTGTACGACGTTCCAGCCGATCAGCACGTCGGGATCGTGGCGAGCAAACCAGTCGTTGAGTTTTTCTAACAGCTGCGGACGGCTGGAAACGTATTCCAGATTGAAATCGATACTGCTGGCATCACCGTTCTCCGGGCCGAGCATATACACATCGCGCTGGCCGCAGCCTTCCAGGCCGATGCAGTACAGCTCGCCGTGCTGGGTCGTTTCGATATCCAGCGATACCCATTTCAACGGAGGTCGATAGCCGGGGTGAGGTTTTAAGCGCGTATTCACCTGCCTTGCGCCGGCTGGCTGGCCGCTGAACCAGACGGCGGCGGTGATAAAGCGCTCCATCAAAAAACGCTCCGGCGGGCGGACATCGGCCTCGAACAGGACAATGCCGTTTTCACGCAGCAGTTTTTCCAGCTTCTGCAGCTGGCGATACTGTTTGCAGTACAGACCCACCACCGGACGCTGGCGGAAATCTTTCAAGTTCAGGGGGGCAAAGCGCCAGTCGCGTTCGCCGGCCAGCAGCGCGGTGGCGGCAGCCTGTTGTTCAGCGGGGAGAAAGGCTACCGACTCCTGTGGCGGCAGTACCACGCACTGCGGGCCGCTGTCGGTCGCCAGCCACAGGGTGATTTCGCTGCCTGAAGGGGTATCGCGCCAGTGGCGGGTTAACAGAAATCCTGCTTGTGCGTTATTCACCCTGACCTCGTTATGCTGTTCATTAGACTATAATAACATGTTTATTTATACAGTATTCATTGGGCGGGTGTCTAATCTCTCGCCGCTATGCATTCGTATACAAATCTGGCCTTGACGCTTTTTAACTCTCTCAGGACAATCCGAGGTCCTGAAAATCGTTTTGGAACATTAATGGAAGCCTGGCTGCAACACATCATTACTCAATCGCTGGCGTGGTCGCTGCTGGCCGTTGGGCTGGTGACCTTTTTAGAATCTCTTGCGTTGGTGGGGCTGCTGCTTCCCGGTACCGTGTTGATGGCTTCCTTTGGTGCGCTGATTGGTAGCGGGCAGGTGGCGCTGTATCCCGCCTGGCTGGCGGGGATAATTGGCTGCCTGCTGGGGGACTGGATCTCCTATTTCATCGGCTGGCAGTTTAAGGGGCCGCTGCACCGCTGGTCGTTTATCAAACGGCACCAGAAACTGATGGATAAAACCGAGCATGCCCTGCACGAGCACAGCATGTTTACCATTATCGTTGGGCGCTTTATCGGACCGACGCGTCCGCTCATCCCACTGGTTGCCGGCATGCTTGAGCTGCCGGTGCGCAAGTTTTTGCCGCCGAATATTATCGGCTGCCTGCTGTGGCCACTGCTCTATCTGCTGCCGGGTATTCTCGCCGGGGTGGCGATTGACGTGCCGAAAGATGCCAGCAGCGGCCTGTTTAAATGGTTGCTGTTACTGGTGGCTATCCTGGTCTGGCTGGGCTTCTGGCTAAGCTGGCGCCTGCTGCGGGCCAGGAAGCAGCAGGACTGGGCAACGCCGTATCTGCCCGCATCGCGCCTGCGCTGGCTGGCACCGGTGATGCTGATCGTGGCGATTGGCAGCTTTACGGCTATTCAGTTCCATCCGCTAATGCCGGTGTTCCGTCATCTGCTTTGGCAGGTCTTCTTCTGATTGATGCGGAGATTAGCGGCGAGTAATCCCCAGAATCGCCGCTTCATCGACTTCGCCCTGCTGTAACTGTGTGGTGCTGCCGTCCCAGTAAACCCTGCCGTCAACAATCAGCAGGCTACGTGGGGCAATACGCGCCGCATCTTCAATGCTGTGCGACACCATCAGCAGCGTCATATTTCGCTCGCTGCATACCTCGTCAACCAGCCCCAGCATCTCTTTTCGCAGCGCCGGATCGAGCGCGGAAAAAGGCTCATCGAGTAACAGGATCGGCTGCTGCCTGACCAGACAGCGGGCGAGGGCGGTGCGCTGGCGCTGGCCGCCGGAAAGCTGATGCGGCAGTCGCTGGAGCTGTTCTTCCAGCCCGACGCGGCGGGTAATATCCTGCAGGATCTGTTTTTGCTGGTGGCTGAGTTTCAGGCCCAGGTGCAGCCCCAGCCCGATATTTTGTGCCACCGTCAAATGTGGAAACAGATTGTTTTCCTGAAACAGCATCGATACCGGGCGTCTGGCCGGGGGAGAGTCACGATGATCCTGACCACCCAGCAGAAGGCTGCCGCTGCTGGCAGGCAGAAAACCGGCAATCAGGCTCAGCAGCGTACTTTTCCCGGCTCCGCTGGGGCCAAGAATCGCCAGCCGTTCACCGGCCTGTGCGCTAAAGGTAAAGCGCATCGGCAGATGGTTATAGAGGTAGGTCAGATTAGTCAGGCTTAGCATGGCGCCCCGGCAGTTTTTCAATCAGGGTGAACAACAGGAAGCAGAGCAGCAGCAGCAGCAGCGCAGTGACCGCACCCTCGCTGCTGCGGTAGGAACCGATCTGCTGATGAAGATAAAACGGCAGCGTGCGGAAGCTTTCATTCCCGAACAATGCGACGACGCCAAAATCACCAATCGACAGCACGCAGGCAAACGCCAGCGCCTGGGCCAGCGGCCGCTTCAGCGCGCGCAGCTCAATCAGCCTCAGGCGGTTCCAGCCGCGAATATCCAACGAAAGACACAGGCGGTTATAGCGTTCGGCCATGTCGCGCAGCGGGTTTTCCAGCACCTTCATTGCGTAGGGAATGGCCATCAGCGCGTTGGTAAAAATCACAATGCCGTCCGCCGACTGCGGCAGGCCCACCGTAGCGTTGAGAAGTAGGAAAAATCCGGTCGCCAGTACGATGCCGGGCATGGCGAGGATCAGCATACCGCTCAGCTCCAACGTCTGCCCCCAGCGGGGATGCTGGCGCAGGCGCAGCTCGCGGCTGCTCCATAGCAGCATCACCGTCAGTATGACGCTCAGCACTCCGGCACCCAGCGCAATGCGCAGTGAGGTAAACGTGGCCTGCCAGAGCGCGGGCTGAATCAGTACGCCGCTCAGCCCCTGGCGCAGCCCGTCAACGACGACCGCCAGCAGCGGTGGCAGGATCAGCAGCAGCGCCAGCGTAATTAACAGGCCGTCCAGCAGCCGGGCACGCCAGCTGTCTTCCGGATTCCGCCAGCCGCCGAGGCTGTCGCTTCCTGCGGGTAGCGCCTTATTCAGCCGCTGGCTCAGCAGCACCAGGCCCAGGCAGCAGGCCATCTGCAGCAGCGCCAGAAGCGCAGCCCGGCTGGGATCGTAATCAAAGCTCAGCGCCTGAAAGATGGCCAGCTCGATCGTGGTGGCACGCGGCCCGCCGCCCAGCGACAGCACGGTGGCAAAGCTGGCAAAGCAAAGCATGAAAATCAGCGCCCCGGCGGGCAGGATCTGGCGACGAAGCCACGGCCATTCCACAATGCGGAAGTGTGACCAGCCGTGCAGACCAAGCTGGGCCGCGAGCTGGCGCTGCTCGCCGGGAATGTGTTGCAGCGCCTGGAGCAGCAGCCGACTGGCCAGCGGCAGATTAAAGAAAATATGCGCCAGCAGAATGCCCTGCAGGCCGTAGGGGGTAAAGGTATAGTCGATGCCGATCAGCGAACAGAACTCCGCCAGCCAGCCGCTGCGGCCATACACACTGAGGATGCCGAAGACGGCAACCAGCACCGGCAGTACCAGCGTCATGGCGCACAGGCGCAGAAGGGTGCTGCGGCCGGGAAAGCGGCGGCGATAAAGCGCTCGCGCCAGCGGGATCGCGGGCAGTACGGACAGTAGCGCTGAGAGCAGTGCCTGCCAGAACGAAAAGCGCAGTACGTGCCAGATATAGCTGTCTGACATGACGCTGCGCCAGTCGCTCTCCGGCGCATTAAACCACAGCGACAGAAACGCCAGCAGGGCGATTCCGGTCAGCAGCAGCGCCGTCAGACCGCCCGGAATCATCCAGCCGGGGATCAGCGGCTGACGGCGCGTTGCCATTCACTGATCCACTGGCTGCGCTGGCTGGCGACGTCCTGAGCGCTGTATTGCAACGTCGTCGTCGGCACGGTCAGGGTATCGAACCCCGCCGGTAATGTTGTTTTAATGGCCGGATACATCCAGTTGCCGGTGGCAATGGTGTTCTGGAAAGCCGGAGTCAGCAGGAACTGCATAAACTCCTGCGCCAGTTTCGGTTGCTTGCTGGCTTTCAGCTGACCGGCCACTTCCACCTGCAGGTAATGGCCTTCGCTGAAGTTGGCAGCGGCGTACTGGTCTTTCTTCTCTTCGATGAGATGGTAAGCAGGGGACGTGGTGTAGCTCAGCACCATATCGCTTTCACCTTTGAGGAACAGGCCGTAGGCTTCACTCCAGCCTTTGGTGACGGTGACGGTTTTCTGAGCCAGTTTCTGCCAGGCTGCCGGTGCCTGCTCACCATACACCTTCTGCATCCACAGCAGCAGACCCAGGCCCGGCGTGCTGGTGCGCGGATCTTCGTAGATCACTTTGATTGGGCGGTCGCTCTCGACCAGCTCTTTCAGGCTTTTTGGCGGATTTTGCAGGCGGGTTTTGTCGTAAACGAAGGCGAACCAACCGTAGTCGTAGGGCACGAAGGTGCTATTTTTCCAGCCGCCGGGCACGTTGCTGCTTTCGGTATTGACCTGGCTGGCGGCGAACAGGCCGGTTTTTTCTGCCGCATCCAGCAGGTTATTGTCCAGCCCCAGAACGACGTCGGCCTGGCTGTTTTTTCCTTCCATTCGCAGGCGGTTGAGTAACGATACGCCATCGGCCAACGCAACAAACTTCAGCTCGCAGTTACACTGCGCTTCAAAAGCTTTTTTGATTGCCGGGCCGGGGCCCCAGTCGGCGGAGAACGAGTCGTAGGTATAGACGGTCAGCGCGTCTTTCGCTGCGACGGGCAGCGAGAACAGCACCAGCAGAGGTAAGATTTTTTTTAACACTTTGCGTTCCTTGAAAAGAAGATGCGCAAAGGATCTGAGTAAACAGCACTCTCAAATCCCTACGCCGGTATGAGCCGGATCAGGTTCGACGGGTTTTCTCTCAGCGATATACCCTGCTACCGCGCAGCAGGGTATATCGCACCCCGTTGAGAACGGCCTATTCTAGTGAGATCGTTCCGCTAACGAAAGCACTCATGACTCATCCGGCGGTGCAAACCAGGCGGATTTGAAATCGAACCAGCCCAGGGTATTCATTCTCACCCCGCGCATGCTGCGCTGGCCATGCAGCTGCAGCCAGTGGTGAAACAGCGGATGCAGGTAATGATTGTCGATTAGCTGTTTACTCCAGTCGGCCAGCGGAAGCTTCTGCTCCCGCCACTGCTGCGCATCCTGCTGCCAGTCGATGGGAATGCAGTGATGCATCAGCGGAACTTCATACAGTAGCGAGAACAGGGAGAACTCCAGCGGCAGCGTAAAGTTGGCGCTACCCAGCCAGATATCGCTCTCGGCGTTACCCTGATGCCAGCTTTCATAATCCAGTTCCTGGGTTATCAGCGCCACACCGTGCGCGGCAAGAACAGGGCCCAGGGCGTTGGCGATGCCCTGGTGTTCAATCTGATCGCTGTACCAGGTGATCGTCAGCGAATCTAACCCCTCTGGCTTGTTGCTCATTTCCATATCATGGCGATGATGCCAGCGCGGCAGCAGGCCCCATGCCGGGAACCAGTAGCGCTGATAGGCAATCCCGCTGTGGTTAAGCAGGGCGATCGGGTTGAAGATTGAACTTAGCCAGCGGCGAACAGCTTCGTTCCGGCCCAGCTCGGAACGCTGGTCAAACAGCAGAAAGTAGCAGCCTTCCTCCAGGCGACTCTCTTCCGGCTGCTCATCGGTATCATGACTTTGCAGCTTCACGCCGGAGTAAACCAGCTCGTCGCTGATCTCGGGCAGGACCCAGATATTGACCTCGTCGATCAGTGCGCGATAGCCAAAGTAGTCATCGAAGGCGCTGATACGCAGCTGGCTCTGCTGGTTGTGCTCGACGGCATAGGGACCGGTTCCCGACGGCTGACGGGCGAAGTTGCGCATAAACGGCCACTCTTTTGGCAGGATCATCGCGTTGACGCTGGCCAGCAGCCACGGAAGCCAGCTGTCGGTATGTTTGAGGTGGATGTCCAGCATCCACGGACTGTTGGATTCAATGTGTTCAAAGTGGCTAAACAGCGGCTGCTCTTTTAAGCGCTGCAGGCTGGCGATCACGTCTTCCATGTCCAGCTCGCGACCATGGTGGAAACGAATGGCCGGACGCAGAAAGAAGCGCCAGTGTAACGGGCTAAGCTGTTGCCAGTGATGGGCGATATCCGGTTCCACTTCCCCATTTTCCTCATTTATTCGCGCCAGACCACTGAAAATCTGGCGGGCCAGATGGGTTTCCGATCGCCGCAGCGGCGTGCCTGGCAGCAGGTTGAGGAGCGGACGGTAATAAAGGACGCGCAGAATATGTTTTCCCTGCCGGAAGCTGCGGCCCAGATGGGACAGCAGCATTTGCCGTATGCGGTTTTTATCCCCCACCAGTTGAACCAGCTGATCGATGCGGTCCTGTTCCAGCAGATCCTCCGCGCGCTGCTGCTGTAGGGCCAGCCCGGTATACAGAAAGATGAGCCGTGAACGCTTACCGCGCCCGGCCTCCGACTGCCACTCCAGCCAGCCCGCCTCCTGCATGGCATTCAGCAGATTACGCATATGACGCCGCGAGCAGCTGAGCCGTACCGCAAGATCGTTGAGAGTCGTCTCCTGCGGCTGGCCGTCGCAGTATTGCCAGAGACGGATAAATTGCTGCTGCAAACGCGGTGAGGACATAAAAGAGGAACTCCGTAGTGAAAGCGGTCAGTTTTTCCTGCCGTATATTATGGCGATAATGGCAACAGATGGAAGAGCGGGAGGCACTCTGCGGAGTGGCGCTTGGCCATCTTTAGTGGCTGAGGTCACTGATTTCTGAGTATGGTGCTGTTCACCAGCCAGCGGACAAAAATGTCGCTGGCTTTTTTCGTTGTTTCTCTTCTAAGCTTTTGCATTATTTTCCCTCTATTTATGCCAGTGAGGCATTGCTATGAAATCGCTGTTGGCGCGTCATCGTTTTAATCCGGTCTATCTGGCGTTTATGGCGATTACGTTTATGGTCGGCATTGCCGGTGCGCTTCAGGCACCGACGCTGAGCCTGTTCCTCAGCCGTGAGGTGGACGTACGGCCATTTTGGGTGGGGCTGTTTTATACGGTGAACGCGGTGGCGGGGATTGTGGTCAGCCTGCTGTTGGCGAAGCGTTCCGATAATCGCGGCGACCGCCGTATGCTGATTCTGTTTTGCTGCCTGATTGCCGTGGCAAACGCCGTCCTGTTTGCTTTCAATCGTCACTACCTGACGTTGATTACGCTTGGCGTGTTGCTTTCCGCGATTGCCAGCGTGGCGATGCCGCAGATTTTTGCTCTGGCGCGTGAGTATGCCGACAGTTCGGCGCGCGAGGCGGTGATGTTCAGCTCGGTAATGCGTGCGCAGATGTCGCTGGCCTGGGTAATTGGTCCGCCGCTCTCCTTCTCGCTGGTACTGAATTTTGGTTTCACTCTCATGTTTAGCATCGCTGCACTGCTGTTTGTGGTCTGCATCGCGATGATCTGGTTTACTCTGCCGTCGGTACCCAGAGTGCTGCCGACTGCAGCGACGCCGGTGGCTGAGATGAGCGGTTTAAAGAACACTGATGTCCGGCTGCTGTTTATCGCTTCGGTGCTGATGTGGTCCTGCAACAGTATGTACATCATTGATATGCCGCTGTATATCAGCAGCACGCTCGGATTGCCGGATTCGCTGGCGGGCCTCCTGATGGGGACTGCTGCGGGGCTGGAGATCCCGGTGATGCTGCTGGCCGGGCGCTACGTCAGGCGTACCGGTAAGCGCAATATGATGCTGCTGGCGGTTGGCTGCGGAGCGCTGTTTTACCTTGGATTGGTGCTGTTGCAGAATCGTGCGGCGCTGATGGTGTTGCAGCTGTTCAACGCGGTATTTATCGGCATTATCGCCGGAATTGGGATGATCTGGTTCCAGGATTTAATGCCGGGGCGGCCGGGGGCGGCGACCACGCTGTTCACTAACAGTATTTCGACCGGGGTGATCCTGGCCGGGATTTTCCAGGGGACCGTGGCGGAAAACTTTGGTCATCACGCGGTGTATATGCTGGCGTTTGCCCTGGTGCTGGTGTCGTTTGTGCTGTCGTGGCGGATTCGGGAAGCGCAGACGGTATAACAATGTTCGGTGCCTGGTTTATTTCGCTGAGAACCCGGTGCCCGGGCTGACCATTACGGGCAGATCGCCGGGTCGCCGTGAATCCTCCCTGGAGGCTTGGCTGCCGCATCCCTGCGGCAGACACCCGGCTAACCTGTCCCGTAATGGTCGGCCTTTCAGACAGCGATGTTGCTGCGAGAAATATCTGCTTTAACTACCAGATCAGTTTTAACAGACAGAGAACGGAAGGGCAGTGAAGAAAGACTCTGGTTTTACCTTTGCAGCAACGCATTGATTAGCAGGCAATCGGTGTGGGGCGGGTTCGCAGACCGTCGGGCGCATGGACGCGCCCGTCGAGGCTACAGGGACGTATTCACGCCGAGTCGGCGAACCCGCCCCACACCGATACGCCAGACACCAGGCTATCCGCGACCTCAAACCCACACCGCAATCAGCGTAAAAAAACCGGCTGCTTCTCTTCATAAGCACTAATCGCTGCATCGTGCTGCAACGTCAAACCAATCGCATCCAGACCGTGCAGCAGACAGTGACGGCGGAAGCTGTCGATCTCAAAACGATACGCTTTGCTACCCGCCCGCACCTGCTGATTCTCCAGGTCAACGGTCATCTGCATCCCCGGATCGGCGGCAACCATGCGGAACAACTCATCCACTTCGTCTTCCGCCAGCGACACCAGCAGCAGCTGATTATTGAAGGAGTTGTTGGCAAAAATATCGGCAAAATCAGAACCGACAATCGCCTGAATACCATAATCGGTCAGCGCCCAGGGCGCATGCTCGCGCGATGAACCGCAGCCAAAGTTTTCACGCGTCAGCATAATGCTGGCCCCGCTGAACTCCGGCTTGTTCAGAATGAAATCCGGGTTATCAATCTTGCCTTCTGCATCGCTGTAGCGCCAGTCGAAGAACAGATTGCGGCCAAAACCAGTACGGGTCACCATCTGCAAAAACTGCTTAGGGATAATTGCATCGGTATCGACGTTGGCCAGATCCATCGGCACCGCAACGCCGGTGTGTTGGGTAAATTTCTTTGCCATAATAATTCCTTACGCCAGCTCGCGAATATCTGCAAAGTGGCCGGCTACCGCCGCCGCCGCCGCCATCGCCGGACTGACCAGATGGGTACGCCCGCCGCGGCCCTGGCGGCCTTCAAAGTTACGGTTGCTGGTGGATGCGCAACGTTCTCCGGGGCTTAACCGATCGTTGTTCATCGCGAGGCACATTGAACAGCCCGGTAAGCGCCACTCAAAACCAGCATCGATAAAGATCTTATCCAGTCCTTCCGCTTCGGCCTGTGCTTTTACCGGACCAGAACCTGGTACCACGTAACCCTGCACGCCCTCGGCAATTTTATGGCCTTTCACCACTGCGGCTGCCGCACGCAGATCTTCAATGCGTGAGTTGGTGCAGGAGCCAATAAAGACCTTATCAATACGCACATCGGTCAGGCGAATACCGGGTTTCAGATCCATATAGGCCAGCGCTTTTTCAGCGGAGGCGCGCTCCACCGGATCGCTGAATGAAACCGGATCGGGGATCGGATCGCTAACGGCAATGACTTGTCCGGGGTTGGTTCCCCAGGTGACCTGCGGTGCGATATCCGCCGCTTCCAGCGTGATCACTTTGTCAAAGTGCGCGCCGTCATCAGACTTCAGCGTACGCCAGTAATCCACTGCCTGCTGCCACTGGTCATCTTTTGGCGCAAAACGGCGACCCTTCACATAGTTAAAGGTGGTGTCATCAGGCGCAACCAGGCCCGCTTTCGCACCCAGTTCGATGGCCATGTTGCACAGCGTCATACGGCCTTCCATGCTCAGCGATGCGACCGCCTCACCGCAGAACTCCACGACGTGGCCGTTGCCGCCGCCGCTACCGGTTTTACCGATAATCGCCAGCGCGATATCTTTGGCGGTAATCCCCGGTGCCGTTTTACCGCGAACTTCCACCTTCATGGTTTTTGCGCGCGCCTGCTTCAGCGTCTGCGTTGCCAGCACGTGCTCCACTTCGGAGGTGCCGATACCAAACGCCAGCGCGCCCAGCGCGCCGTGGGTCGAGGTGTGTGAATCGCCGCAGACGATGGTCATACCCGGCAGCGACAGGCCCTGTTCCGGGCCCATCACGTGAACGATACCCTGAAACTGATGGCTGAGATCGAACAGCTGCACGCCAAAGGCTTCACAGTTTTTGATCAGCATCGACATCTGAATACGCGCCATCTCACCACTGGCGTTAATATCCCGGCTCTGGGTAGAAACGTTGTGATCCATGGTGGCGAAGGTTTTTGACGGCTGGCGCACCGGGCGTCCGTGTGCACGCAGGCCGTCAAAGGCCTGTGCTGACGTCACCTCATGAACGAGGTGACGGTCGATATAAATCAGCGGTGTTTCATTGGGTGCTTCGTGCACGACATGCGCATCAAACAGCTTCTCGTACAGTGTTTTCATAATTATGCTTCGCGAATAAACCGGGCAATGATGTCGCCCATTTTATCGGTGCCGATAGCCTTGCCGTTGCCGGCTAAGTCACCGGTGCGATAACCCTCTTCCAACGCACGGCTGATGGCCTGCTCAATGGCATCAGCGGCGTTGCCTGCATCCAGGCTGTAGCGCAGCAGCAGCGCCAGCGACAGGATTTGAGCGATCGGGTTAGCGATATTTTTACCAGCAATGTCCGGTGCTGAACCGCCCGCCGGTTCAAACAGGCCAAAGCCCTGTTCGTTGAGGCTGGCTGAGGGCAGCATACCCATTGAGCCGGTAATCATCGCGCACTCGTCGGAAAGGATGTCACCAAACAGGTTAGAGCACAGCATCACGTCAAACTGCGACGGCGCTTTGATCAGCTGCATGGTGGCGTTGTCGATATACATATGGCTCAGCTCAACGTCCGGGTAGTCCTGCGCGACTTCGGTCACGATCTGGCGCCAGAGGATGGAAGACTGCAGCACGTTGGCTTTATCGATTGAGGTCACTTTTTTGCGGCGCTTACGCGCTGACTCGAAGGCGATACGGGCAATGCGTTCGATCTCGAAACGGTGATAAACCTCGGTATCGAAGGCGCGTTCGTGCATGCCGCTGCCTTCGCGGCCTTTCGGCTGGCCGAAGTAGATCCCACCGGTCAGTTCACGCACCACCAGAATATCGAAACCTTTGTCGGCAATGTCGCGGCGCAGCGGGCAGAACTCTTCCAGGCCCTGATACAGGCTTGCCGGGCGCAGGTTGCTGAACAGTTTAAAATGCTTACGCAGCGGCAGCAGTGCACCGCGCTCAGGCTGCTCTGCCGGAGGCAGATGTTCCCACTTCGGGCCACCCACGGAACCAAACAGAATCGCATCCGCCTGCTCACAGCCTTTTACCGTGGTTTCCGGCAGAGGTACACCGTGACGGTCAATGGCGATGCCGCCAACATCATATTCACTGGTGGTAATACGCAGGTCAAAACGCTGACGGATAGCATCCAGCACCTTACCTGCCTGTGCCATCACTTCCGGGCCGATACCGTCACCGGGTAAAACTGCGAGATGAAAGGTTGTGGACATGGTTACACGGTTTCCTTTTGATCCTGTTGAGTCAACTTACGTTGCAGTTCCTGCTCGACCTGGCGGGCGCGCCAGATATTGTTCAACGCATGCACCATGGCTTTGGCGGAGGATTCGACGATATCGGTCGCCAGACCAACGCCGTGGAATTTGCGTCCATTATATTTCACGACGATATCTACCTGGCCCAGCGCGTCTTTACCGTGACCTTTTGCGGTCAGCTGATAGTTGATCAGTTCAGCGTCAAAATCGGTAATGCGGTTGATGGCCTGGTACACGGCATCGACCGGGCCGTTGCCGGTTGCGGCTTCGGTTTTCTGTTCTTCACCGCACAGCAGTTGCACGGTGGCGGTAGCAATGACGCTTGAACCGGACTGCACATTGAAGGTATCCAGCGAGAAGAACTCCGGCTCTTCCGACTGTTTGTTGATAAATGCCATGGCTTCCAGATCGTAATCAAAGACCTGGCCTTTCTTATCCGCCAGCGCTTTGAAGTCTTCGTACAGCGTATCCAGATTATAATCCGATTCGCTGTAGCCCATCTCTTCCATACGGTGCTTAACGGCTGCGCGACCGGAACGTGAGGTCAGGTTCAACTGTACCTGCTTCAGGCCAATGGATTCCGGGGTCAGGATCTCGTAGTTTTCACGATTCTTCAGCACGCCGTCCTGGTGAATACCGGAGGAGTGAGCGAAGGCATTGGAACCAATTACCGCTTTATGCGCCGGGATTGGCATGTTGCAAATCTGGCTAACGGTCTGGCAGGTACGATAGATTTCCTGGTGGTTGATGCGGGTATGCACATTCATCAGCTGGCCGCGAGTTTTAATCGCCATAATGGTTTCTTCCAGCGCACAGTTACCGGCACGCTCGCCCAGGCCATTCATCGCACCTTCAATCTGGCGCGCACCGGCATTGACGGCGGCCAGCGCGTTGCCAACGGCCATGCCCAGATCGTCATGGGTGTGTACGGACAAAATCGCTTTGTCGATGTTCGGCACGCGTTCGCGCAACTGGGTGAAGATGTTTGCGTATTCGTAAGGCAGGGTATAACCGACGGTATCCGGGATATTGATGGTAGTGGCACCGGCGTTAATCGCGGCTTCCACCACACGGCACAGATCGTCAATAGGGGTACGTCCGCCGTCTTCGCAGGAGAACTCTACGTCATCGGTGTAGTTACGCGCACGCTTAACCATCTTCACCGCACGCTCGATCACTTCCGGCAGGGTACTGCGCAGTTTGGTCGCGATGTGCATTGGCGATGTCGCCAGGAAGGTGTGGATGCGATAGGCCTCGGCCACGCGCAGTGCTTCATAGGCTGCGTCGATATCTTTTTCCACACAGCGTGCCAGCCCGCAGACGCGGCTGTTCTTAATCTGACGGGCAATAGTCTGGACGGATTCAAAATCACCGGGTGAAGAAACCGGGAAGCCGACCTCCATCACATCCACGCCCATACGCTCCAGTGCCAGGGCAATCTGCAGTTTTTCTTTCACACTCAGGCTGGCCTGTAATGCCTGCTCACCATCGCGCAGAGTGGTATCGAAAATAATGACTTGTTGGCTCATGGGTTAATTCCTTGTCTTGATTACGTCGGGCCTGGCCGCGAGCATAAAAAAACCCGCGCATTGGCGCGGGTTTCTTAGGTCTTGCAGGCCTGAATCAGTGATTGATTCCGCCCACTCGTCTACCGCGCAACGAAGATGCGTTTAGTAGTAGACCGAGTAGGCGGATGGAACGAATCATTGACCAGACCTCATAAATTCAAAGTGACATTATTGATACCTGATAACGGGGCGGGCTGTCAACTTTCGCTATGGGGTTATTAGCGAGTGACCCGCAATGCCTTAAGGAAAATATTCTGGCGGCCGGCTGCACTTCAGAAGAATAGCCTGCTGAAATGTGATTTCGATCGAGAAATGACGGGCTTAACGATGATTTACTGCGTTATTTTTATTTTTAAATTATTGATTTTTATTATTTTAGTTGGTTTTTTTATGGTAATGGTTTAGGGTGATGGTTTAAGTTTTTTTGGATAAAAAAATTATCTTTTCTTTAAAAACCAGCAGATATAACTAAAAAAAACCAACAGCCAGCGCGGCCCTCTGTTTTTTTTATCCTACACCGTTTTAATAACAAAACGATCGCGCTGATAGTTATCTAAACCACAGTACATTCCGCTTTTATAACGCTTTATATTCAGTGTTATTGTCGATAGCAGAGCCCAGGCGGCAGAGTCTTAATCATCCCTTTCCGCACCCAGTGTGTGGTTTGCCGTTTGCCTGCCAGGTTTTCTACGGTTATGGTAATCGGCATAACCTCAAACCAAAAAAATGACCAGGGTTCTTCCCTGTATCTGGATTTTGGAAATGACTTCCAATTTCTGAGCATATAAAACACAGGTTTTGAAGTTATCTGGCAGCGTCCTGACAGGGGAGATGTTGGATAACTCAGTACCTTAAAGCCTGGAGGCAAAGATGGAGATGTTGTCAGGAGCCGAGATGGTGGTCCGATCGTTAATCGATCAGGGCGTAAAACATGTATTCGGCTATCCCGGTGGAGCGGTCCTCGATATCTATGACGCTCTGCAAACCGTTGGTGGTGTTGACCACATCCTGGTCCGCCACGAGCAGGGCGCAGTGCATATGGCGGATGGTTATGCGCGCGCAACCGGCGATGTCGGTGTAGTGCTGGTGACCTCCGGCCCGGGCGCGACTAATGCGATTACCGGTATCGCTACGGCCTATATGGATTCGATTCCAATGGTTGTGCTTTCCGGCCAGGTGATGTCCTCTCTGATTGGCTACGATGCTTTCCAGGAGTGCGACATGGTGGGAATTTCGCGCCCGGTTGTGAAGCACAGCTTCATGGTGAAGAGCGTCGAAGAGATTCCGACCATCATGAAGAAAGCCTTCTGGCTGGCAGCGAGCGGTCGTCCTGGTCCGGTTGTCGTCGATCTGCCAAAAGATATGATGAACCCGGCGAATAAACTGCCTTATGTCTGGCCGGAAGAAGTCAGCATGCGTTCTTATAACCCGACGACTCAGGGTCATAAAGGGCAGATTAAACGTGCGCTGCAAACGCTGTTAGCGGCGAAGCAGCCGGTGATCTATGCCGGTGGCGGCGTGATTAACGCAGCCTGCCATGAAGAGCTGCGTCAGCTGGCTGAAAAACTTAACGTACCGGTCACCACGTCGCTGATGGGGCTGGGGGCCTTCCCCGGTACTCATCGCCAGTGCGTGGGCATGCTGGGCATGCACGGCACCTACGAAGCCAACATGACCATGCACCACTCGGACGTGATCTTTGCCGTGGGTGTACGCTTCGATGACCGTACAACCAATAACCTGGCAAAATACTGCCCGAATGCCACCGTGCTGCATGTTGATATCGATCCGACATCAATTTCCAAAACCGTGTCCGCGGACGTGCCGATTGTTGGCGATGCGAAACAGGTACTGCAACAGATGCTGGAGCTGCTGGCGCAAAGCGATGCGCAGCAGAACTATGACAATCTGCGCGACTGGTGGCAGCGTATTGAACAGTGGCGCGCGCGTCATTGCCTGGAGTTCGATCGCACCAGCGATAAGATCAAGCCGCAGGCGGTTATTGAAACCATTTGCCGCCTGACCAAAGGCGATGCTTACGTTACCTCCGACGTGGGGCAGCATCAGATGTTTGCTGCGCTTTACTACCAGTTCGACAAACCGCGCCGTTGGATCAACTCGGGTGGTCTGGGTACGATGGGCTTCGGCCTGCCTGCTGCGCTGGGCGTGAAGCTGGCACTGCCGCAGGAAACCGTGGTGTGTGTGACCGGTGACGGCAGTATCCAGATGAACATTCAGGAGCTGTCTACCGCGTTGCAGTACGGCATTCCGGTGCTGGTGCTGAACCTTAATAACCGTTTCCTCGGCATGGTGAAACAGTGGCAGGATATGATTTATTCTGGCCGCCACTCACAGTCGTATATGGAATCGCTGCCTGACTTCGTCCGTCTGGCGGAAGCGTACGGCCACGTGGGCATCTCTATCAACCGTCCGGAAGAGCTGGAGTCGAAGCTGGCCGAGGCGCTTGAGCAGGTGCGTAATGAGCGTCTGGTGTTTGTGGATGTGAATGTGGATGGCACCGAACACGTCTACCCGATGCATATTCGCGGTGGCGCTATGGATGAAATGTGGTTGAGCAAAACGGAGAGGACTTAATTATGCGTCGTGTATTATCGGTTCTGCTGGAAAACGAATCCGGCGCATTGTCCCGCGTGGTTGGGCTGTTTTCCCAGCGCGGCTACAACATTGAAAGCCTGACGGTTGCACCTACTGACGATCCAACGCTGTCGCGCATGACGATTCAAACCGTCGGCGATGAAAAGGTGCTGGAGCAGATTGAGAAGCAGCTGCACAAACTGGTTGATGTACTGCGCGTCAGCGAGCTGGGGCAGGGCGCATTTGTTGAGCGCGAGATCATGCTGGTGAAAATCCAGGCGACCGGTTACGGCCGCGAAGAGGTCAAACGCAGTGCGGAAATTTTCCGTGGTCAGATCGTTGATGTGACGCCATTGCTTTACACGGTTCAGCTCGCCGGCACCAGTGATAAGCTCGACGCCTTCCTCAATACCGTACGCGAAGTTGCGGAAATTGTTGAAGTTGCGCGTTCAGGTATCGTTGGCGTGGCACGCGGCGAGCGCATCATGCGCTAATCCTCCCTGACGATTTTACAGACAGTCTGCTAACCCGGCGTAATGCCGGGTTTTTTTATTTTTTGCTCAATTGCCCCCGCCGCCGATGAAAAGCTGTTGCCCGCTAAACTATTCTGCGGTTAGATGTTATAAACGACTTATCCATAGATGTGCTGTGGCTATTGGCCGCAGTTACGCGACAGAAGTGTGGGGTTATTGTGAAACTGGATGAAATTGCCCGCCTGGCCGGTGTATCACGCACGACAGCAAGCTATGTCATCAATGGCAAAGCAAAGCAGTATCGTGTCAGCGATAAAACCGTCGAGAAGGTGATGGCGGTGGTGCGTGAGCATAATTACCATCCGAACGCGGTGGCGGCGGGGCTTCGTGCTGGCCGTACCCGATCAATAGGACTGGTTATTCCTGATTTGGAGAATACCAGCTATACCCGAATAGCGAATTATCTGGAACGCCAGGCGCGCCAGCGTGGCTACCAGCTGCTGATCGCCTGTTCTGAAGATCAGCCGGATAACGAAATGCGCTGTGTGGAGCACCTGCTTCAGCGCCAGGTTGATGCGATTATCGTTTCAACCTCCCTGCCGCCGGAGCATCCGTTCTATCAGCGCTGGATCAACGATCCGTTACCGATTATCGCTCTGGACCGTGCGCTGGATCGCGAGCACTTTACCAGCGTGGTCGGGGCCGATCAGGACGATGCCCAGGCGCTGGCTGCTGAACTGCGCAAGCTGCCGGTTAAATCGGTGCTGTTCCTCGGCGCGCTACCGGAACTGTCGGTTAGCTTCCTGCGTGAGCTGGGTTTCCGCGATGCGTGGAAGGGCGATGAACGACAGATCGACTTCGTCTATGCCAATAGCTTTGAGCGCCATGCCGCCGCCGCGCTATTTGAAAAGTATCTCGAAACGCATGACATGCCAGAGGCGCTGTTCACCACCTCTTTCGGCCTGCTGCAGGGGGTAATGGACGTGACGCTGAAATCGGAAGGGCGACTGCCGCAGGATCTGGCGATTGCCACCTTTGGCGATCACGAACTGCTCGATTTCCTGGAATGTCCGGTACTGGCCGTGGGCCAGCGGCATCGTGACGTTGCGGAGCGCGTTCTGGAGTTAGTATTAGCCAGCCTTGATGAGCCGCGCAAACCGAAACCCGGTCTGACGCGTATTCGGCGCAATCTTTATCGTCGTGGGCGTTTAAATCGTAAAGCGATCTAACTATTCAGATGGAAAAAGGCAGCTAAGGCTGCCTTTTTCATATCCATGCATTTACTCTGAGTTACTCTCTGAGGGCGTAGCATAAGATGGCAAATTTATCTTGTATTTGAGATTCATCTTATAGGCATTTAGTAAATATAAGTAAATGAGACAAAAAATGTTGCACCGCTGATTAAATGAGCTAGCGAATAATAATAATCCTGTGAACGTCCGATGCTGTTAGCAGCGCCATGTCTGCGCCGTGCTGGGAAAAGCCTCGGAAATACCCTAAAATGCAGCCCGCGTCGCAAAGCTGAGCACTTATTTCCTTTTATCTCTGAGTGGTATATTTTTGAGCAATTTAAATGGCCAGGCAAATTTCCTGCCACTATTCATTAGTTTATTCTCCGGTGCTCTCTTCGGGTGGTTTGTTTTTAACTTCTCCGCATTTTATTCCTCTGAGAAATAATGCCTTTCTGCCATGACTGCGGCTTGACAATGTTTTCCTTCGCTCCGTAAACTCTTTTAGTGGGAATTTGTGGTGTAAAGTGGTGTTTTGGGGTAACTGGAGGGGCAGACTGGCATGTTCCGCGGGGCAACGTTAGTTAATCTCGACAGCAAAGGTCGGCTTGCCGTACCAACGCGCTATCGCGATACGCTGATCGAGGAGTCTCAGGGGCAAATGGTTTGTACCATTGACCTCCACCAGCCATGCCTGCTGCTTTACACGCTACCCGAATGGGAAATTATCGAACAAAAGCTGTCTCGTTTATCCAGCATGATCCCGGCAGAGCGGCGCGTGCAGCGCCTGTTACTGGGGCATGCCAGTGAATGCCAGATGGACAGTGCAGGCCGCTTATTGTTGGCGAATACCCTTCGTCAGCATGCGGGCCTGACTAAAGAAGTGATGCTGGTTGGGCAGTTCAACAAGTTTGAGCTGTGGGATGAACAGACCTGGTATCAACAAGTCAAGGATGATATAGACACAGAGCATTCCTCTCAGCAGGCTTTGTCTGAGCGGTTGCAGGATTTGTCGTTATAGCTATGCAGGATACTTTTAATCACACCACGGTGCTGTTGGATGAGGCGGTTAACGGCCTCAATATCAAATCTGACGGCATTTATATTGATGGTACCTTCGGGCGCGGCGGGCACTCACGCCTGATCCTCTCCCGGTTAGGCGATCATGGACGTCTCTATGCTATCGATCGCGATCCGCAAGCTATAGCAGCCGCTGCTGAGATTAACGATCCGCGTTTCAGCATCATCCATGGTCCGTTTTCGGCGCTGGCAGAATATATGGCCGAGCGCGGTTTGAGCGGTAAAATCGATGGTATTTTGCTCGATCTTGGCGTTTCTTCCCCGCAGCTGGATGACGCGGAGCGCGGTTTTTCGTTTATGCGTGACGGACCGCTGGATATGCGCATGGACCCAACGCGCGGCCAGTCAGCGGCAGAATGGCTGCTGCAGGCCGACGAGAGCGATATCGCTTTTGTGCTGAAAACCTTTGGTGAAGAACGCTTTGCCAAGCGCATCGCCCGGGCGATTGTAGAACGCAACCGCGTGGAGCCGATGACCCGGACAAAAGAGCTGGCCGATGTAATTTATGCCGCAACGCCGGTGAAAGATAAGTTCAAGCATCCGGCAACGCGCAGTTTCCAGGCCATTCGTATCTGGGTGAACAGCGAACTGGAAGAGATTGAGCAGGCGCTGAAAGGGGCGCTTAGCGCGCTGGCTCCGGGTGGGCGACTGTCGATTATCAGTTTCCACTCGCTGGAAGACCGTATCGTGAAGCGTTTTATGCGCGAGCAGAGTCGCGGACCTCAGGTACCACACGGCCTGCCGATGACCGAAGCGCAGCTGAGCAGCCTTGGCGGACGTCAGCTGAAGGCGCTGGGCAAAATGATGCCGGGTGAGGCGGAGACCGCTGAAAACCCACGCGCGCGTAGTTCCGTGCTGCGTATTGCGGAGAGAACGGCATCATGATTGGCAATGAGCGTCACAGTTTACCCGGTGTTATCGGTGGTGACCTGCTACGTCACGGCAAGATCCCACTGATCCTGCTGATTTCGGTGCTGGTTTCATCGGTACTGGTGGTGACGACCGCGCATAAAACGCGTTTGCTTACCGCTCAGCGTGAACAGTTGGTTCTGGAGCGAGACGCGCTGGATATTGAGTGGCGCAACCTGATCCTTGAAGAGAATGCACTGGGCGATCACAGTCGTGTGGAGCGGATAGCAACTGAGAAACTTCAACTGCAGCACGTTGATCCTTCTCAAGAAAATATTGTGGTACAGCAATAAGGAAACACGGACTCAATGAGAGCCGCAGGTAAAACGCAGAAACTGAAACGCACGGAAGATAAGGCCAGCTTTGTTAGCTGGCGTTTTGCGTTGCTGTGTGGCGGTATTTTCCTGGCGTTAATAGGGCTGCTGCTGCGTGTTGCCTATCTGCAGATCATTAATCCCGACAGACTGGTGCGTGAAGGTGATATGCGTTCCCTGCGCGTGCAGGCGATCCCCACCTCACGCGGTATGATCAGCGATCGTGCCGGTCGTCCTCTGGCAGTCAGCGTGCCGGTTAACGCGATCTGGGCCGATCCGAAAGAGCTGCACGACAAGGGTGGTATCACCCTCGACAGCCGCTGGAAGGCGCTCTCCGATGCGTTATCCATTCCACTTGACCAGATGGCCACACGCGTTAACGCGAATCCAAATGGCCGATTCGTTTATCTGGCGCGTCAGGTCAATCCGGCGATTGGCGATTACATCAAGAAACTTAAACTGCCGGGCATCTATCTGCGCGAAGAGTCCCGCCGTTACTACCCGGCAGGGCAGGTGACCTCCCATCTGATTGGTTTTACCAATATTGATGGCCAGGGCATTGAGGGTGTTGAAAAAAGTTTTGATAAATGGCTGACCGGCCAGCCCGGTGAGCGGACGGTGCGTAAAGACCGCAATGGGCGAGTCATTGAAGATATCTCCTCCGTAGATAGCCAGGCTGCCCATAACCTGGCGTTGAGCATTGACGAACGTCTTCAGGCGCTGGTGTATCGCGAGCTGAACAACGCGGTGGCGTTTAACAAGGCCGAATCAGGTACTGCGGTGCTGGTCGATGTGAACACCGGTGAAGTGCTGGCGATGGCCAATAGCCCGGCGTACAACCCTAATAACCTTTCCGGCACCACCAAAGATGTCATGCGTAACCGGGCGATTACCGACATCTTCGAACCGGGTTCCACCGTGAAGCCGATGGTGGTGATGACCGCGCTGCAGCGCGGTGTCGTGCGTGAAAACAGCGTGCTGAACACCATTCCTTATCGAATTAACGGCCACGAGATCAAAGATGTGGCGCGTTACAGTGAACTCACCCTGACCGGGGTGCTCCAGAAGTCGTCTAACGTTGGGGTTTCTCGACTGGCGTTGGCGATGCCATCCAATGCGCTGGTAGATACTTACGCGCGCTTTGGTTTTGGCAAAGCGACCAATTTGGGGTTGGTCGGAGAAAGCAGTGGCTTATATCCTCAAAAACAACGGTGGTCTGACATAGAGAGGGCCACCTTCTCTTACGGCTATGGGCTAATGGTAACGCCGTTACAGTTAGCGCGAGTCTATGCAACCATCGGCAGCTACGGCGTGTATCGCCCGCTGTCGATCACCAAAGTTGACCCCCCAGTGGCGGGTCAACGCGTCTTCCCTGAAGCGACTGTGCGCACCGTGGTGCACATGATGGAGAGCGTGGCTCTGCCGGGCGGCGGTGGCGTGAAGGCAGCCATTAAGGGTTACCGTATTGCGATTAAGACCGGTACGGCGAAAAAAGTCGGCCCGGATGGCAAATACGTCAATAAATATATTGCTTATACCGCCGGTGTGGCACCGGCAAGCAACCCTCGTTTTGCTCTGGTGGTGGTGATTAACGATCCGCAGGCCGGCAAATATTACGGTGGTGCGGTTTCTGCACCGGTATTTGGCGCCATCATGGGCGGGGTACTGCGCACCATGAACGTTGAGCCGGATGCACTACCGACCAGTGACAAAAACGAGATGGTAACTAATAAGAGTGAGGGATCGCGTGACCGATCGTAATCTGCACGACTTACTGGCACCGTGGGTGACTGGTTTGCCTGCGCGCACGCTGAATGACATGACACTGGACAGCCGCGTGGCGGCTTCCGGCGATCTCTTTGTCGCGATTAAAGGACATGCGGTTGATGGCCGTCGTTTTATCCCCCAGGCGATTGCCCAGGGTGTAGCGGCCGTTATCGCTGACGCTGAAGGCGAAGCGGAAGACGGCAGCGTGGTGGAAATGCACGGCGTGCCGGTGATTTTCCTGTCGCAGCTTTCCCAGCGCCTGTCTGCGCTGGCCGGGCGCTTCTATCAGCAACCCGCTGAAAAGTTAAAGCTCATCGGTGTGACCGGAACCAACGGCAAAACCACCACGACACAGCTGTTGGCACAGTGGGCACAGTTGCTGGGCGAAACCGGAGCAGTGATGGGGACCGTGGGTAACGGCCTGTACGGCCAGTTGGCCGCAACGGAAAATACCACCGGTTCAGCGGTTGATGTTCAGCATCAGCTGGCGGCGCTGCTGGAAAAAGGCGCGACGCTGACCGCCATGGAAATCTCTTCGCACGGTCTGGTGCAGCACCGCGTTGCCGCGTTGCCGTTTGCCGCGGCGGCATTTACCAACCTGAGCCGCGACCACCTCGACTATCACGGAGATATGGCGCGCTATGAGGCGGCAAAATGGCTGCTTTTCTCCGAGCATCAGGTGGGCGAAGCCATTATCAATGCTGATGATGAAGTTGGCCGCCGCTGGCTGCAGCAGCTTCCTGACGCCGTTGCCGTCACCATGGAAAATAATTTGCAGTCTGACTGCCACGGGCGCTGGTTAAAAGCGACCGAGGTGCACTATCACGACGGCGGTGCGAGCGTGAAGTTTGCCTCCAGCTGGGGCAACGGTGAATTTGAAAGCTGCCTGATGGGTGCCTTTAACGTCAGTAACCTGCTGGTGGCGCTGGCGACGCTGCTGTCGCTTGATTACCCACTGGCCGCGTTGACCGCAACGGCAAACCAGCTCCAGCCGGTGACCGGCCGTATGGAAGTGTTTACTGCGCCGGGCAAACCGACGGTAGTGGTGGATTACGCCCACACTCCTGATGCGCTGGAAAAAGCGCTGGCTGCGGCGCGCCTGCACTGCAAAGGCAAGCTGTGGTGCGTGTTCGGCTGCGGCGGCGATCGCGATAAAGGCAAGCGTCCTTTGATGGGGGCTATCGCCGAGCAGTTTGCCGATGTGGTGGTGATCACCGATGATAATCCGCGCAGTGAAGACCCGGCTGCGATCGTGGCCGATGTACTTACCGGCCTGCTGGACCCGAGCCGCGCTCGCGTTGTCCCCGGACGTGCGCAAGCGGTCACTAACGCCGTGATGCAGGCGCAGGAAGGTGACATCGTGCTGGTGGCGGGTAAAGGCCACGAAGACTATCAAATCATCGGCCAGCAGCGCTTTGACTATTCTGACCGCGTTACCGTTGCGCGGCTGCTGGGGGTGGTGGCATGATCGCCTTTAGCCTCAAGCAGCTGGCAGACATCACCGAAGGATCGTTGTTCGGTAAAGATGCAACGATCGATGCTGTCACGACGGATACCCGGAAAATCACCGCGGGTTGCCTGTTTATTGCTCTGAAGGGTGAGCGCTTCGATGCGCATGACTTCTCCGAGGATGCGGTTAAAGCCGGTTCTTCAGCTCTGTTGGTGAGTAAGCGCTTACCAGTAGACGTCGCGCAGGTGGTGGTTGAAGATACGCGCCTCGCGCTTGGCCGCATTGCCGGCTGGGTGCGTCAGCAGTCTTCTGCCCGTGTGGTGGCGCTGACCGGCTCCTCCGGCAAAACCTCAGTCAAGGAGATGACCGCCGCGATCCTGCGCGAATGCGGCGAAACGCTATATACCGCCGGCAACCTGAATAACGACATCGGCGTGCCGCTGACGCTGCTGCGTCTGACGGCGGAACATCAGTATGCAGTGATTGAACTGGGTGCGAACCACCAGGGCGAGATCGGCTACACCACCGAATTAACCCGGCCTGAAGCCGCGCTGGTCAATAATCTGGCTGCAGCGCATCTGGAAGGTTTTGGCTCGCTGGCCGGGGTGGCGAAAGCCAAAGGCGAAATCTTCAACGGGCTGCCGCTGCACGGCACCGCCATTATCAATAGCGACAGCAATGACTGGCCGCACTGGCAGGCGTCGCTTCAGGGCAAAACCGTCTGGCGTTTTTCACCGGAACAGCAGGCCGACAGCGACTTTTATGCCAGCAAGGTCAGCTTCAGCACGCGCGGAACGCTGTTTGTACTGCATACGCCGCAGGGCGAGATTGATATTACTTTGCCGCTGCCGGGTCGCCACAATATTGCCAACGCGCTGGCCGCCGCTGCGCTTGCCTTGTCGGTAGGCGCGCCGCTTAGCGCTGTTCGTCAGGGGCTGAGTTCACTGCAGGCCGTTCCGGGCCGTCTGTTCCCTATTGTGCTTGATGACGGTCGGCTGCTGCTTGACGACAGCTACAACGCTAACGTCGGATCAATGACGGCGGCCGCACAGGTGCTGGGTGAAATGCCTGGCTATCGCGTGATGATCGTCGGTGATATGGGCGAACTGGGAGCGGAAGCTGCCGAATGCCATCGTCAGGTCGGTGAAGCGATTCGCCTGGCCGGGATCGATAAAGTATTAAGTACAGGCAGCCTTAGCCATGACATCAGCGATGCCAGTGGCGTAGGTGAGCATTTCAGTGATAAGGCATTACTCAGCACTCGCGCGCTGGCGCTGCTTTCTGAACATCAAAAGATTACCGTACTAGTCAAAGGATCGCGTAGTTCTGCAATGGAGCAGATCGTATGGACCTTACAGGAGAAAGGCGCATGTTAGTCTGGCTGGCCGAGCATTTGGTCTCTTTATATTCTGGCTTTAACGTCTTTTCCTATCTGACGTTTCGCGCCATTGTCAGCCTGCTGACCGCACTGTTTATCTCGCTGTGGATGGGCCCTCGGATGATCGCCCGCCTGCAGGAAATGTCATTTGGCCAGGTGGTGCGTAACGATGGCCCGGAGTCGCACTTCAGCAAACGCGGCACGCCGACCATGGGCGGGATTATGATCCTGACCTCGATCACCATTTCCGTGCTGCTGTGGGCCTATCCCTCAAATCCCTACGTCTGGTGCGTGCTGTTTGTGCTGGTAGGTTACGGCATCGTGGGCTTTGTGGATGATTACCGCAAGGTTGTGCGGAAAGATACCAAGGGGCTGATTGCCCGCTGGAAGTACTTCTGGCAGTCGGTAATTGCCCTGGCGGTCGCCTTTGCCATGTACGCGATTGGTAAAGATACCCCTGCAACCCAACTGGTGGTGCCGTTCTTTAAAGACGTGATGCCGCAGCTGGGCCTGCTTTATCTGCTGCTGACCTACTTCGTTATCGTCGGAACCAGTAACGCCGTCAACCTGACCGATGGTCTGGACGGGCTGGCGATTATGCCAACGGTGTTTGTTGCCGCAGGCTTTGCCTTGGTTGCCTGGGCCACCGGTAACGTGAAATTTGCTGAGTACCTGCATATTCCTTATCTGCGCCATGCCGGTGAACTGGTAATCGTCTGTACCGCTATTGTTGGAGCCGGGCTTGGTTTCCTGTGGTTCAACACCTACCCGGCACAGGTCTTCATGGGCGATGTCGGTTCTCTGGCCCTCGGTGGTGCACTCGGGACTATCGCCGTACTACTGCGTCAGGAGTTCCTGCTGGTGATTATGGGGGGGGTGTTCGTGGTTGAAACACTGTCCGTTATCCTGCAGGTCGGCTCGTTTAAATTACGCGGCCAGCGTATTTTCCGCATGGCACCGATTCATCACCATTACGAACTGAAAGGCTGGCCGGAACCGCGCGTGATCGTGCGCTTCTGGATTATTTCACTGATGCTGGTGCTGATTGGCCTGGCAACACTGAAGGTACGTTAATCATGGCTGACTATCAGGGTAAAAAAGTCGTCATCATCGGGTTGGGCCTGACGGGCCTGTCCTGCGTTGATTTCTTTTTAGCGCGCGGCGTGACGCCACGCGTGATGGATACCCGCGTCGTGCCGCCAGGGCTGGAAAAATTGCCGGCGGCGGTTGAGCGCTGGCTGGGGTCGTTGAATGACAGCTGGCTTCTGGACGCTGACCTGATAGTCGCCAGCCCGGGTATGGCACTGGCGCATCCTTCGCTGATGGATGCGGCGGAAGCGGGCGTTGAAATTGTCGGTGATATCGAACTGTTCTGCCGCGAGGCTCAGGCACCGATTGTCGCCATTACCGGCTCGAACGGTAAAAGCACCGTCACCACGCTGTTGGGTGAAATGGCGCAGGCCGCAGGCTGGCAGGTAGGGGTCGGCGGCAATATTGGTCTTCCGGCGCTGATGCTGCTGGATAAACCGGCGCAGCTGTACGTACTGGAGCTTTCCAGCTTCCAGCTGGAAACCACAAGCAGTCTGCGCGCGGCGGCGGCAACGATCCTCAACGTCACTGAAGATCATATGGACCGCTATCCGCTCGGCATGCAGCAGTATCGTGCGGCTAAGTTACGAATTTATGAAAATGCAGCGGTTTGCGTGGTCAATGCTGATGACGCCATGACCATGCCGGTATGCGGCGCTGACCCGCGCTGCGTCAGCTTTGGTGTGGACGTGGGGGACTATCATCTTAACCGCCAGCAGGGGAATACCTGGCTGCGGGTTAAAGGTGAGAAGGTGCTGAATACCGCTGAAATGAATCTGACGGGCCAGCATAACTACACCAACGCGCTGGCCGCACTGGCGCTGGCGGATGCCGTTGGACTGCCACGCGCGACCAGCCTGAAGGCGTTGACCACCTTTGCAGGCCTGGCGCACCGCTTCCAATTGGTGCATGACAATAACGGTGTGCGCTGGATCAACGATTCCAAAGCAACCAACGTCGGCAGTACCGAGGCGGCGCTGAATGGTTTACAGGTTGCCGGTACACTTTGGCTGCTGCTGGGCGGCGACGGCAAATCAGCCGACTTCAGTTCGCTGACCCGCTACCTTCAGGGCGATAACATTCGCGTCTACTGCTTTGGCCGTGATGGTGCGGAACTGGCGGCGCTGCGGCCGGAGATCTCCGTGCAAACGGAGACCATGGCTGAAGCCATGGCGCAGATTGCGGCACAGGTGAAGTCAGGCGATATGGTGCTGCTGTCACCGGCCTGCGCCAGCCTGGATCAGTTTAAAAACTTTGAGCAGCGCGGCGACCTGTTTGCCCAGCTGGCACAGGAGATGGGCTGATGCGCTTTCCCGGTCTGAGCCTTGCTGGTGGCATTTCCGATCGCCTGAAGGGTTGGGTGATGGGATCGCGCGAAAGCGATACCAACTCGATGGTGCTGTACGACCGGATGCTGTTGTGGCTGACCTTTGGCCTGGCGATTATCGGTTTTGTGATGGTGACGTCGGCATCGATGCCGGTGGGGCAGCGCCTTTCGGACGATCCGTTTTATTTCGCTAAGCGTGATGCGTTCTATATTGCCCTTGCGTTCGGTATGTCGCTGATTACGCTGCGTGTGCCGATGGCCGTTTGGCAGCGCTACAGCAACATCATGCTGATGGTGACGATTTTTATGCTGCTGGTGGTACTGGTGGTGGGAAGTTCGGTGAACGGTGCGTCGCGCTGGATTGCCCTTGGGCCGCTGCGAATTCAGCCCGCCGAGCTGTCCAAGCTGTCACTGTTTTGCTATCTGGCCAGCTATCTGGTGCGCAAGGTTGAAGAAGTTCGCCATAACTTCTGGGGCTTCTGTAAGCCGATGGGCGTGATGGTGGTGCTGGCCGTGCTGTTGCTGGCGCAGCCGGACCTGGGAACCGTAGTGGTATTGTTTGTGACCACCCTGGCAATGCTGTTCCTCGCCGGGGCGAAATTATGGCAGTTCCTGGCAATCATCGGCTCCGGGATTTTCGCCGTTTGCCTGCTGATTGTAGCGGAACCATACCGTATGCGTCGCGTCACATCGTTCTGGAACCCGTGGGAAGATCCGTTCGGAAGCGGCTACCAGTTAACCCAGTCGCTGATGGCATTTGGTCGCGGTGAATTCTGGGGGCAGGGCCTTGGGAATTCGGTGCAAAAATTGGAATATTTACCGGAGGCGCATACCGATTTTATCTTCTCGATAATTGGGGAAGAACTGGGTTATATCGGTGTGGTTTTCGCGTTGTTAATGGTATTCTTCGTCGCTTTTCGCGCGATGTCCATCGGGCGCAAGGCGTTAGAGATCGATCAGCGATTTTCGGGCTTTCTGGCGTGCTCGATCGGCGTCTGGTTTAGCTTCCAGACACTGGTTAACGTCGGCGCCGCGGCGGGGATGTTGCCGACCAAAGGTCTGACGCTGCCGCTGATCAGTTACGGTGGATCGAGTCTGATTATTATGTCAACCGCCATCGTGTTGTTGCTACGTGTTGATTATGAAACGCGTCTGGCAAAAGCCCAGGCGTTTACGCGAGGTTAGTCGATGAGTGGAAAGCGACTGATGGTGATGGCTGGTGGAACCGGGGGGCACGTTTTCCCTGGGCTGGCGGTAGCGCACCATCTGATGGCACAGGGCTGGCAGGTGCGCTGGCTGGGAACCGCAGACCGGATGGAAGCGGATCTGGTGCCGAAGCATGGAATCGACATCGAGTTTATCCGCATCAGCGGACTGCGCGGGAAAGGCATTAAGGCTCAGCTGGCGGCTCCGCTGCGTATCTTCAACGCCTGGCGCCAGGCGCGGGTGATTATGAAGCGCTGGCAACCGGATGTGGTGCTGGGAATGGGCGGATATGTTTCCGGTCCCGGCGGCCTGGCGGCCTGGAGCTGCGGGATTCCGGTCGTGCTGCATGAACAAAATGGTATTGCCGGGTTGACCAATAAGTGGCTGGCAAAAATTGCCAAAAAAGTGATGCAGGCGTTCCCGGGGGCGTTTCCGAATGCAGAAGTTGTCGGTAACCCGGTGCGGACCGATGTGCTGGCGCTGCCTTTACCGGCAGAACGTCTGACCGGGCGTGAAGGCCCGATTCGCGTGCTGGTTATCGGCGGTAGCCAGGGCGCGCGCGTCCTGAACCAGACGTTACCTGAGGTGGCCGCGATCCTTGGCGATAGCATCACGCTGTGGCACCAGGTCGGTAAGGGCGCGCTGGACAGTGTTAACCAGGCGTATGCGCAGGTCGGGCAGACCCAGCATAAAGTCGCAGAATTTATTGATGATATGGCAGCAGCCTATGCCTGGGCGGACGTTGTGGTATGTCGTTCCGGTGCGTTAACCGTCAGCGAAGTCGCGGCGGCAGGATTACCGGCAATTTTCGTCCCGTTCCAACATAAAGATCGTCAGCAGTACTGGAACGCGCTGCCGCTTGAAAAGGCTGGCGCTGCAAAAATTTATGAGCAGCCGCAGTTTACCGCTGAAACGGTAGCTTCAACGCTGGCAGGCTGGGATCGCGCAACGCTGCTGCAGATGGCCGAAAAGGCCCGCGCCGTTGCCATTCCGGATGCAACAGAGCGCGTCGCTGCTGAAGTCAGCAAAGCGGCGCTGTAAACACTATTTGCTGGAGTGGGAGTACCCGCTTCAAAGAAACACAGGTGTGGCAAAGAAGAGATGAATACACAACAACTGGCAAAACTGCGTTCTATCGTGCCCGAGATGCGTCGCGTCCGGCACATTCACTTTGTTGGCATCGGTGGTGCCGGCATGGGCGGTATTGCCGAAGTGTTGGCGAATGAAGGTTATGAAATCAGCGGCTCTGACCTGGCACCTAATGCGGTGACTCAGCATCTGAGTGCGCTGGGCGCAACGATCTATTTCAACCATCGTCCGGAGAACGTCAGCGACGCCAGCGTGGTCGTGGTTTCAACGGCGGTGGCACAGGATAATCCGGAAGTTGTCGCGGCACGTGAAGCACGTATCCCGGTGATTCGCCGCGCAGAGATGCTGGCCGAGCTGATGCGTTTCCGTCACGGTATTGCGATTGCCGGAACGCACGGAAAAACCACCACCACGGCGATGGTTTCCAGCATTTATGCCGAAGGTGGGCTGGACCCGACGTTCGTGAACGGTGGACTGGTTAAAGCCGCAGGCACTCATGCGCGCCTGGGCAGCAGCCGTTATCTGATTGCTGAAGCGGATGAGAGTGACGCGTCATTCCTCCATCTGCAGCCGATGGTGGCGATTGTCACCAACATCGAAGCCGACCACATGGATACCTATCAGGGCGACTTTGAGAACTTAAAGCAGACATTTATTAACTTCCTGCACAACCTGCCGTTTTACGGCCGTGCGGTGCTCTGTATTGATGACGCCGTAATCCGCGATCTGCTGCCGCGTGTTGGGCGCCAGATCACCACCTACGGCTTCAGCGATGATGCCGATGTGCGGGTTGAGAATTACGAACAGCGCGGCGCACAGGGGCTTTTTACCCTGGTTCGCCACGATAAGCCGCTCATGCACGTCACGCTTAACGCGCCGGGCCGCCATAACGCGCTGAATGCCGCTGCTGCTGTGGCGGTTGCCACAGAAGAAGGTATTGAGGATGAAGATATTCTCAGTGCGCTGGAGAGCTTCCAGGGGACCGGGCGTCGCTTTGACTTCCTCGGCGAATACCCGCTGGCAGAAGCCAACGGTCATCCGTCGGGCACCGCGATGCTGGTTGATGACTATGGACATCATCCGACCGAAGTTGACGTGACGATTAAAGCCGCGCGTGCGGGCTGGCCGGACAAAAACCTGGTAATGATTTTCCAGCCGCATCGTTACACGCGTACTCGCGATTTGTATGACGATTTCGCCAACGTGCTGTCGCAGGTTGATGTACTGCTGATGCTGGACGTTTACTCCGCCGGTGAAACCGCTATTCCGGGGGCCGACAGCCGCTCATTGTGCCGCACGATTCGCGGCCGCGGCAAAGTAGACCCGATTCTTGTTTCCGATCATGACTCCGTACTGGAAACCCTGCTGCCGAAACTTTCCGGCAATGATTTGATCCTGGTACAGGGCGCAGGAAACGTTGGGCGTATTGCCCGCAAACTGGCAGAGCTGAAGTTACAACCGCAGACGAAAGAAGAGGAATATCATGGCTGATAAAGTAGCGGTATTGCTGGGTGGAACGTCCGCAGAGCGTGACGTATCTCTGTTATCAGGTGCGGCCGTACTGGCTGGACTGCAAGAAGCGGGCGTGGATGCACATCCGGTTGATATTCGTGATGTTCCTGTACTGAGCCTGAAAGAGCAGGGCTTTACCAAAGCCTTTATTGCTCTGCACGGTCGCGGCGGCGAAGACGGCACGCTGCAGGGGGTTCTGGAGTTCCTGGATATTCCCTACACCGGCAGCGGTGTGATGGCATCGGCTATTACGATGGACAAGTTGCGCAGCAAGTTCCTTTGGCAGGGGTGTGGGCTGCCGGTTTCGCCGTATGTGGCGTTAACCCGCAAACAGATGGATGCCGGTATCGACGGCGATGTCGCTGACAGCATTGCCGCATTGGGGATGCCGTTGTTTGTGAAGCCAAGCCGCGAAGGCTCCAGCGTGGGGATCTCCCGCGTGAACCATGCTTCTCAACTGCATGCGGCGCTGGTGGAAGCGTTCCGCCACGATGACGAAGTGCTGGTTGAAGCTTTCCTCAGTGGCCCGGAGTACACCGTTGCGGTGATCGGCGACCAGATTATGCCGTCTATCCGCATTCAGGCCGCCAGCGAATTTTATGATTACCAAGCGAAGTACATCTCTGATGATACGCAATATTTCTGCCCGTCAGGATTAAACGACGAACAGGAAGCCGAGTTAAGCCAGCTGGTGATCGCAGCATGGCGCGCACTGGGATGCAGCGGCTGGGGCCGTGTAGACGTGATGATGGGCGGCGACGGTCGTTTCTACCTGCTCGAGGTGAACACCTCGCCAGGGATGACCAGCCACAGTCTGGTACCGATGGCGGCTAAGCAGGCGGGCCTGAGCTTCTCACAGCTGGTAGTACGTATTCTGGAACTGGCCGACTGATATGTCTCAGGCGGCGTTAAATGTTCGAAACCGCGAAGCGCAGGAGAAGGCGCGAACCGGGCGTAGCAATGGCTCACGCCTGGCCGGGATACTGTTTTTGCTGATGGTTATCGGCACCATGCTGGCCGGCGGTTTTGTTGTATTGAAGTGGATGAACGATGCATCAAGACTGCCGTTATCGAAACTGGTGGTGACCGGGCAAACCCACTACACCAGGAACGATGATATCCGTCAGGCGATTTTATCGCTTGGCGAACCCGGCACTTTTATGTCGCAGGATGTAGATATCATCCAGCAGCAGATCGAACGCCTGCCGTGGATTCAGCAGGTGAGTGTGCGCAAGCAGTGGCCGGACGAATTAAAGATTCATCTGGTTGAGTATGTGCCGGTTGCACGCTGGAATGACGTGCACATGGTTGATGCCGATGGGAAATCGTTCAGCGTTCCGGCCAGCCATCGGGATAAAGAAGTGTTACCGCTGCTGTATGGCCCGGAAGGGAGCGAAACGGAAGTGTTGACCGGCTACCACCAGATGCGGGATGTACTGGCGGCGAGCAAGTTTAAGTTAAAGGCTGCGTCAATGACCGCGCGTCGATCATGGCAGCTGGTGTTAGATGATGATACCCGTCTGGAGTTGGGGCGTAGTGAAGATATGAAGCGGTTAAAACGCTTTATCGATCTCTACCCGACTCTGCAGCAGCAGGGCCAGGCGGAAAACAAGCGTATCAGCTACGTGGACCTGCGTTATGACTCTGGCGCGGCAGTAGGATGGACACCCGAACTCATTACTAGCGCTGAAAGTCATCAGCAACAGAATCAGGTACAGGCTAAACAACAATGATCAAGTCGACGGACAGAAAACTGGTAGTTGGACTCGAGATAGGCACCGCGAAGGTTGCCGCCCTGGTAGGAGAAGTCCTGCCCGATGGCATGGTCAATATTATCGGGGTGGGCAGCTGCCCGTCTCGCGGCATGGATAAAGGCGGCGTTAACGACCTGGAATCGGTAGTAAAATGCGTTCAGCGCGCTATCGACCAGGCCGAGCTGATGGCGGATTGTCAGATTTCTTCGGTTTATCTGGCATTATCGGGCAAACATATCAGCTGCCAGAACGAAATAGGGATGGTTCCTATTTCAGAAGAGGAAGTAACCCAGGAAGATGTGGAAAACGTGGTTCACACCGCGAAATCCGTCCGTGTTCGTGATGAACACCGCATCCTCCATGTTATTCCGCAAGAATACGCGATCGACTATCAGGAAGGGATCAAAAACCCGGTTGGATTATCCGGCGTGCGCATGCAGGCAAAAGTGCATTTGATCACCTGCCACAACGATATGGCGAAAAACATCGTCAAAGCGGTTGAGCGCTGTGGCCTGAAAGTGGATCAGCTGATTTTTGCCGGGCTGGCCTCAAGTTTTGCCGTGCTGACCGAAGACGAGCGCGAACTGGGCGTTTGTGTGGTTGACGTTGGTGGCGGCACGATGGATATCGCTGTTTACACCGGCGGCGCGCTGCGCCACACCAAAGTTATTCCTTATGCGGGTAACGTGGTAACCAGCGATATCGCTTATGCTTTTGGTACACCGCCAACGGATGCAGAGGCAATTAAAGTTCGTCACGGTTGTGCGCTCGGTTCCATCGTGGGCAAAGATGAAAACGTTGAAGTGCCGAGCGTGGGTGGCCGACCACCGCGCAGCCTGCAGCGTCAGACGCTGGCTGAAGTTATCGAACCGCGTTACACCGAACTGCTGAATCTGGTCAATGACGAGATCCTGCAATTGCAGGAGCAGCTTCGCCAGCAGGGCGTTAAACATCACCTCGCGGCCGGTATCGTTCTGACCGGCGGCGCGGCGCAGATTGAAGGATTGGCGGCTTGCGCCCAGCGTGTTTTCCACACGCAGGTGCGTATCGGACAGCCGCTAAACATCACAGGATTAACGGATTACGCGCAGGAGCCTTACTACTCAACGGCGGTTGGCTTACTGCACTACGGAAAAGAATCTCACCTCAGCGGTGAAGCAGAAGTAGAAAAAAGAGCCTCAGTGGGTAACTGGTTCAAGCGAATCAACAGCTGGCTGAGAAAAGAGTTTTAATTTTTACCATAGAGATCATGCTAGTCTTAATAGTATTAGTGATCTCCAGGCGAACAGGCACATAAACGGAGAGAAATTATGTTTGAACCTATGGAATTAACCAATGACGCGGTGATTAAAGTCATCGGCGTCGGCGGCGGCGGCGGTAATGCCGTAGAGCATATGGTGCGTGAACGTATCGAAGGCGTTGAGTTCTTCGCGGTAAATACAGATGCTCAGGCCCTGCGTAAAACCGCAGTCGGCCAGACAATCCAGATCGGTAACGGAATCACCAAAGGTCTGGGCGCGGGTGCAAACCCGGAAGTCGGCCGTAACTCTGCCGAAGAAGATCGTGAAGCACTGCGTCAGGCACTGGATGGTGCAGACATGGTGTTTATCGCTGCCGGTATGGGGGGAGGTACAGGAACAGGTGCTGCGCCTGTTGTTGCCGAAGTGGCGAAAGAACTGGGCATCCTGACCGTTGCCGTGGTGACCAAGCCATTTAATTTTGAAGGCAAAAAACGCATGGCGTTCGCCGAGCAGGGCATCGCCGAGCTGTCCAAGCATGTCGATTCACTGATCACCATTCCGAACGACAAGCTGCTGAAAGTGTTGGGTCGCGGTATTTCTCTGCTTGATGCCTTCGGTGCAGCGAACGACGTCCTGAAAGGCGCCGTGCAGGGTATCGCCGAACTGATCACCCGTCCGGGTCTGATGAACGTTGACTTTGCTGACGTGCGTACCGTGATGTCCGAAATGGGCTACGCGATGATGGGCTCCGGCGTGGCATGTGGTGAAGACCGTGCGGAAGAAGCAGCAGAAATGGCGATCTCCAGCCCGCTGCTGGAAGATATCGACCTGTCCGGTGCACGCGGCGTGCTGGTTAACATTACCGCTGGCTTCGATCTGCGTCTCGACGAATTCGAAACCGTGGGTAACACCATCCGTGCCTTCGCTTCCGACAATGCTACCGTCGTTATCGGTACATCACTCGATCCGGAAATGAACGACGAACTGCGCGTCACCGTGGTGGCAACCGGTATCGGCATGGACAAGCGTCCAGAAATCACGCTGGTGACTAACAAGCAGTCTTCTCAGCCAGTGATGGACCATCGTTACCAGCAGCACGGTATGTCGCCGCTGCCGCAGGAACAGAAACCTGCTGCAAAAGTGGTTAACGATCAAAGTCCTCAGACTAACAAAGAGCCAGATTACCTGGATATTCCTGCTTTCCTGCGTAAGCAGGCGGATTAAGAATTTACCTAAAAAGTGGGAAAATTCACTCTTTGTGTTAAACTATTCGCCCGCCAGTACAGTAAACTGGCGATCGGATAGAATTTTTGCGAGATAATGCGATGATCAAACAACGGACATTAAAACGTATTGTTCAGACGACTGGCGTCGGTTTACATACCGGCAAAAAAGTCACGCTGACGTTACGCCCTGCGCCGGCTAATACCGGGGTCATCTATCGCCGCACTGACTTGAATCCACCGGTAGATTTCCCGGCTGATGCAAAATCCGTGCGTGATACCATGCTCTGTACTTGCCTGGTGAATGAGCATGACGTGCGTATTTCGACAGTCGAACATCTGAACGCTGCCCTTGCCGGCCTCGGCATCGATAATATTGTGGTAGAAGTTAACGCGCCTGAAATTCCAATTATGGACGGTAGCGCTGCGCCCTTTATTTATCTGCTGATGGATGCCGGTATTGAAGAACTGAATAGCGCGAAGAAATTTGTCCGCATCAAACAGCCTGTCCGGGTTGAAGATGGCGACAAATGGGCCGAGCTTTCGCCGCATAATGGTTTCTCTCTGGATTTCACCATTGATTTTAACCATCCGGCAATCGATTCCAGCTCTCAGCGCTACCGCATGGACTTCTCTGCTGAAGCCTTTGCGCGTCAGATCAGCCGTGCTCGTACTTTCGGCTTTATGCGTGATATCGAAGCGCTGCAGTCTCGTGGCCTGTGCCTGGGCGGCAGTTTCGACTGTGCAATCGTGGTGGATGACTACCGCGTATTGAACGAAGACGGTTTACGCTTCGAAGACGAATTCGTACGTCACAAAATGCTCGACGCGATCGGTGACCTGTACATGTGTGGCCATAACATCATTGGTGCGTTTACCGCATTCAAATCGGGCCATGCACTGAACAACAAGTTACTGCAGGCGGTTCTGGCTAAGCAGGAAGCGTGGGAATGGGCAACGTTTGAAGACGAAGCTGAACTCCCGGTGACATTCAAGGCTCCAAATCTGGTTCTGGCGTAAGCCATAACCACTCTAACGACTGGGTGAGTTGGTACTCTCTCCGGCCAGCGAGGCCAGTCGTTCTAATATCTTCTTTAGTTTTTCCGGGCTTTGGCTCGCAACGCTGCGTAAAATCTCCGCACTATGTTCACTCAACTGCCTGACCGGTGGTTTTTCTGCTTTCTGCGCCTGAGTGCTGCTTTCTTGAACGGATTCATGTCCTTTTGCCGCGAGGGAAGGATTAATCCTGATGTCGATCGACGTCAATGATGGTAGTATTTGTGCTCGTAATGCTGACAGCAGGCTGGATTGTTCATAGCGTAAACGCATCAACCAGCTGGCGTTAGCCGTTTCGATCACCAGAATTCCCTGGCGGAAATTAGCCACACGGCACCAGGGGTGCAGCTGAGCGGGAATCACGCCCTGCACTGTGCGATTCAGCTTGTTCAGGGCAATCGCGCGCTGCTGAATATTTTGCAGCATGCTTTTATCCTGGGCCTGGTCGAAATAACTTTCAATTGATTGTGGGCGACTATCACGCATAGCTAGCTCCGGCGGAACACAGTGATCGGTATTCTAAATCGTTGGCGACAATTTGGCAGACGCTATTTCTGGCCGCATCTCCTGTTGGGGATGGTCGCGGCAAGTCTCGGCTTGCCTCAGGCGTCAGCACATGACCGCACTACCTTAGCAGAAACCTCTTCCAGAAGCCTGGATATCGGCAGCGCTGCGCGTTTCGACAGCCTGGCACTGCTACAGGAAAGCGTTCGCCGCCCTTCATTTAGCGTAGACTACTGGCATCAGCATGCGATTCGTACGGTAATCCGCCATCTGTCATTTGCCCTGACACCTTCTGTTGTACCCGTTGCTGAAGAAGTTCAGCCACTGCAGGCGCAAAAGCTGGCGCTGCTGGATACGCTTAATGCGCTACTGACACATGAGGCCCGGCCTCCGGTTATTATTCGCCGGACCGCTCCACGTGAAGTGGCCGTTCTACCTTCTTATCATATCGGCCTGTGGCTGGCCCAGGTTCGCGGCATTCGTGCCGGACCCTCTCTTCTCAGCTAAATTCATATAAAAATCGTTAATAATCAAACAGTATGACTGTGGCAAAAAGCCGTGGCCGAGAGAAATTACTTATTATGTTTACAAAATTACTGACTAAAGTTTTTGGTAGCAGCAATGACCGTACCCTGCGTCGCATGCGCAAAGTCGTTGAGCAGATCAATAAGATGGAGCCGGATTTCCAGAAGCTGACGGATGACGAGCTGAAAGCCAAAACCGGTGAATTCCGCGCCCGTCTGGAAAAAGGTGAAGTGCTGGAAAACCTGATCCCGGAAGCGTTCGCCACCGTTCGTGAAGCCAGCTGTCGCGTGTTCGGTATGCGCCACTTCGACGTCCAGCTGCTGGGCGGTATGGTACTGAACGATCGCTGCATCGCTGAGATGCGTACCGGTGAGGGTAAAACCCTGACGGCGACCCTGCCAGCCTACCTTAATGCCCTGAGTGGCAAAGGTGTTCACGTGGTGACCGTCAACGACTATCTGGCCCAGCGTGACGCCGAAAACAACCGCGGACTGTTCGAATTCCTTGGCCTGAGTATCGGCATCAACCTGCCGGGTATGCCTGCACCAGCCAAGCGTGCCGCTTATGCTGCCGATATCACCTACGGTACCAACAACGAATACGGTTTTGACTACCTGCGTGACAACATGGCGTTCAGCCCGGAAGAGCGCGTACAGCGTAAGCTCAACTATGCGCTGGTGGATGAGGTGGACTCGATCCTGATCGATGAAGCGCGTACGCCGCTGATTATCTCTGGCCCTGCTGAAGACAGCTCAGAACTGTACATCAAAGTTAACAAAATCATTCCTCACCTGATCCGTCAGGAGAAAGAAGACTCCGACTCATTCCAGGGCGAAGGTCATTTCTCTGTTGATGAAAAAGCGCGTCAGGTTCACCTGACCGAGCGCGGCCTGGTGACGATTGAAGGGCTGATGGTCAGCGAAGGCATTATGGAAGAAGGCGAGTCTCTCTACTCACCGGGCAACATTATGATGATGCACCATGTGACCGCTGCGCTGCGCGCCCATGTGCTGTTCACCCGCGACGTTGATTATATTGTTAAAGACGGTGAAGTGATCATCGTTGACGAACACACCGGCCGTACCATGCAAGGCCGTCGCTGGTCTGATGGCCTGCATCAGGCGGTAGAAGCCAAAGAAGGCGTGGATATTCAGAACGAAAACCAGACTCTGGCTTCGATCACCTTCCAGAACTACTTCCGCCTGTACAACAAGCTGGCCGGTATGACCGGTACTGCGGATACCGAAGCGTTTGAATTCAGCTCGATCTACAAGCTGGATACCATTGTCGTACCGACCAACCGCCCGATGGTGCGTAAAGATCTTCCTGACCTGGTCTACATGACTGAGAAAGAGAAAATTGATGCGATCATTGAGGACATCCGTGAGCGTACCGCTAACGGTCAGCCAGTGCTGGTCGGTACTATCTCGATTGAAAAATCAGAAGTCGTTTCCAATGAGCTGACACGTGCAGGCATCAAACACGAAGTTCTGAACGCCAAATTCCACGCCCGTGAAGCGGACATCGTGGCGCAGGCCGGTCAGCCGGGTGCGGTAACGATCGCTACCAACATGGCCGGTCGTGGTACTGATATCGTGTTGGGCGGCAGCTGGCAGGCTGAAGTGGCAGAGCTTGAAGAGCCAACCCAGGAGCAGATCGACGCTATTAAGAGCGCATGGCAGATCCGTCATGATGCGGTGCTGGCTTCCGGTGGTCTGCATATCATCGGTACTGAACGCCATGAATCGCGCCGTATTGATAACCAGCTGCGTGGCCGTTCCGGTCGCCAGGGTGACAACGGTTCATCCCGCTTCTATCTGTCGATGGAAGATGCCCTGATGCGTATTTTCGCCTCGGACCGCGTTTCCAATATGATGCGTAAGTTGGGAATGAAGCCGGGTGAGGCTATCGAGCACCCATGGGTGACCAAAGCGATTGCCAACGCGCAGCGTAAAGTGGAAAGCCGCAACTTCGATATTCGTAAGCAGCTGCTTGAATATGATGACGTAGCCAACGACCAGCGTCGCGCTATCTACACCCAGCGTAACGAGCTGCTGGATGTGTCCGACGTGTCAGAAACTATTATCAGCATTCGCGAGGACGTCTTTAAGGCGACTCTCGACAGCTACATTCCACCGCAGTCGCTGGAAGAAATGTGGGATATTCCTGGCCTGCAGGAGCGTCTGAAAACTGATTTCGACCTCGATCTGCCGATTGGCGAGTGGCTGGATAAAGAGCCAGATCTGCATGAAGAAACGCTGCGCGATCGTATTATGGACCAGGCAAAAGAGCAGTATCAGCGTAAAGAAGAAGTCGTTAGCGCTGAAATGATGCGCAACTTCGAAAAAGGCGTGATGCTGCAAACGCTGGACTCACTGTGGAAAGAGCATCTGGCCGCTATGGACTATCTGCGCCAGGGAATCCATCTGCGCGGTTACGCGCAAAAGGACCCGAAGCAGGAGTACAAGCGTGAATCCTTTGCCATGTTTGCCGCGATGCTGGAGTCGCTGAAGTATGAAGTTATCAGCACGCTGAGCAAGGTTCAGGTACGTATGCCGGAAGAAGTTGAGCAGATGGAAGAACAGCGCCGTCAGGAAGCTGAACGCCTGGCTCAGCAGCAGCATCTCAGCCATGTCGATGATGAAACTGAAGCCGCTCAGGAACTCGCTGCGCAGACCGGTGAGCGTAAAGTGGGCCGTAACGACCTCTGCCCGTGTGGTTCAGGTAAAAAATATAAACAGTGTCACGGCCGTCTGGCGTAATTCGCCAGCCAGCTAAGCGCTGAAACAGGGCCGGGTAGTTTACCCGGCCTTTTTTTGTCTGAAGGAAAAGCAAGGAAGAATAAACAAAGAGGGAGCGAAGGTCGGTGAATGGTCTTTATACCGCGTTTCTGGTAATAAACAGTATGAGTCCGGCAGCGGCGAGTCCTGGCCCGAACGGAAAGGGGGCTGATAACGATCGCCGGGAAATCAGGCGGCTGGCACAAAGCCAGATAATGCTGCTGAGTGATGCCAGCAGTAACAGCAGGGGTAAGGCCTGCCAGCCTAGCCAGGCGCCTAAGGCTGCCAGCAGCTTGGCATCCCCCAGACCCAGCGCCTCTTTCCCCCGTAGCAGGCGATAGCCATACGCAAGCAGCCACAGCACCAGATAGCCTGCCAGTGCGCCGATTACACTCTGCTGTAATGAAATAGATGGCAGACAGTGGAGGATTTGAAACAGCATTCCCAGCCATAAAAGCGGAAACGTCAGTAAATCAGGCAGCAACTGATGTTCAATATCGATCAGGGTCAGTGCCAACAGCAGCCAGACAAGTACCCAAGAGGCAACCAGCGTTCCTCCTGGCGGCAACAGTGCGGCCATCATCACCCATAACAGCATGCAGCTTAACTCGACTAGCAGATAACGGCACGATATGGCGTGCGAACAGTAGCGGCAACGCCCCCGTAGTATCAGCCAGCTAAAAAGAGGGATAATGTCAAAGCAGCCAAGCGGATGAGCACATTGCGGGCAATGGGAGCGCGGCAGCCACAGATTATAGCCATCATCCTGATCCTGATGCTTGATCATGTGCGGCAGGCGATAAATCACCACATTGAGCAGGCTGCCAAAGCAGATCCCCAGCAGTGCAGCGAAAAAGAACAGAGCGGAATTATTCATCAGGTAACTCCTTTACCTTTTACATATTATCCGGGGCGATAAGCTTGTTAC
>NZ_JBWKUK010000005.1:138938-258853 GCF_059420805.1 Erwinia sp. GW821-FHT03D09
TTACTGCGTTACTGCGTTACTGCGTTACTGCGTTACTGCGTTACTGCGTTACTGCGTTACTGCGTTACTGCGTTACTGCGTTACTGAGCTGGTTGAGTGAAGCTATCGCCATTTATCCGTTACGTACAGCATAAATGGCGGTTTTATTGAGGTTATGGAAACCTGCTCGCAGCTTCTCTTCGTCTTTATATTCACGTTGTCACATAAATACGATAAGAGTCAAAAAAATACACAGGATAAAGGCATTCTGTGCAATTGATGATTGTAAAAAATACGGTGATCGCATTAATTTATCCGGTAATGAAACATTGCCGATTTGTCTGTTTTTTATATTTATTTCCACGTTATCTACGGTATTATCAGAATTTGAATGGACTGAGGCTGTGTTCGGTTTTACTGGTGTAAGTTCTTCAGTCGGTGCTTTTGCCAGCGTTTTCCATTGGTTTTCATTTAATTTCAAACCGTAATAGGGTACGGTAACCAACAAGTTAGTAGGTAAATTATTACGATGTAACAATGCCCTGAGCTGGAATGTTAGTTGATGATAATTATTGTCACTAATTCTTTGGTGGTTTTCGTACCAAACGATATTGATAATGTCCCGTTTGGCATGGACTTTTTTTATCAGGCACACGAGTAAGCGCTTTTGTGATTCATTTAAATCGATGCTGAGTTGGCGAGATACTATTTCCAGCGTGTTAGTGTTGCAGTTGACGATTACGCCTTCAGATAACTCCAGCATGTCGTGATTAAGTATTTCGATGCATTCTTCAGTGCTAAACATGATGTAATCCTTATTCGTTGATATCTTCAATGCCGATAATGCTAATTTTAAGAGCTATTGCTTGCAAGGGTGTAAAGTTATTAAGTCGTGATTAATAATAAATTAATGTGTTTATCTTGTTGTTTTTAAAGTGATTAACTTCTTAATCTTGATATTGTTTAATAATAAATTAAAAACAAGATTATTAGGGTTTTTATCTTTTTCAGTGATGGATTTTCTTTTTGCCATGAAAATTTAATGCATTTTTACATGATTCATTATTATCTTTTAATGACGTCGCAACTTCTTATTTTTGGGTGAATGCTCTACAACGAACAGGTAGGGAAAGCATGAGAAGAGTGTTGCGGATGTACCAGGGTAAATGATAATGTTTAAGAATATTTTCTATCAGAGTGATAATTATGAAGTATCTGCATATTGCTGTGGGAATTATACGCGATGCACAGCAGCGTATTTTTTTGACTCGGCGTTCGGCTGATTCTCATATGGCGAATAAATGGGAGTTTGCCGGAGGGAAACTGGAGGCAGGCGAAACCGCTGAACAGGCATTAAAACGTGAACTGAATGAAGAAGTCGGAATTGAAGCGATTAGTTTTCTGCCCTTCATGACAACTGAGCATCAATTTGACGATCGGCACGTGACAATTGATTTCTTTATTGTGGGAGAGTGGTTAGGTGAACCCTATGGACGGGAAGGGCAACCACAGCGTTGGGTGGCCCAAAGTGAGCTGGTGGCTGAAGAATTTCCACCGGCTAATGCCGAAGTTATTGCTCGTCTGAAAGCCAGCGCGTAAAGCGTTAGCAATATTCGACGAGCTATAACATTAAATTAGTTGTTATCGGAATTTGTCTTGCTGCTCACTCCAGTCATCGCTGTCGTTCCGATCGCTATGGCTGGGGATATATTTCTCTTCAGCAGCCCATTCGCCTAAATCAATCAGCTGACAGCGCTTGCTGCAAAAAGGGCGCCAGGTGCTTTGTTGATCCCAGATCACCTGTTTACCGCAGGTTGGGCAATCAACCATCGTAACATCACTCATTTTTATAACCTTAACAACAGGCCAGCTCGAAATCGAGACGGGCAGGGACTTCACCATTTTCACTGTCCAGAGGCAGGAAGCGAATGGCATAACGGCTCTTATGGCCGGAAACTTGAGGATATAGCGAATCCTCAAGCTTTAACTGTAAACGCAGCAGATCGGCGTTTTCGGCGTTGTCCTGAAAGAAACCATTCAGGCTGGTGTGATTGCGGAAGATCCCTGCCTGGCGAATCAGGTCAAGAATGGTGGTTAGCGCAGCTCGAATCGGTTCCAGCGAACTGAGCCACTTATTTACCTGGCGATCGCGTACCGATTGTTCGACATGCAGCCAGATATGCAACGTGGGAAGATCAAAACTACAGCACCCGCCGGGAATGCTTAAACGCTGACGGACCAGACCGATCATCCGATCTTCACGCAGCGCCTGCCCCATCCGCGGTGCAGCCATCAGCGCATCGTTGCGCTTTCTGAGGTCGCTGCTCAGGGCATTGACTAAGGTGATATCAACACCCGGTAGTTCGGCCCATGAACGCAACTTCTGCTGTTGCCGCTCCAGCTCTTTTAAAATTTCGGTTCTTAACTCGCCGCGTTCAAAAACGTCCAGCAGTTCTGCCGCATTGCGAAAAAAAGTCAGTGCGCCAAGATGGTCAACAATATTTTGGCTAGCGGATAGCTGTTTGAGTAAGAACTCAATGCGTAGCCAGGTGCGCATTTTTTCATTCAGTGGGTATTCAAAAAGAACCGTTGTGCTCATGCTGTTAATCCCGATCGCTTGCCGCAGCCAGTGCGATGTAGCGCTGGTTGAGTATGGCAACTTGCGCTATCACCTCTTCCGGCGACGCGCTGTTATCAATAATGTCATCAGCCACCGCCAGGCGCTCATCGCGTGAAGCCTGGGCGGCCAAAATGTTTTCAGCCTGTTCACGACTGATATTGTCGCGAGCCGTGGTGCGGATCAGTTGGATTTCTCGATCCACATCAACAACCAAAACCCGGTCAGCCAAGCGTTGTAGCCCATTTTCTACCAGTAGCGGGACAACCCACAAACACCATGCAGAACGTGCTAATGCTAACTGTCGTTGTGTCTCTGCGTGGATAAGAGGGTGTAACAAATTGTTAACCCAGTTTTTCTCTACAATAGAATTAAAAATGATATGGCGTAACTCCGATCGGTTCAGGCCGCCAGTTGGCAACAGGACACTGTCGCCAAACCTGTTATGCAAAGCTGACAGCGCCGGTTGTCCTGGCTCGACCACCTGACGGGCAATGATATCGGCATCGACAATGTCAATGCCCAGCTGCGCAAAGGCATTGGCTACGGTACTTTTTCCGCTGCCGATCCCACCGGTTAGCGCTACGGTGTAAGGCATAGCTTGATTCTCACTCTCTCGCAACTGCACATCCGCAATGTCACCGGGCTTTTACAATACGGAAGGCGGCAAATATGAGGTACAGATCACAAGAGACTTTTACAGGTAAATTTATCGGATTGTAGCGTAAATATTTCATGTTTCGCAGTCTTGTCGGCGCGTTTTTAGCGCGTATGATAACGTCACTGGAACTGGCATTCAGCCTGTGATCGGAAATTGCTCCTGAAAAGGGGGGCGCTTCTGAATCAACGCCATTAACCAGGAAAAATCGTTATGCGTATTGAAGAAGATATCAAGTTAGGCTTTAAAGATGTCCTCATCCGGCCTAAGCGTTCAACGCTTCAAAGCCGTTCTCAGGTGGAACTGGAACGTCAGTTCACCTTCAAGCATTCAGGTATTGCCTGGTCAGGTGTACCGATCATCGCCGCTAATATGGATACCGTTGGTACCTTCAGCATGGCGGAAGCACTGGCTTCTTTCGATGTTCTCACCGCGGTGCATAAGCATTATAGCGTTGAGCAGTGGAGCCAGTTTATCGCCCGGGTGCCGCAGTCTGTGCTGCAACATGTCATGGTTTCAACCGGGACCTCTGCTGAAGACTTCAATAAACTGCAGAAAATTCTCGCCATTTCGCCACATTTAAACTTCATCTGTATTGACGTTGCTAACGGTTATTCAGAGCATTTTGTTACGTTTCTGAAGCGAGCGCGTGAAGCCTGCCCGGGTAAAACAATCTGCGCCGGGAATGTGGTAACCGGTGAGATGGTAGAGGAGCTTATCCTTTCCGGTGCCGATATTGTTAAGGTGGGTATCGGGCCGGGTTCCGTCTGCACCACGCGGGTAAAAACCGGTGTAGGTTATCCGCAGCTTTCCGCCGTTATTGAATGTGCCGATGCTGCACACGGACTGGGCGGACAGATCGTCAGCGACGGGGGCTGTTCCGTGCCGGGTGATGTGGCTAAAGCGTTTGGCGGCGGCGCGGACTTCGTTATGCTGGGCGGAATGCTGGCAGCTCACGATGAATGCGAGGGCGAAATTGTCGAAGAGAACGGCGAGCAGTTTATGCTGTTCTACGGCATGAGCTCGGAGTCTGCCATGAAACGTCACGTTGGCGGCGTAGCGCAGTATCGTGCAGCAGAAGGTAAAACGGTTAAACTGCCGCTGCGTGGCCCGGTTGAACTGACTGCCCGTGACATACTTGGTGGCTTACGCTCGGCTTGCACCTACGTTGGTGCGGAACGACTGAAAGAGCTGACCAAACGCACGACATTCATCCGCGTTGCCGAGCAGGAAAACCGCGTATTTAACCGCTAGCGGTCTTAGCCGATCATCCCTGCGTTGATGTGTGGGGATGATTAGCCCAGTGCATCTCCAAGTCGAAATACCGGCAAATACATTGCCACCACCAGCGTTCCTACGATAATACCAATAACCATCATCATCATCGGCTCCAGTGCCGCCGCAAGCGTATCGGCCAACTGGTGGGTCTCGGCCTCATGCCAGCGGGCAAGTCGGGTCAGCAGCGCATCCAGCGATCCAGACTCTTCACCCACCTTGATAAGCTGGTAGCACAAAGGCGTAAACAGATTGTGCGGTTTTAGCGCCTGGTGCAGAGGATTCCCTGCCGCTATATGTTGCTGAAGCTTAGCGATGGCTTCCTGCCAGAGTAATGCACTGACCGTTTTCTCCACCGCCTGTAGGCTTTGCAGTAAAGTCAGACCCGCATGCTGAGTCAGCGCCAGGGTCGTGTAAATCTGGCTAAGCTGGCTGCCCCGATATAGCGGTGATAATAACGGAGTCTTCAGCAGCAGCCTTTGTTCTGCTCTTTGCCAGCTCGGATTGTTTTTACGCTGCCTGCGATAGAATATGCCGGCAGCGATGGCCGGCACGATCAGCAACGGAGCCTGATGCTGTAACCATTCTGAGAAGGCAATCACCGCAGCGGTAAAGGCAGGCAGTGGCGCATCAAAAGTCTGATAGATCGCCACAAACTCCGGCAGTACAAAAACCAGCATACCGATACTCACCAGCAGCGCGACCGCCAGAATAAACAGCGGATAGCGTAGCGCTTTCTTCACTTTCTGCTGTAACAGCTGCTGCCGTTCCTGTTGCTGTGCAAGCCGCAGGCAGCATTCGTCCAGCTCCCCGGTGAGTTCACCGATATGAATCAGTGCAGGGTAGAGCGGCGAGAACACTTCCGGCCATTCCTGTAACGCTGATGAAAATGGCTTGCCATGTGTTATCTGCTCCTGCAGATGCAGCAAGAGTGCCCTCCAGCCGGAATCTGGATGGCCTTCAGCGAGCAGCTGAAGCCCACTCACCAGCGGCATTCCCGCTTTTAACAGTGTTGCAAGTTGACGGATAAAAGCGATTTTATGTTGCCACCGCCAGTCACCAGCCCGATAGCGACGACCGCGGGAAATTTTCAACGGTAGCTGTTTCATACCAACAATTTCATCAACGATCTTGCCATGGTCTGGCGCAAAGCCGCAGCCGCTGTGAATGACACCCTTATCGTCGATCGCCTGCCAGCGAAATAAATAGCGCCGACTCATCCCGGTCCTCCGGTCACTCGCGTCAACTCTTCGAGGGTTGTCTCTCCTCTATTTACGCAGTGCAGTCCGCCGACGAACAAAGGTTCCATGCCCTGTTGGAGTGCTAACTTTGCCAGTGCTTCCGGGCTGGCATTCTGTGCAAGGGCATTTTGCAGCGAAGAAGAAACTGGCAGCATCTCAAACAGCGCCAGCCGACCGTAATATCCTGAAAAGCAACGTTCACATCCGACGGCTCGCCAGTTCTGTACCGTTCCTGGCCAGATATTGCTGGGAAAATGCGCCAACGCGTCCGCTGGCTCACGACAGTGTGGACAGAGCTTTCTCACCAGACGCTGCGCAACAATCAGTTTGAGTGCCGAGGCTAGCATATAACCCGGAACACCCATTTGGCCCATGCGAACCAATGTTTCTGTAGTGGAGTTAGTGTGCAGGGTAGAGAGCACCAGATGCCCGGTTTGCGCCGCCTTGACGGCTATCTCAGCCGTTTCACCGTCGCGGATTTCCCCCAGCATAATCACGTCCGGGTCCTGACGAAGTAAAGCCCTCAGCACAAGATGAAAGCTCAGCCCGGATCGCATATGGATTTGAGTCTGATTTACTCCTGCAAGCGGAATCTCCACCGGGTCCTCAACGCTGCAAAGATTTCGGCTGGGCGCATTCAGCCAGCTAAGACCGCTGTAAAGTGTAAACGTCTTGCCGCTGCCGGTAGGGCCGGTTACCAGAATCAGCCCCTGTGGTTTAGAAAGTGCAGTGCGGTAATGCTTTAGCAATGTTGCAGGCATGCCGAGTTTTTCCAGTGATATCGCCTGTTCGTCGCTTTGCAATAACCGTATTACCGCTTTTTCGCCGCAGCGGGTGGGCAGGGTAGATAGCCGAAAAGACTCGGTTTTATCGCCAAGCACCAGCGAAAACTGACCATCCTGGGGTACCCGGCGTTCGGCAATATCCAGGCTGGCAAGGATTTTTAACCGGGCGATAAGCGGTGCGCTGCCCTCCTTAAGAACCATTGCCTGCTGCAAGACACCATCTACTCGTATCCTGACCCTCAGGCCTTGTTCTTGTGGTTCAATATGGACATCGGAAGCACGTTTTTGCAGCGCAAGAGTCAGCAGGTGGTTAACTCTTTCCACTGCACCTGCGGCCACCTCATCAGTGCGATTGGGACCTTCCGGAGTTTCTTCAGTACGGTGTAAATATTGCTCAAGGCGTGCTTGTGGCCAGCATTCCACATCGATTACGCCTGGCGTAAGGAAACGCAGTTCCGTCATCATCTCATGCGGTGGCGTTCCGGCCAGTGCAATGTGCAGGCGCTGCTGGTTGAACTCAACAATTGCGGCCTGATAGCGCTCGCAGATAGCTTCAACGGCACGCTGACTGGCGCTAATCATTGTTTCTGCTCCTGATCAAAGCGGAACAGGTCCTCACAGGCCTCTTTCAATCCCGTGCTATCGCTGGCGCAGCTGCGCTGCCAGCTGAGGTAGCCGTCGCTGCTGTCCCACTGTGGCGTTAACGTCACGCTCAACCCTTTCAGGCTTTCCTGACCGGTGAGCGAGATAATGCCTGCGCTTACCGTTATCGCAGAAACGTAGCGCGAAGTACGGGCAGAAGGCACACCCTGGCTCCCGGCCTCGCAGCCGGTAATGCCGCCGTGCTCAATCGCACATAGCTCAACGCCGGTTTTATACGGCATAGCCGTTTGCAGCATGTCTGTCAGTGCTGCCTTCTGCAGGTAGTTCTGGTATGCGGGCAGGCCAATCGCGCTCAGAATGGCGACAATCGCAATAACAATCATCAATTCGATTAACGTAAATCCCTGCTGCTGGCTCATGGTAAGTCTCCTTGTGGTTAACCGGGAGGCACCATAGTCCTGAATAAAAACGTGGAATAGCGGGAAAGCAGGCAATTCAGAGACGGGTTCAGAACAATTAAACGGGATAGCAGCGTTGCATAAAAGGTTTGCGGCAAGCGCCGCATTCTACTCCTTAGGGGCTTTTTGGGGCTTGGCTTGCGGAGTATCTTTCGCCACTCCAGGCCATATATTCCAGGCCGGAGGGTTTCAGTTAAAAGGATTTCAGGGATAAAAAAGGTCAGCACGAAAGGCTGACCAGAGGAAAGGTATGGAAAGCGGCAGAGGATTAACAAAAGCGCATCGACAGATCCAGCGCGCGAACGTGTTTGGTCAGTGCGCCAACGGAAATATAATTCACCCCGGTTTCTGCAAAGGTTCGCAACGTTTCATCGGTGACGTTGCCGGAAACCTCCAGCAGCGATCGGTTATTGCTCAGGACGACGGCCTCGCGCATCTGCTCAACGGTGAAGTTATCCAGCATGATAATGTCGGCACCGGCGTTCAGCGCCTGCTCCAGCTCGTCAAGAGATTCAACTTCAACTTCAACCGGCACGTCCGGATGCAGCCAGAATGCTTTTTCAACTGCTTTGGCAATCGAGCCGCAGGCGATGATGTGGTTCTCTTTGATCAAGAAAGCATCAGACAGGCCCAGGCGATGATTGGCACCACCACCGCACAGTACGGCGTACTTCAACGCGGTGCGCAGTCCCGGCAGCGTTTTTCGCGTGTCCAGCAGTTGAGTGTGCGTACCTTCCAGCAGGGCAACATAGCGGCTGACCTCCGTTGCCACGCCGGACAGCGTCTGGACAAAGTTCAGCGCGGTGCGTTCCGCCGTCAGTATCAGCTGCGCCGGGCCGCTAACCTCAAACAGCGTCTGGTTGGCGGTAATCGTATCCCCGTCGGCAACGTGCCAGGCGATTTGCGTTTTATTACCCAGCTGGATAAAAACCTCTTCCACCCAGCGTTTGCCACAGAAGATCCCCGGTTCGCGGGTGATCACCACCGCGTGAGCCTGGGTATCTTCCGGCAACAGGCCTGCGGTGATGTCTTTGCACGGATCGACTTCGCCACCAAGGTCTTCACGCAGCGCCTGCACGACTGCAGGGGGAATATCGTCCTCAATACGCTCCATCAACTCGATACGGCGGTTATCTGGATCGTAACGGCGGGATGTCATGATTTAACTCCGAAAAGGTCGGGTAACAGATATTGCCATGCTAGCCTGTTTTTCCCCCGTTTGTCAGCCTTCGGGGAGGCCTGCTGCCCGACATTTTCTTATCGACTCCGAAAAAGGTATCTACTTTTTTCTGTCGTGAACCCGGCTGGCTACCGAGCAGGAAGGGAGATATGCCCAACGCGATAGCGCTCCACACCCGGAGCATCGTCGAACGACTGGTCGCTTAGCTCAAAGCAGATCCGCCGCCACTGCAGCACATCCCAGGCAAGGATGCGGGTGATACTGGCAGCAGGAATGGGGATATTGCATATGTGGCTTAAATCGCAGTCTGTGGCAACGGGTACGATCTCACGTCGGGCAAAGGCGGATCGTTGCAAAGCGTTACCGGGTAGGAAGTCTAATACCGGCCAGTAGTCGATTGCGGGCCTGCCGAAGTCTGCAACGAGCTTTTTAAATCCGTCGCTTTGTAAAAAACGTGCCATGCTGACGCTGTCCTGCCAAAGATAGAGCGGGGCGTAGAGTGGCTCGCTGCTCGTACGCGGATCGTTACCGCTGGCATAACACCAGGCTTTAATAACCAGGCCGGGGAAATTGTCCAGCCGGTGTCCATTTTCCCGCACGCGATTTTCGATGATGCTCATGTTGTAATCGGTAGGCAGGCGAAAGCGATATTGCATGGCGATCATAACGGCTTCTCCTGTGGCCAGCTGAACGGATTGCCACTGGCAAATGACCAGTCTTCTGGCTGGCTAAAGCTTAACGTAACCATCACATCTTCCGGCTGCACCTGCAGCTCGGTAGAGAGCCGTTGGGAAAGATGCAGATAGAACCGATGCTTCTGCTCCACGCTGCGCGGTCGGCCTGCGGTGATATGAAACCAGATAAATCCCTCTGAGCGCGGGCCGCCAGGATAGTTGCGCGGGAAGACGCGCAGCCCGGGGGCATATTCATCAAACAGCTGGAAGCAATCATCCTGCGGCACATCGAAGAAATCGACCAGCGTTTGGTGTAACAGAGTTGAAAGCGTTTGACGGAACGCCGCGGTTTTTCCGCCAGGCAGGGCGATACGGGTAAAGGGCATGGTTTACTCCTGCGGGAAATGTAGATGACCCAGCGCGGTTACCGCAGCGGGCCAGCCGCAGTAGAACGCGAGATGAGTAATAACTTCCGTCAGTTCGTCGCAGGTGAGGCCATTTTCCCGGGCAAAATTAAGATGCCAGGGTAGTTGCTGATGACGGCCTGCGGCAATCAGTGCGGCTACGGTGATCAGGCTTCGGTCGCGCTTGTTTAGTGCGCTGCGCTGCCAGATGTCACCAAAGAGAATGTCCTCGGTGATCGCAGCAAATCGTGGCGCAATCGCCGCCAGATCGTCGCGCTTAAGCGAATGAGGCATAGTTACTCCCTGTGGATGTGATGAGTTAATGCCAGCATAGGTGGAAGTAATTATTTAGAAAATCGCATATATTTGGATTAACAATCCCGAAAAACAGGATGTTTATGTCGCAAATAAAACGCGTGACCTTTGACCTTGAAGCTCTACGCAGTCTGATAACCGGTATTGAGCTGGGCAGCTTTGCGCTGGCCGCCGTAAAGCTTAATCGCTCAACGTCAGCGGTCAGCGCCCAGTTGAAAAAGCTGGAGCAACAAAGTGGCCTGCCGCTGCTGCAAAAAGCTGGACGCCGACTGGAGCTCACCGCCAACGGCGAGCTGCTAATGGCTTATGGCCGCCGCTTGCTCGCTCTCAACGACGAGGCGGTCAGTGCATTGAACAGCCGTCATCTGGCGGGCAGCGTAAGCCTTGGGCTACAGGAGGATTTTGGTGAGGCATTGCTGCCCGCACTATTAGGGGAGTTCTCCCGTGCCTTTCCGCAGGTTGAAGTATCCGCACGCATTGGCCGCAACGGTGAACTGTTGCAGGCAATACGTCAGGGGGAGCTTGATCTGGCACTGTGCTGGCAGGGCGAAGAAAAAACACCATTAATGCAGGCGCTGCCTGCCGCACCGCTTCACTGGATTGGGCGCTCTGATTCTGAGCTGGCACGCTGGCTGACGGGGGAGGAGACGCTGCCGCTGTTACTGTTTGATGCGCCCTGCCTGATGCGCACCTGCGCAATAGATACCCTTGACCGTGCAGCCATTCCCTGGCGAGTCGCTTTTACCAGCCGCAGCCTCAGCGGAATTTGGGCCGCCGCCGCCGCCGGGTTGGGTATCACGCTTCGCAGCCGTTTCGGTCTGCCTGACGGGCTGCGGGTACTACAGCATTCGAGGCTGCCACCACTGGGTGAACTGGGCATGGCGCTGCATACGACAGAAGCGTTACAGAACCCGGCTGCGGAACGCCTGCGAGACATCCTGCTGGCGCGGTTAGCCATGCCTGCGCAACAGCCGTACTCTACAGCAGAGATATTTTACCGCTGAACAGAACCGGAACCAACTGAGTATAGAGCAGGGCACCGGCAAATGAGGCAGCCAGGCCACATCGGCCACGCTCTTCGCGATATGTTGACTGGCTGTCCGGCGGGCTGATACAACGATGCGTTGTACTGCGGCTCTGTGGGTAGATCGCTAATAATGCGCGGCCAAAGGGTTTCTGGCGGCGCAACAGGTATCACATCGCGATCCAGTTCAGCCAGCGCATTTTGCCAACGGTGGACCTCTGCCGCCGGCTCGGGTTCCTGATCTGTACGGCGAATAAAACGTAGCCGGGCCGCACCGCGTAGTGTACCAAGCACATATTCTGCAGCGAGGCATGAATCAACATCGTGTTTGTTTTTCATATGCCCACGCAGCCTTTTAAATGCATTAAGGCCCGGCGGAGCCAACTTTTAACGGTACCCGCAGGTTGTTGCAGATGCAGCGCAATTTCACTGTGCGACAGCCCATGATGATAAGCCAGAACTACGCTTTGTCGCTGTTCTGCGGGTAGCGTATCTATGCAGGTTAAAAGCCTGCGTGACTCGGTTGTTAGCGGAGCATGAGGCTCTGCATTCTGGTCCGTTATGTCATCGTCTTCACCGTCGAGTTTCAGAACGCGATTATCCTGCGAACGCAGATAATCAATGGCCCGATGACGGACAATATTGGTAAGCCAGGTCTTGGGGGCGCTTTGTACCGGATCGAAGGTGGCGGCTCGCTGCCACAGCGTCAGAAAAGTGTCGTGTAAAACCTCTTCCGCCATAAACCGTTCTGATAAAGGTGCAGAGGTGAACAATGCGTTCCCCCTGCAGGGTATAGACCGTTTTTATGGTTATGGCATTAGTACGGTATCAATAACGTCGATTGCGCCATTTTTCTGCTGCACGTCATAGGTACTGATATTCGCAACATTGCTCTGATTATCTTTAAGCTGCAGGTTGTGCGGGCCATTCTGCATTATTCACAGCGACGCACCGTTAACGGTTTTCAGTTCGGCACGGCCATGGCCCTGTTTGATCTTTTTCTCCAGCGCTTTCATGTTGTATTTGCCTCACATTGCTATATACGTTTAGCGATGAAAAACGGATGCACAAAAATGAAAATATTTTTTTGCAGGGTGGATATGCGGTGAGAAGTTTGTCAGAGCCAAAATAAATCATGTTAATCTGAGGGAATTCTGACGACAGGAGAGCAGGGCATGCAGTTGCAAGATGGCTGGATTAAAGAGGCCAGGAAAGTTCCGTCGCCGTATTTCAACCAGCGACCGGGTGATGAAAAACCCTCGCTGTTAGTGATCCACAATATCAGCCTGCCGCCCGGCGAATTTGGTGGCCCGTGGATTGACGATCTGTTTACCGGCCAGCTTGATCCCAGCGTTCATCCTTATTTTGCCGGCATCAGCCATTTGCAGGTTGCCGCTCATTGCCTGATTCGTCGCGATGGAGAGGTTGTGCAATACGTGCCGTTTCATTTGCGCGCCTGGCATGCGGGCGTGTCAAATTATCAGGGACGCGACGCCTGTAATGATTTCTCTGTCGGTATTGAACTCGAGGGCACCGATACGTTGCCCTATACCGACGCGCAGTATCGTTCGCTGCAGGCCGTTACTGAACAGCTGATAGTTGAGTATCCGGCAATGGCCCTGAATATTACCGGGCACAGCGATATTGCTCCGCAGCGTAAAACCGATCCCGGCCCGGCGTTCAACTGGGCCCGATTCCGCAACGCTCTGGCGCAGCAAATCCAGGGTAAAAAAGATGGGAGTTAAGGCATGACGTTATTTAGCCTGTTATTGGTTCTCGGATGGGAACGCCTGTTCAAAATGGGTGAGCACTGGCAGTTAGATCATTATCTGATGCCATTATTCCGCAGATTAAAACATTTCTCGTTGCTGCGTACCCTGTTGATGACGCTGTTAGTGATGGCCATAGTGGCGGCGGTAATGCTGGCACTGAAAGGCTGGTTTTTCGGCGTGCCGCAGTTAATTTTTTGGATTCTGGTTGGCCTGCTGTGCATCGGTGCTGGCTCGGTTCGCCTTCACTATCACGCTTATTTACGTGCTGCCAGCCAAAATGATGTGCATGCGCATGACGCGATGGCGGAAGAACTGACCCTGATCCACGGTATGCCGGGTGAGTGCAGCGAACGAGAATATCTAAGTGAACTACAGAATGCGCTGCTGTGGATTAACTTCCGCTTCTACCTTGCTCCACTGTTCTGGTTTGTCGTCGGCGGTCCGTGGGGGCCGGTGCTGCTGGTGGGTTATGCCTTCCTGCGCGCCTGGCAAAGCTGGCTGGCGCGTCAGCGCGATCCGCTTACCCGTTCTCAGTCAGGCGTGGATGCGCTGCTGCACTGGATCGACTGGCTCCCGGTTCGACTGGTCGGTGTAGCTTACGCCCTGCTGGGGCACGGTGAGCGAGCTCTGCCCGCGTGGCTGGCTTCACTGGGCGATCGTTACACACCTCAGTATCAGGTATTGACCCGGTTGGCACAGTTCTCGCTGGCGCGTGACCCGCACATGGATAAGGTAGAAACGCCACGGCTGGCGGTATCGCTGGCGAAGAAGGTGTCGCTGGTGCTGGTGGTGGTTGTCGCGTTACTGACGATTTACGGTACGTTGGTATAACGCCAGCAGGGAACGACAGGAAAAAATCAGGCCAGCATTTGCTGGCCTGATTGCGTTTGTCCCGAGGAAATTATGCCTTCTGAGAACGGTTCTTCAGCCAGTAGCCGACGGCCAGAATCAGTATCCATACTGGGATCAGCCAGACGGAAATAGCCATGCCAGGGGTGATTGCCATCAGTACCAGAATACCGGCGAGGAACAACAGGCAGATCCAGTTACCCAGTGGATAGAGCAGCGCCGGGAAACGGGTTTTAACACCCTGCTGATCTTTCTTACGGCGGAACTTGATGTGCGCCATGCTGATCATCGCCCAGTTAATCACCAGCGCAGATACCACCAGTGCCATCAGCAGACCAAAGGCCTCACCCGGCATCAGATAGTTCAACAGCACGCACAGTGCGGTGGCGATAGCGGAGAACAGGATTGAAATCACCGGCACGCCGCGACTGTCAACTTTGAGCAGCGCTTTTGGTGCGTTGCCCTGCTGGGCCAGACCAAACAGCATACGGCTGTTGCAGTATACACAGCTGTTATATACCGACAGCGCGGCAGTCAGGATAACGACGTTCAGCGCGTTAGCCACCAGAGCATCACCCAGTTCGTGGAAGATCAGCACAAACGGACTGGTATCCGAGGTCACGCGGGCCCACGGCAGCAGCGACAGCAGAACGGCCAGGGAGCCGATATAGAAGATCAGGATGCGCCACAGAACCTGGTTAGTGGCTTTTGGAATACTGGTTTCCGGGTTATCCGCTTCTGCTGCGGTGATCCCCACCAGTTCAAGGCCGCCGAAGGAGAACATGATAATGGCCATCATCATCACCAGACCGGTAAAGCCATTTGGCAGGAAGCCGCCCTGGTCCCACAGGTTGCGTACGGTAGCCTGCGGTCCGCCGTTGCCGCTGAACAGCAGCCAGCCGCCGAACAGGATCATCCCGATGACCGCCACTACTTTGATAATGGCAAACCAGAACTCCATCTCCCCGAACACCTTAACATTAGTCAGGTTGATGGCGTTGATCAGCACAAAGAAGGCGGCGGCGGACACCCAGGTAGGCACTTCCGGATACCAGAATTGAATATATTTCCCGACGGCCGTCAGTTCAGCCATGGCAACCAGTACGTACAGGACCCAGTAGTTCCAGCCGGAGGCAAAACCGGCGAAGTTACCCCAGTACTTATAGGCAAAGTGGCTGAATGAACCGGCAACCGGCTCTTCCACAACCATCTCTCCCAGCTGGCGCATAATTAAAAATGCGATAAACCCGGCAATCGCGTAGCCCAGAATAACGCCAGGCCCGGCAGATTGAATAACAGACGCACTTCCCAAAAACAGGCCGGTACCCACGGCCCCACCCAACGCGATCAGCTGAATGTGGCGGTTTTTCAGGCCACGGTGCAGCGTTTCGCCCTGCTGTTGTCCCATGTCTAACCTCATGATGTTTTATTATTTTTTCGTCTTTTCAGCAGGCCCTGTTGCCATGCTGTATCGAAAAGTTTACGATTGTTGTGTGAGCAAATATGAGCCAGAGCGTAGCCTCAGGAAGAGAATAGTGCTAAGTGCAGAGGTTTGCACTCGTTTTCTACGCTACACACGCAGAAATGACTAAAAAAGCAGCGTGCTGTCTCATTTTTTACTGTCTATGTTTTGTCACAACCTGGTGCAAATGACGAATAACGTTCTCTTATGGCCGGTGGGATTGCTTGGCTGGTGGATAAGGTGCTCGGGAACCCGCCTCTGCGTAATGGAAGGAGAGGGGCGGGTTTTCTGGTGAGCTTAGGTGGTGTTTTTCGGCTGTTATCTATTTATCAGGCAAAATCGATATCAGAAAGCGGACTGGCTGCTGCCCCGAACGGGCAATCCGCAGCGCTGAACGGAGAGAGGAAGCCAGGATTCGCCCACAGGGAAGTGGGCGAAAGGGACAGCCGCGCAGGACGCGCGTCTGTACCGGGCCGTCAGGCTGACGAGCGAAGTGAAGGGACCGCAAAGCGGCGCGAGGACCCGCCCGGCAGGGGCAGCAGCCAGTCAGCGCTATCACTGTTATCCCAGAGATAACCAACAACATAAGACCAGTCAGCACCGCCACCGCTATCCCAGAGACAACCAGCAGCATTAACCTTTCAGAGTTACCACTGTTATTTCCGACAACTTCATTTCAGCTCGGCCTTGACGAGTATCAATGTAACTTTACGCCTTCACCGAGCGGCGCTTAAACGCATAACCAATAGCCAGAATGCCAATCCACACCGGAATCAACCACACGGAAATCGCCATTCCCGGCGTCATCGCCATAATCACCAGCACACCGGCCATAAAGGCCAGGCACAGCCAGTTGCCGAACGGATAGAACAGCGCCTTAAAGCGTGGCTCAATCCCTTGCTGGTTAGCACGCTTGCGGAAACGCAGGTGTGCCAGACTGATCATCGCCCAGTTAATGATTAATGTAGAAACCACCAGTGACATCAGCAGAGAGAATGCCTCGCCCGGCATCAGATAGTTGATCAGCACGCCGATAGCAGCGGCGGCAGCGGAAATAAGAATGGCATTAACCGGTACGCCACGACGATCGACCTTCATCAGTTCCTTCGGTGCGTTACCCTGCTGCGCCAGGCCAAACAGCATGCGGCTGTTGCTGTAAACACAGCTGTTATATACCGACAGCGCGGCAGTCAGAATCACCACGTTCAGCGCATTCGCAACGAACGCATCACCCAGCTCATGGAAAATCAGAACGAACGGGCTGGTGTCTTCCGAAATACGAATCCATGGCATCAGCGACAGCAGCACGGTCAGTGAGCCAATATAGAAGATCAGAATACGCCACAGCACCTGATTGATCGCTTTCGGGATGCTCTTCTCCGGGTTCTCGGCTTCCGCTGCGGTCAGGCCAATCATCTCCAGTCCGCCGAAGGAGAACATAATGATTGCCATCATCATGACCAGTCCGTGCAGACCGTTCGGCATAAAGCCGCCGTGATCCCACAGGTTGCTGACCGTGGCCTGCGGGCCGCCGTTGCCGCTAAACAGCAGCCAGCCGCCGAAACCAATCATGGCGACGACCGCCAATACCTTAATAATGGCAAACCAGAACTCCAGTTCGCCGAACACCTTCACGTTGGTCAGGTTAATGGCGTTGATCAATATAAAGAACACCGCGGCGCTAACCCAGGTCGGGATCTCGGGATACCAGAACTGAATATATTTACCGACGGCAGTCAGTTCGGCCATGGCAACCAGCACATACAGCGCCCAGTTGTTCCAGCCGGATGCCAGCCCGGCAAACGGTCCCCAGTATTTATGCGCAAAGTGGCTGAAGCTGCCGGCAACCGGCTCTTCAACGATCATCTCACCCATCTGACGCATAATCAGAAAGGCGATGATACCCGCGATGGCATAGCCCAGAATAACGGCGGGGCCGGCCGATTTGATAACCGATGCGCTACCCAGAAACAGGCCGGTACCGACGGCACCGCCTAATGCGATAAGCTGAATGTGGCGGTTTTTTAACCCGCGATGCAGCGTCTCGCTCTGCTGATGTTCCATACTCTTCCTCGTGATGCTTGTTTTTATTTATGTCTGCCAGCGTGGTTAAATCTAATAACGTACTGAAATATTTACGCTTATCGATTAAGGAAAACCGGGTTGTATCTGGCGTCGCGCAGAGAATAGTGGTAGGCGGGGTGCTTTGCACTTTCTTTCTCATTCTGTGCGCCTGCGTGGTTAAAAAATCACCGAACGCACCAGGTGAGTGCATAACGATTTCAGGGGGGCAGCATAAGTGAAATCGTGCATAGCATATGGTGCTTTTAGTGGGATGCTATTCAACTAAGCTGCTGCCGTGTTTCAAAAAAGTTTTAAAAATTAACATTTATTATGCATTCGTGGGCATTTGAAAAATGCAGTTTACTCCTTGCCAGGAACGAGACGGGGGTCTGGTTTCGCCGGGTTGTCATATAGACATCAGGTGAATACTTTGTTACTTTACGGGCACCTTTTTTAAATTGGTATTACCAATTAACTCTGGCACATCGTAGAAGAAGGGATAATGGCCTACAGTAAGATCCGCCAACCAAAGCTCTCTGACGCCATCGAGCAGCAGCTTGAGTCCCTGATTATGGAAGGGACGCTGCGTCCCGGAGAGAAATTACTGCCCGAGCGCGAGCTGGCCGTGCAGTTTGATGTCTCCCGTCCTTCCCTACGAGAAGCAATCCAGCGTCTGGAAGCAAAAGGTCTGCTGCTTCGCCGTCAGGGCGGAGGCACCTTCGTCCAGAAGACCCTGTGGCAAAGCCTGAGCGATCCGCTCATCGAACTGCTTGCCGGCCATCCTGAATCCCAGTTCGACCTGCTGGAAACGCGTCATGCTCTGGAAGGGATTGCCGCCTATTATGCCGCGCTTCGCGGTACAGACGACGATATTGCCCGCATACAGCAGTGCCATCTGCACATTCAGACCGCCCAGGATAGCGGGGATCTGGACGCAGAAGCCGATGCGGTGATGCAGTATCAGATTGCTGTCACAGAAGCCGCGCATAACGTGGTGCTGCTGCATTTGCTACGCAGTATGGGTCCGATGCTGGAACAGAACGTAAGACAGAACTTCGAGTTGCTCTACTCGCGTCGGGAGATGCTGGTGAAAGTGAGTGAACATCGCGCCAGTATTTTTCAGGCGATTGTGGCACGCGAGCCGGAACAGGCACGCGAAGCCTCACACCGCCACCTGGCGTTTATTGAGGAAATATTGCTGGACAGAAGTCGGGAGCAGGGCCGTAGAGAGCGTTCCCTGCGACGTTTACAGCAACGTAAGGAATAACGTAAGTAAAACGCGTAACTATAACGCGGCACTATACCCGAAACCATTGGCGTAACGGCTAACACAGCGCCAGCACCAGGGCTCAAGGGTATAAACGACGAGCCTGTCTCTGTGTGTTTTGAACGACAGAATGCAAAGAGACAGGCTCCAGACAATTCAACGTATTAGACACAGATAAGGAATACCCCCCATGTCAGAACGTTTAAACAATGACGTGGATCCGATCGAAACTCGCGACTGGCTACAGGCGATCGAATCGGTCATCCGTGAAGAAGGTGTTGAGCGCGCACAGTATCTGATCGACCAGGTACTGAGCGAAGCACGTAAAGGCGGCGTGAAAGTGGCCACAGGTGCCGGGGCCAGCAACTATATCAACTCTATTGCTGTTGAAGATGAGCCGGAATACCCTGGCAACACATCTTTAGAACGTCGTATCCGTTCTGCTATTCGCTGGAACGCCATTATGACCGTTCTGCGCGCATCGAAGAAAGATTTGGATCTGGGCGGCCACATGTCCTCCTTCCAGTCTTCCGCTACTATCTATGAAGTGTGCTTCAACCACTTTTTCCGTGCGCGTACGGAAAAAGACGGCGGCGATCTGGTTTACTTCCAGGGTCACATCTCTCCGGGCGTTTATGCTCGTGCCTTCCTGGAAGGTCGTCTGAGCGAAGACCAGATGAACAACTTCCGTCAGGAAGTTCACGGTAAAGGTCTGTCTTCTTATCCACACCCTAAACTGATGCCTGACTTCTGGCAGTTCCCGACCGTATCAATGGGTCTGGGTCCATTGGGTGCGATCTATCAAGCTAAATTCCTGAAATATCTGGAACACCGTGGCCTGAAAGATACCTCTCAGCAGACCGTTTACGCCTTCCTGGGCGACGGTGAGATGGATGAGCCTGAATCTAAAGGTGCGATCACTATCGCTACCCGTGAAAAACTGGATAACCTGGTCTTCATCATCAACTGTAACCTGCAGCGTCTGGATGGCCCGGTCACCGGTAACGGCAAGATCATCAACGAACTGGACGGCATCTTCGGTGGCGCCGGCTGGGAAGTGATCAAAGTGATCTGGGGCGATCGTTGGGATGCGCTGCTGCGTAAAGATACCAGCGGTAAGCTGGTCCAGCTGATGAACGAAACCGTTGACGGTGACTACCAGACCTTCAAATCGAAAAACGGCGCTTACGTGCGTGAGCACTTCTTCGGTAAATATCCGGAAACCGCAGAGCTGGTGAAAGATATGACCGACGACGAGATCTGGTCACTGAACCGTGGCGGCCACGATCCGAAGAAAGTCTATGCCGCGCTGAAAAAAGCGCAGGATACCAAAGGCAAACCTGTGGTGATCCTGGCTCATACCGTTAAAGGTTACGGTATGGGTGAGACTGCGGAAGGCAAAAACATCGCGCACCAGGTTAAGAAGATGAACCACGAAGGCGTGCGTTACATCCGCGACCGCTTCAACGTGCCAGTCAGCGATGAAGAGATCGAAAACCTACCTTACGTGACCTTCGCTGAAGGCTCGGAAGAGCACACCTACCTGCACGCGCAGCGTCAGAAACTGGGTGGCTACCTGCCAACTCGTGAACCTAAGTTCAGCGAGAAGCTTGAAATGCCAACGCTGGAAGATTTCCGCCAGCTGCTGGATGAGCAGAACAAAGAAATCTCCACCACTATCGCTTTCGTACGTGCTCTGAACGTGATGCTGAAGAACCCGTCGATCAAAGATCGTCTGGTGCCAATCATTGCTGATGAAGCCCGTACCTTCGGTATGGAAGGCCTGTTCCGTCAGATCGGTATCTACAGCCCGAACGGCCAGCAGTACACCCCGCAGGACCGTGAGCAGGTTGCTTACTATAAAGAAGACGAGAAAGGTCAGATCCTGCAGGAAGGCATCAACGAACTGGGTGCAGGCGCATCGTGGCTGGCGGCGGCAACGTCTTACAGCACCAACAACCTGCCAATGATTCCGTTCTACATTTACTACTCCATGTTCGGTTTCCAGCGTATCGGCGACCTGTGCTGGGCAGCAGGTGACCAGCAGGCTCGCGGCTTCCTGGTAGGCGGTACTTCCGGTCGTACGACGCTGAACGGTGAAGGTCTGCAGCACGAAGATGGCCACAGCCACATTCAGTCTCTGACTATCCCTAACTGTATCTCTTACGATCCAGCTTATGCGTACGAAGTTGCCGTGATCATGCATGACGGTCTGGTGCGTATGTACGGTGATGCACAGGAAAACGTGTACTACTACATCACCACGCTGAACGAAAACTACCACATGCCAGCGATGCCGAAAGGCGCTGAAGAAGGTATCCGTAAGGGTATCTACAAGCTGGAAACTATCGAAGGTAGCAAAGGTAAAGTTCAGCTGCTGGGTTCAGGTTCTATCCTGCGTCACGTGCGTGAAGCGGCAGAGATCCTGGCGAAAGACTACGGCGTTGGCTCTGACGTGTACAGCGTGACCTCCTTCACCGAACTGGCCCGTGACGGTCAGGACTGTGAGCGTTGGAACATGCTGCACCCAACCGAGGCTCCACGCGTGCCGTACATCGCTCAGATCATGAGCGACGCACCGGCCGTAGCGTCTACCGACTACATGAAACTGTTCGCAGAACAGGTTCGCAGCTACATCCCAGCCAGCGACTATCGCGTGCTGGGTACTGACGGCTTCGGTCGTTCAGACAGCCGTGAGAACCTGCGTCACCACTTTGAAGTGGACGCATCTTACGTTGTCGTTGCAGCACTGGGCGAACTGGCTAAACGCGGCGAAATCGATAAGAAAGTGGTAGCGGACGCTATTACCAAGTTCGAAATCGATGCTGATAAAGTTAACCCGCGTCTGGCATAAGAGGTAAAGAGTAATGGCTATCGAAATCAATGTACCGGACATCGGCGCGGACGAAGTTGAAGTCACCGAAATCCTGGTGAAGGTTGGCGACACTGTTGAAGTTGAACAGTCGCTGATCGTGGTGGAAGGTGATAAGGCTTCTATGGAAGTCCCTTCTCCGCAGGCGGGCGTGGTTAAAGAGATCAAAGTTGCTACCGGTGATAAAGTCGAAACCGGCAAACTGATCATGATCTTCGAAGCAGCAGGTGGCGCAGCAGCGCCATCCGCTCCGGCTGAAGAGAAGAAAGAAGCTGCTCCGGCCGCAGCCCCTGCTGCTGCAGCGAAAGAAGTCAATGTGCCAGACATCGGCGGCGACGAAGTTGAAGTGACCGAGATCATGGTAAAAGTTGGCGACACCGTTGAAGCTGAGCAGTCGATCCTGACCGTTGAAGGCGACAAAGCCTCAATGGAAGTACCGGCTCCGTTCGCGGGTACCGTGAAAGAGATCAAAGTAGCGACCGGCGACAAAGTCAGCACCGGTTCACTGGTGATGGTCTTTGAAGTGGCAGGCGCTGCGCCAGCTGCTGCGGCTCCAGCTGCGAAAGCTGAAGCACCGGCTAAGCAGGAAGAGAAAGCGGCTGCGGCTGCTGCCCCTGCGAAAGCTGACGCGAAATCCGACTTCGCTGAAAACGACGCTTACGTTCACGCGACTCCGGTTATCCGCCGCCTGGCGCGCGAGTTTGGCGTAAACCTGGCTAAAGTCAAAGGCACCGGTCGTAAAGGGCGTATTCTGAAAGAAGACGTTCAGACCTACGTTAAGGACGCGGTGAAACGCGCCGAAGCGCCAGCCGCTGCGGGTGGTGGTCTGCCTGGCATGCTGCCTTGGCCGAAAGTGGACTTCAGCAAGTTTGGTGAGATTGAAGAAGTTGAAATGGGCCGTATCCAGAAAATCTCTGGTGCGAACCTCAGCCGTAACTGGGTGATGATCCCGCACGTTACGCACTTCGATAAAACCGATATCACCGAGCTGGAAGCCTTCCGTAAGCAGCAGAACGATGAAGCGGCCAAACGTAAACTGGATGTGAAATTCACCCCAGTGGTCTTCATCATGAAAGCCGTTGCTGCGGCCCTTGAGCAGATGCCTCGCTTCAACAGTTCACTGTCCGAAGACGGCCAGAAGCTGACGCTGAAGAAATACATCAACATCGGTGTGGCGGTTGATACGCCAAACGGTCTGGTGGTTCCGGTGTTCAAAGACGTGAACAAGAAAGGGATTACCGAACTGTCTCGCGAGCTGATGGCTATCTCCAAGAAAGCGCGTGATGGCAAGCTGACCGCTGGCGAAATGCAGGGCGGCTGCTTCACCATTTCCAGCCTGGGCGGTATCGGGACAACTCACTTCGCGCCGATCGTTAACGCGCCTGAAGTGGCTATCCTGGGTGTCTCCAAGTCTGCTATGGAGCCGGTCTGGAACGGTAAAGAGTTCACTCCGCGTCTGATGATGCCGATGTCGCTCTCCTTCGACCATCGCGTAATCGACGGTGCAGATGGCGCACGCTTCATCACCATCATCAATCAGGCACTGGCTGACATTCGCCGTCTGGTGATGTAACAGGAGACAAGGCCGGCGCAAGCCGGCCTTGTTATGAGGGATGTAGATATTCGTGGCACTGCGGTTTGCAGATTTTTAACAATTCTGTAAACTCTTGCGGTGAACGCGTCCCGGTGGAAGAAGGGCGTTGAATCAAAAGCTGTCTGACCCGCCGGACTATCAAATAAGAGGTCATGATGAGTACAGAAATTAAAACTCAAGTCGTGGTACTTGGGGCAGGTCCTGCAGGCTACTCTGCAGCCTTCCGTGCAGCGGATTTAGGTCTGGAGACCGTCATCGTTGAGCGTTACAGCACCCTTGGTGGTGTTTGTCTGAATGTCGGCTGTATCCCTTCTAAAGCCCTGCTGCACGTGGCGAAGGTGATTGAGGAAGCAAAAGCGCTGGAAGCTCACGGTATCGTGTTCGGCAAGCCGCAAACCGACGTAGACAAGATCCGCGCCTGGAAAGAGAAAGTCATTAATCAGCTGACCGGCGGTCTGTCCGGTATGGCGAAAGGCCGCAAGGTTAACGTAGTTAACGGCCTGGGTAAATTTACCGGCGCAAATACTCTGGTTGTGGAAAATGAGAAGGGTGAAACCACCACGATCACTTTCGACAATGCCATTATCGCGGCGGGTTCCCGCCCAATCCAGCTGCCATTTATCCCGCACGAAGACCCACGCGTTTGGGATTCCACTGATGCGCTGGAGCTGAAATCTGTCCCGGAGCGTCTGCTGGTTATGGGCGGCGGTATCATCGGTCTGGAAATGGGTACGGTTTACCATGCCCTGGGTTCACAGATTGATGTGGTTGAGATGTTTGACCAGGTGATTCCTGCTGCTGATAAAGACGTGGTGAAAGTATTCACCAAGCGTATCTCCAGGCAGTTCAACCTGATGCTGGAAACCAAAGTCACCGCCGTTGAAGCAAAAGAAGACGGTATCTATGTGACAATGGAAGGCAAGAAAGCTCCTGCGGAACCACAGCGTTACGACGCGGTGCTGGTGGCTATCGGCCGTGTACCGAACGGTAAAGGCCTGGATGCCGGTAAAGCGGGCGTGGAAGTTGACGATCGCGGCTTTATCCGCGTTGATAAGCAGATGCGTACCAACGTACCGCACATCTTTGCTATCGGCGACATCGTGGGCCAGCCAATGCTTGCACACAAAGGCGTGCATGAAGGCCACGTAGCGGCAGAAGTGATTTCCGGTAAGAAGCATTACTTCGACCCGAAAGTCATCCCATCTATCGCTTACACCGAGCCAGAAGTTGCCTGGGTAGGTTTGACTGAGAAAGAAGCGAAAGAGAAAGGCATCAGCTATGAAACCGCCACCTTCCCGTGGGCAGCTTCTGGCCGTGCTATCGCTTCCGACTGTGCAGACGGCATCACCAAGCTGATCTTCGACAAAACCACTCACCGCGTTATCGGTGGTGCGATTGTTGGTACCAACGGCGGCGAACTGCTGGGTGAAATTGGCCTGGCAATCGAAATGGGCTGCGACGCTGAAGACCTTGCGCTGACCATCCACGCTCACCCGACTCTGCACGAATCAGTTGGCCTGGCGGCTGAGATCTTCGAAGGCAGCATTACCGACCTGCCAAATCCGAAAGCGAAGAAGAAGTAATCGCTGAGGGATTAATTCGCGTTAGTTAGCGAAAACTAAGCCGCTATGCTTAACAGATAGCGGCTTTTTTGCGGGTTTTCCTGGAAGATTGACCCGGCGCGTTTTCACCAGCTCTTAACGAATGGCTGAAGCGATTTATCCCCGTCAGCCTGGTTTTAACCGACTTGTAAACCAAAAACGTAATTTTCCTTTTACGCTAAATAGCGTATCTTTGCCGCTCACGTTTTCAGATTTAAGGCTATCCGTGTCAAATAACGTCGCCCTGATCACCGGTGCCAGCCGGGGCATTGGCCACCATCTTGCCCGCCATTTTTATGCGCAGGGATATCATCTGATCCTGCTGGCGCGTAATGCCCAGGCGCTGGATGCGCTCGCCGCCGAATTCGATCCTTCCCGCGTGCAGACGCTGGCGCTGGACGTATGTGATTTTGCCAGCGTGTCGCAGCAGGTGCAGCAGTCGCTTTCTCGACACTCCCGGTTGGATGTGCTGATCAACGCGGCTGGCATTTTCCGCCCGGGTTCCTCGCAGACGCCGCTGGATGACTTCAGTGCGCTGCTGGCCACCAACGTCACCGCTATCCATCATCTCTGCCAGCTGTGCACGCCGTGGCTGCAAAAGTCTGATGATGCCCGTATCTTTAATCTCGCCTCCGTTAGCGGCGTACAGCCCTACGGCAGCGTGGCCAGCTATGCCGCCAGCAAGCACGCGCTGGTTGGCTACAGCCGCTCTATTGCCCGCGAGCTGGGCGCTTTGGGGATTAAAGTCACCACGCTGTGCCCGGACGTGGTGGATACCGATATGGCCGCCGGTTCGGGACTGTCTGCGGAAGAGATGCTCAGCACGGAAGATATCTGCCGCGCGGTGGATTTTGTGATGTCGCTGTCGCCTGCTGCCGTTATTGAACAGTTGACGATCGGTCGTCAGCATCGACCGCGTAAACCGTCCTGAGCGAGGCGTTCTGATGATTGAACTGAAAGGGGTTTCCCACGCTTACGGCGAACGCAATGTACTGAAAAACATTAACCTTCAGCTAACCGAGAAGCGCATTGGTATCGTGGGCAGCAATGGCTGTGGCAAAAGCACTTTTGTTCGTCTGCTGAATGGGCTGCTGCTGCCTTCTCAGGGGAGCGTGCTGATCGACGGTCTGAATACCCGCCAGCAGGGTAAAGCCGTGCGGCGTAAAGTCGGCTTTGTTTTCCAGAACCCGGATAATCAGATCGTGTTTCCGGTCGTGGAAGAGGACCTGGCATTTGGGATGAAAAACCTCGGGCTGGATAAAGCCACGATCCGTGAACGGACGGACGCAGCGCTGTCCCGCTACGATATGCAGGATCTGCGGCAGCACCCGGCGCACCTGCTCAGTGGTGGGCAAAAGCAGCTGCTGGCGATCTCCGGCGTGCTGGTGATGGCTCCGGAATATATTGTTTTTGATGAACCCACCACGCTGCTGGATCTGCGTAACAAACGTCGCATCGCCGCCGCGATTGCCGAGCTGGATCAAACCGCGATCGTTGTTTCACACGATCTGGAGTTTTTGCAGGATTTTGACCGCGTCCTGGTGTTTGAACGCGGAGAAGTTGCCGTAGATGACGTGCCCGCCGTGGCGCTGAAAGAATATGTCAGGATGATGTCATGACCTTGAGTGATTACGTGCCGGGTAACTCGTTTATCCATCGCCTGCCGTCGGGGATTAAGATCCTTTCCCTGGCGCTGGTCGGTACGCTGTTGTTTGTTTTCCCCCTGCTGACGGTCGTGCTGCCCACGCTGGCCGTGGTTGCCGTGTTTTATCCACTGGCGGGCATCGGCCCGAAAATTATGCTGCTGCAGCTGAAACCGCTGCTGTGGGTGCTGGTGCTGCTGTTTGCCGTACAGTGGTGGATGGTGGGCTGGCTTTCCGGCGTGCTGGTTGTTGCGCGTCTCTCCGCGCTGCTGCTGCTGGCGGCGCTGGTGACGCTGACCACGCGCACCACCGATATGATTGATGCACTGGAAAGCGGGCTGTCCTGGCTGCGTTTTTTACGCATCAATCCGGCTAAAGTCAGCCTGGCGCTATCGCTGGCTTTGCGTTTTATTCCGGTGCTGGCTGCCATCACCGCCGAGGTACGCGAAGCGCAAAAAGCGCGCGGCCTCGATCGTAGTGTGATTGCCGTAGCGATCCCGGTGATCGTCCGCATCCTGAAAATGGCTGATGATATTGCTGCAGCACTGGAAGCCCGCGCATACGATCCTCAGCTGAAACGTCCCCACTCCGATGCTGGAAAGGCGAGAGGCTCTTAAATGTCCACCAGAGATATTGTTTATATTGCGCTGTTTGCGGCGATGACCGCAGCGCTGGGTCTTTTCCCGGCCTTTAGCCTGCCGGTGATTGGCGTGCCGATTACCGCACAGACGCTGGGCTGCATGCTGGCGGGGGCGATTGCCGGCGCTAAGCGCGGCGCGCTGGCGATGGTGCTGTTCGATCTGCTGGTAGCCATCGGGCTGCCGCTGCTGGCCGGCGGGCGCGGCGGGTTGGGTGTGTATATGGGGCCGGGCGGTGGTTTTATTCTGTCGTGGCCGCTGGCGGCATTGGTCATCGGCCTGCTGTACCAGCGCGGCCTGCGTTCGTTGACGCTGGTGAAAGAGCTGCTGATTATCGCGCTGGGCGGGATTGTGGTGATTTATGCCTGTGGCATTCCGTGGATTGCCGCCGTTGCGGGTATCACGCTGAAGCAGGCCGCGCTGGGTTCGCTGGGGTTTGTGCCTGGCGATATCGTGAAGGTGGTGCTGGCGGCGGTGATTGTGCGGGCGGTGCGGCGGGCGTATCCGACATTGGGATAGAGTTGGGCGCTGGGGTATCGGCGTATGGGGTTCAGTCTCTGCTGCTCCAGGGCGGTCCTCGCGCCGTATTTCGGCATAACGCGCCGCTGTTGAATTGATGGTTAGGGTTCAGCCTCTGTTGCTGCTCCAGGTCGGTCCTCGCGCCGCGCTGCGGTGCCTTCGGTTACGCCATTGCGCCGAACGGATCGGCCAGGATTGAACGTCCCTGTTCAAACCCGGCCTGACGCCAGCATCCCTGCTGTCGTCTCCTGGCGAAATGGCTCCACCTCAGCGCTGCGGATGCCCTTACGCAGCAGCAGAGGCTGTCCCAATTGATTATTTCATCGCTTTTAGATTTTCAGGCAATGCGAAAGTCAGAGAGCAGGCTGGCCGTGCCCCCGAGAGGGCAATCCGCAGCGCTGAACGGAGAGAGGAAGCCAGGATTCGGCCGCATGGACGCGGCTGAAAGTCACAGCCGAGCAGGACGCCCGTCTGTGACGGTCCGACCGGCTGACAAACGAAGTGAGGGGACCGCGAAGCGGCGCGAGGACCAGCCCGACCGGGGGCACTGCCAGCCAGCGCCATCATCCGCACCGACAAACAGCGCCATCATCCGCACCAGCAAACAGCACCACGTTTACAGCTTCAGCAGAATTTTTCCCTTCAGCTCCCCGGACAGCACAGCCTCCACCGCCTGATGAATATCCGCCAGCGCAAACTCGGCTACCACCTCGGTCGCAATCACTCCGTCGCGGATCAGCGCCATCACCCCATCAATGCGCCGCTGCACCAGCGGCTTCTCATGACCGTGCACCCACAGCCGTAAATGGAAATTAGAAAAACGGATGTCCGGCCTGCTGCGCCAGAACGCCGGAGGGATCGGCTGACCGGAAAGCAGACCATAGTGAATAAACTGCCCGCCCGGCATCAGCGCCTGCGCCAGCGTCAGCGACTCCTCACCGCCGATACAGTCCAGAATCGCCTCCACGCCGCCGCTGCGCTGCAGGGCTGCCAGCTGCTGAGCATAATCCGGACTGCTGCTGTTCAGTACCGCCTCGGTAGGATAGCCGTCAAGCACCGCAAGGTTTTCTGCCTTACGCACAATCGCAATCGGCCTGATGCCGAGGTGGCTGGCAATGCGGATCAGCATCTTGCCAATCGCTGAATTAGCCGCGTTGATCATTACCCGCATGCCGGGCGTGAAGTGCAGCTCCTCGGTCAGCATCAGCAGGGCGGTCATTGGGTTCACATAGCTGGTTGCTGCCTGTTGATCGCTGACAAAGTCCGGCAGCGTAAAACACCACTGCGCAGCGCTGTCCTTATAGGTCTGCCAGGCGCCCATACTGCCCACCGGCAGCACCCGCTGGCCGGGCAGAAGGGAGGGATCGCTGCTCTGATGAATATACCCCATGCCTTCGAAACCCGGCACGAAAGGCAGAGTGATGCGTGAGCGGTATGCACCGGAAATAGTAATAATATCAGAGGGATTGATCGTCGCCCATGCCATCTTAACCCGAACCTGACCGGCGGCTAATTCGCTCTGCTCACCGGATTCCAGCCGCAGAATATCCCTGATATTACCGAACTCGCGAACCATCGCTCTGGTGAATAAACTTTCTTTCATGGTATATTTTCTTTCGTGGTTTCTGGTTTACAGGTTGATGATTTTTATGCAGCAGTATAATAGTGAAGCATTTCGCGTATCAATGCGTGATATCGATCTGAATGGTCACGTCCATAATTCAGTTTACCTGGATTATTGTGAAGATGCCGTGGTTAATGCTTTCCGTCGTGCAGATATTTTGGCGCTATTTCGCCCGCATACGGCAGGCGTGGTTTATCACGTAAAAAAATGCGAAGCCACCTTCCATTTCCCCTTATCGGTCGATGATGTGGTTGAACCGCAGGTATTCATTGAGAAGCTCGGCAACAGCAGCTTAATATTTTCTATTCACCTGAATTTACAGGGGCGGAATATTCTCGCCGCTGAAGGGAAATTAGTCTGGGTCTGCATCAATCCCGCCGATAATAAGCCCTGTACGATCCCTGATGAAACCCGCACTGCGCTGACTCGCCATTTCCCTCTGGCTGAGGCCGGAGCCTGATGCCGGTTCACGACAGAGTCCAGCAGCACGCCCGAAAGTTTCCCCAGTCCGTCGCTGTGAATATTGACAGCCAGACGCTGAGATGGCAGCAGCTGTGGCAGCGAGCGCAGGCGCTGTATCAGTATATTCTAAGCCAGACCCTGGCAGGCCAGACCGTGGCGATAGCAACCGGCAATACGATTGCCTTTCCGGTAGCCTGGCTGGCGGCAACCGCGCAGCCTCTCACTGCGGCGATTATCGATCCGCTGCTGCCGTCCGCCCAGCTGCACGAAATGCTGAGCCGCATTAACCCGGGTCTGCTGCTGTTAAACCAGCATGATCTGGCGACGATCGAGATTGCCGACACATTGCACATCCCCTGGCTGGCGGTGGATCGCTGGCTGGAAAGCGATCCTTCTGTTACCGAAGAGCTACCCGCATTCAGCCAGGGAATGCATGACGGCACGCCGTTTCTGATTAACTTTACGTCCGGCACTACCAGTCTGCCGAAGGCGTTTATTCGCTCGCGCCGTTCCTGGCGCAGCAGCTTCGAAAACGGCGAGGCGATTTTTCAGCTGGCGGACGCACCCTCAACGCTGTTTCCCGGCCCGCTGTCGAACGGCATTGGCCTCTATTGTCTGAATGAAACGCTGTACGCGGGCGGCTGCTTCTACAGCCTCGGTAAGTGGCAGCCTGCCGCCGCGCTGGCGCTGATTGTGGAGCAGCAGATCCAGCGCCTGGTGGTGGTGCCGACGATGATTACCGGCTTCGCTCGCGTGGCTGGCACACAGATCCTCCACGGCCTGCGTAATCTGCTCAGCGCCGGCGCCAAGCTGGAACTGAACCACTATCGACAGGCGCGTGTGCTGTTTCCGGCGGCGCTGATGCAGGAGTATTACGGCGCGTCGGAACTGGGATTTGTTGCTGTTTCCACGCTGAGTGATGACAGCATCAGTGAATCGCTGGCCAGCGTCGGGCAGGCTTTTCCGGGTACCACCATTGCGATCCTCGACGACGACGGTGCGCCGGTTGCGGTGAATCAACCAGGGCGGATCTTTATTCGCAGTGAACAGATCATCGATCGGTATTTATGGGGTGATGACGGCAGCGCATTTAAAAAAAACAGCTGGGGTGCTACGGTTGCGGATATCGGTTATCTGGATAAGCAGCAGCGGCTACATATTATTGGCCGCCGCGGAAATATGATCGTCAGCGGCGGAAATAATATTTATCTCTCTGAAATAGAAACGACGATTAAATCGATCCCAGGTATTATTGAAGCGGTAGTGATTGCCATTAATGATAATTATCTGGGGAAAAAGATTGTCGCTATTATTGAGGCGGAATTCAGCATTGCGGTAACGATCCCTGACATTTGCCGTGAGCATCTGGCGAAATATAAATTACCGCGCCACTATTACCATATCAGCCACTGGCCGTTAACGCCGGGCGGGAAAATTAAACGCGCCGGGCTGGAAATAAGGATCGCAAATAATGACATCGGAACCGATCTCACTGTATTACCAGCCGGAAGATGACTGGCAGCCGGTTATCGTGGCAGCAGTCCGAACACCGGTAGGCAAGGCGTACGGCATGCTGGCAGGCCTGCCAATGGAGGCGTTACTGGCACCGCTGTTCGGGAAGCTGCTCGCCACATTACCGCAGGGATTTAGCGCTATTGATGAAGTGATTATCGGTAATGCGACCGGCGGCGGCGGCAATATTGCCCGACTGGCGGCGCTCAGTGCCGGGTTGCCGCTGGCGGTGCCGGCGGTGACGGTCGATCGCCAGTGTGGTTCCGGGCTGGAAGCCGCAATCAATGCCTGCCGCCTGATCCAGGCGCAAGCAGGAGAGTGCTATCTGGCCGGTGGCGTTGAGAGCGTCAGTACCGCGCCGTGGCGGGTAGAAAAGCCAGGCTCGCTAAAGCAGCTACCGCATTTTTATGGACGTGCCCGTTTTTCCCCTGACGAAATCGGCGACCCGGAGATGGGCGAAGCAGCAGAAAACGTTGCCCGCCGCTGTGGTATCAGCCGTGAGCGGCAGGACCAGTTTGCCCTGCGAAGCCATCAACGAGCTGTTGCCGCACAGCAGTCCGGCGCATTTCTCGATGAAATTGTACCGCTGAGCGTGGCGGGGCAAGAGATAGTGCAGGATGAATGCCCGCGTCCGACGACCTCACTGGCACGGCTGGCCGCGCTGCCGCCTGCCTTTACTGCCGACGGCAGCGTGACAGCGGGCAACTGCTGCCCGCTAAACGACGGCGCATCCCTACTGCTGGTAATGAGCCGCCGCCTGGCGCGCGAGTGTGGTTTTGCTCGCGGGCTGCGCTTTATTGATGCCTGTAGTGCCGGGGTCGATCCGAACTTTCTCGGACTGGGGCCGGTTCCCGCCACGCAAAAGCTGCTGGCACGCCAGCCACAGTTGAACCTCGATCGAGTGGCCGCCATTGAGTTTAATGAAGCTTTTGCCGCTCAGGTGCTGGGCTCACTGGATGCGTTGGGCATCGACGAGCAGCGCGTTAACCGCCAGGGGGGGGCTATCGCGCTCGGCCATCCCTACGGCGCGTCCGGGGCGATCATGGTAACGCGGCTGTTCAGCCAGCTGGTAACGGCTGAGGATGAAGACTGTTTTGGCCTGGCGATGCTGGGGATTGCGGGCGGTCTGGGGCTGAGCGCACTGTTCCGCGCGCAGGCGTTATGATGCGTCCGGCTGTTATCTGCCGCGCCATTGAGGCGGGCGACGTTCGCTGAAGGCGCGCAGGCTCTCCTGATAATCTTCGCTCTGCTGAAGTTGGCGTAGCGCCTTGTCGACGGAGGCGGAGGGCTGAGGATGTGTATCCTCACCGTCAGCGGCGGTGCGCAGATGTTGTTTCAGCAGCGTGTTGCACGCCTGTACCGCCAGCGGCGCACTGCGATTGATGCGTGCCGCCAGTGCCAGCGCCGCCTCTTTCAGGCTGTCAGGTTCGGCAAGCTGATTGAAGAGTCCCAGCGCCCTTGCCCGCGGGGCATCGATAGCTTCGCCGGTCAGCAGCAGCTCGCGAGCAATATTCGCCGGCAGGCGCGTCGCGAGCTGGCCGATGGCTCCACCGAGCGGCAGCAGGCCGTGCGTCACCTCGGGCAGGGCAATTTTCACCTGTTCGCTGGCAACAATAAAGTCGCAGTCCAGCGCCATCTCCAGCCCACCACCCACCGCATGGCCGTTCAGGGTAGCGATCCAGATTTTTCGCCGGGGTTGATGCTGTAGCGGATTGTAACCGCCGCAGCGATTTCTCACCTTTTTGCCACCGTCGATAAAGGCTTCCTGCAAATCCGCTCCGCTGCAAAACGCGCTGCCGCTGCCGGTCAGGATCACCGTCCAGATTTCCGGGTTCTGCTCGCTGTAGTCCAGCCACTGCTCTAACTCGGCAATCATCATCGCGTTATAGGCGTTGCGCTGCGAAGGGCGGTGCAGCGTCAGGCACAGCACATGAGGGGCTGGGCGGTCGGCGAGCACAAAGCGGGTAAGCGGTTCATCAACGATCATAAGAATTTCCCGGCGTCTGAGGAGTCAGGCAAGTCTATCATGCCGCGATTGACCCGCTGCACCCACTCAATAAAGCAGCGCAGCGCGGCAGAGTGATATTTTCGGCTGGGGCAGTAGAACCAGAGCCCCTCCGGCTTAGCGGCATAATCGGTCAGGATCTCGGTTAACGAACCGTCGGCCAGATACGGTGCGGCCAGCTCCCGCATCACCAGCGCGGCACCCGCATCGGCCAGCGCCGCCTGAATCATCAGCATATCGTTATCCAGCGTCAGATTGCCGCTGGCCACGTCAAAAGGTTTGCCCTCAGTCTGAAACAGGGGAGACGGCAGACCGCTCGTGGTCTGCCGTTAACTGGCTAGCTAATCTTGTATTCCTGCGCGGTGCGTTCCACCGCCCGGCGGGTTTTTTCCACCAGCTCATCCAGTTCCGCATGGGTGGCCACCAGCGCGGGGGCCATAATCATCCGGCCCTGCGTGGAGCGGATAATCACCCCTTCCTCAAAGCCATAGCTGCGGCAGCGCCAGCTAATTTCATCCTCATTAGCAAAGCGCTTCCGCGTGGCTTTATCGGCGGTAAACTGCAGCGCGGCCACCAAACCGGCGCCCTGAATCTCGCCTATCATTGGATGCTCGCCAAATACCTCACGCAGTTTCCGTTGCAGGTAAGGCCCGGTATCGTTTTTTACCCGCTCAACAATTTTTTCATCGCGCAGCGCCTTGATATTGGCAATCGCTACCGCTGCCGCAACCGGATGCCCGGCGTAGGTCAGGCCGTGCGCAAACACGCCACCGTGCTCGACCAGCGCTTCCGCCATGCGCCTTGAAAGGATCAGCCCACCCATCGGGATGTAGCCCGAGGTCAACCCCTTGGCGATGGTGATGGTGTCCGGCTCGAAGCCAAAATGCTGGTGGGCGAACCACTCTCCGGTGCGGCCAAACCCGCCGATGACCTCATCCGCGCACAGCAGCACGTCGTACTGACGGCAGATACGCTGGATCTCCGGCCAGTAGCTTTCCGGCGGGAAGATCATACCGCCTGCCCCCTGGAACGGCTCGGCGATAAATCCGGCGACGTTTTCACTGCCCAGCTCAAGAATTTTTTCCTCCAGCTGGCGGGCGCACTTCAGCCCGAACTCTTCCGGCGTCAGACTGCCGCCGTGGGCGAACCAGTAGGGTTCATCGATATGGGCAATATCCGGCAGCATGCCGCCCATTTCGTGCATAAATTTCATGCCGCCCATGGCGGTACTGGCCAGCGTGGAGCCGTGATAGCCGTTCCAGCGGCCAATCATCACCCGTTTTTCCGGTTTGCCCACCACCTGCCAGTAACGCCGTGCCGTGCGGATCAACACTTCGTTGGATTCCGATCCGGAATTGGTATAAATCACGTGGCTGTAGCGGTCGGGAAGCAGGCTGAACAGCAGCTCGGACAGCTCAATTACCGACGGATGGGTGGTGTGGAAAAACATATTGTAATAGCAGAGCTGCTCCATCTGCCGCGTGGCGGCGTCGATCAAATCCTGGCGGCCGTAGCCGAGAGCGGTACACCACAGTCCGGACATGCCGTCCAGATACTGGCGATTGTCATTATCCCAGACGTAAAGTCCTTTTGCGCGGTTCATCACCCTCGGGCCTGTCGTATTCAGTTTTTTCTGGTCAACGAAGGCGTGGATATTGTGTGCCGCATCCATATTCTGCCAGGTTTGAGTACTGTGCTGTTTTGCTTCGTCATTTTTCATCGGTTGTGCTCCAGTCGGTGTAAGGTACAGCAGGATTTATCCTGCCTGATTTAGCTTTTATGCGGTGGATTCAGTGCTTTCTCGATGGGTTCCGGGGTAAACAGCGGCTTATGCATCACCAGTTTTACCCACAGCGCGCCGATAATTGCCACCACCGCCAGCACACTGCCAGCGACGGTGAAAACTTCACCCGCCATCTCCGGTGTGGGGGAGGCATTCCAGATGCCGTACAGCATGCCGACGATCCCCAGGACCTGCGGTAGCGGGTAAAAGGGGGTTCGAAATGGACGTGGCAGATCCGGGTAGCGGCGGCGTAACACGATGACGTTGATATGGGTAATGATGTAGGCCAGCAGCCAGCAGATAGCGGCGGCCAGCAGCAGCAGGCTGATGGAGTCGGCATTCATCAGCAGCAGCGGTAGCCCGGTAATAGCGGCCACAAATAACACGGCCAGCCACGGCACGCCGTTGCGGCTCTGGCGCTTGAAACAGGGGAAAGCCTGACCGTTTTGCGACATGCCGCTGAGCATGCGTGGGATAGTGGCCAGAGAAGAGTTCAGTGTACTGCAGGTGGCTGTGATGGCGGCGGCGAGCAGCAGCAGCTTACCGCTTTCACCGAACACTTTGGTGGCGAACAGGAAGTGTGGCAGATCGTCTCCGGCCAGGGCGGATCGCGGTAGCACCAGCAGTGCGCCGAGGCAGTAGAGGATAATGGTGATAAAAATCAGCGTCAGTCCCACCATCATTGCACGCGGAATATCGCGCTGAGGCCGTTTGGTCTCTTCGATCAGCGGGCAGACAAATTCCGCGCCGACAAACCCCCAGACGGTAGTGGCGACCAGGGTTATCGCTCCCCAACCCCAGCCTTGTGGTGCCAGGCTTCCTTGTTCAATAACGCTGTGTACTGTTTCTGCCTGCGGACTGGTGATGGCGCAGATACCCAGTACCAGCAGCACTATCATCATGATCACCGCCAGCGCCGTTTGCAGGCGAGCGAAGATATCGATGTTCATCAGGTTGAACAGGGTAAACAGTAATAACACGCTGGCAGCCACGGTCAGCGGCGGCAGTGAGCTGTGCGGGAAGATTTTGCCGATAATTAAATCAAGCAGTAGCAACTCTGCCGATAGCGCAAACATCGCCACGACGATATAGCCTGAAAAGGTGGCAATAATTGCCGGAAAGTGGCCCAGGGCGACCTCGGTATAGCTGCACAGACTGCCCGATCGTGGGATCATGAGTGACAGCTCGGAGAACGAGCAGGCGTAACTGAGGGCCAGCAGCCAGGCCAGCGTTAGCGGAAGGATCAGGCTGATTCCGGCGATGCCTACCGCGTGCAGCATCATCACCATCACCCCCTGCGATACCACCAGGCCAACGGCAACGGATATCAGCGAGAGAAAACCCAGCTTCGCCACCGGCTTCACTGAAGCGAGCTTACTGGCTGAGACATCTGTATTTTGCGACATAAGTCTGTCCTTTATGCAGGAGAACGAGGGTCACTGGCACAGCTGAATCCAGGTGGTTTTTAACTGGGTAAACTTGTCGAACGCGTGCAGCGAAAGGTCGCGGCCAAAGCCCGACTGCTTGCCGCCGCCGAAGGGGACGCTGACGTCAATCGCATCAATGGTATTAACGGATACCGTGCCGACATTCAGCCGCTGGGCAACCCGGTGCGCGCGGCTGAGATCGCCGCTCCACAGCGACGCCGCCAGCCCGTAGACGCTGTCATTGGCAAGGGCGATGGCCTGCTCTTCACTGTCGAAGGGCATTACCGCCAGCACTGGCCCGAACACTTCTTCCTGCGCCAGCTGCATATCGGGCCGTACGCCGGTAAAAATGGTCGGCTGAATAAAGTTGCTTGAGTTATTAATCGTCAAGCGCTCGCCGCCGCAGCGCAGTTCTGCCCCCTGTTCGCGGGCCACCTGGAGGTAGCTCATCACTCTTTCGCTGTGACGACTGCTGACCATGGCACCGGCACGGCTGGCGGGATCAAGCGGATCGCCCGGCTGCCAGTTTTGAGCCTGCGCCAGCAGGCGCTCGACGAATTCATGGTGAATGCTGTGTTCAACCAGCAGGCGGGAATTGGCGGAACAGACTTCGCCCTGGTTGAAGAAGATGGCAGCAGCGGCCTTTTCTGCCGCCAGATCAAGGTGATGACAGTCGGCAAAAATCAGGTTTGGGCTTTTGCCGCCGCACTCCAGCCATACCTGTTTGAGGTTGGACTGTGCGGCATACTGCATAAAATATTTTCCGACCTGAGTCGAGCCTGTGAATACCACGGCATCGATATCTGCATGCAGACCAAGCGCTTTGCCGGTAACGTCTCCGTTACCGGGAAGCACATTGAGTACGCCTGGCGGCAGGCCTGCTTCCAGCGCCAGCTCAGCAAGGCGCAGCGCGGAGAAGGGCGACTGTTCTGCCGGCTTGAGTATCACACTGTTGCCTGCGGCCAGCGCCGGGGCCAGTTTCCAGGCGGCCATATCGAGGGGGAAATTCCACGGCACGACAGCGGCGATTACACCCAGCGGTGCGCGGGTAATCATCGCGACAGCGTCCTGCGCGGTGGGGGCAATCTGGCCGTAAAGCTTGTCCAGGCTTTCTGCATACCATCTGAACACGCCCGCCGCGCCGGGTACGTCCAGCTCTCTGGCATCGGTCACCGTTTTGCCCATGCTCAGCGAATCCAGCAGCGCCAGTTCATCGGCGTGCTGCATGATCAGGTCCGCCAGCCGCAGCAGAACCTGTTTACGGGAAGCGGGTGACTGCTGCGACCAGTCTCCACGTTCAAAGCAGCGGCGCGCCACGCTGACGGCCCGATTGACCGTGTTCTGCTCGCTGATATCTACTTCGGCCAGCAGCCGCTGGGTTGCCGGGTTGATAACGGCAAAGGTTTTTTCACTGACCGATGTCAGTTTCTGGCCATCGATAATTGCCCGTTGGATAAAGTGCTGCTGTTCCGCGCGCTGCTGCCACTTCTGTTGTGTCCACATCGGTTTACCCCCGCTGGTGCATGTTGAGATGACAGGATGTTTAAAAATTGTTAAATCCTGCGCCATCCTAACGCCGGGGGGAGTGGTCGAAAATTAGTAAAAATGTATAGAGTGAGTATGAAAATCCGTGGCAGTGCGGCTGGCGGAGAATATTGTCTGGCTGAATGGGCTGAATGGGCTGAATGGGCTGAATGGGCTGAATGGGCTGAATGGGCTGAATGGGCTGTGGCTTTGGCGATCGGGGTTCAGCCTCTGCGGCGGCCGGGCGGTCCTCGCGCCGCTTTGCGGTGCCTTCGGTTCCGGCTGCGTGCCTTGCGGATCGGCGCGGAGCGGGCGTCCTGCCCGCGCTACGCCTGAGCCCAGCATCCCTGCTGGTCTCTCCGGCCCCGCAGCCTGCACCTCAGCGCTGCGGATTGCCCGGCCGCCGCAGAGGCTGAACCCCTTCATGCAATGTGCTGGCTGCCTGAAACTGCATGATAACTATGACGTTTATCGGCCTATGCCGAAGCGGCATAATAAATATGATATTTATGTTCCTGCGACCGAAGTGACATGATAATCGTGACTGTTAACAGCCCATACCTGAGCGGTATAAGAACAGTGTTTGTGAACAGGCAACATCCTTATCGAAAGCGGGCTGGCTGTGGCCCCTGAAGGGCAATTCGCAGCGCTGAACGTAGCGAGGACCAGCCCGGCAGGGACCGCAACCAGCCAGAGCGAGCACCAGATCGCCAGCCAACACCAGCTTCTAACCTGAATCTCAGGTTATCAACTAATGCGGAAAGTTGAAGATTCTTAGCGCATTTTTAAAAGAGACAAAGATTAATAACTGGATGATATGCCGCTATATCGCTCAGCTAACAGAATAAATACTAAACATTAACCACCTGACTAGTGTGGAATGCTATAAAAAAGCACTTAACCGGGGTTGACGCGCCTCGCAAATAATGTTGCTTATTTGTAAACAGATTAACATGCGAATGAAATCCTGCTATGCTGCCCCACGCGGAACCGGGTGCCTTACCCTACACATGGATGGTTATCACTAATAGCGGTGACTTGGGTGACCCGGGATGCCATATACAATGAGAGCGAGGAGAACGTCGTGCTAGAAGAATACCGTAAGCACGTTGCCGAGCGTGCTGCCCAGGGGATCGTTCCTAAACCGTTAGATGCTTCCCAAATGGCCGCGCTGGTTGAACTGCTAAAAGCCCCTCCAGCGGGTGAAGAAGAATTCCTGTTAGACCTGTTGATCAATCGAGTCCCGCCGGGTGTAGATGAAGCGGCCTATGTTAAAGCCGGTTTCCTGGCCGCTGTCGCGAAAGGCGAAGCTACCTCCCCTCTGGTTACTCCTGAAAAAGCGGTTGAACTGCTCGGTACTATGCAGGGCGGCTATAATATTCATGCGCTGATCGAAGCCCTGGATGAAGAAAAGCTGGCCCCGATTGCCGCAGAAGCGCTGTCCCACACGCTGCTGATGTTCGACAACTTCTATGACGTTGAAGAAAAAGCCAAAGCGGGCAACCCACACGCGAAAAAAATTCTTCAGTCGTGGGCTGACGCAGAATGGTTCCTCAAGCGTCCTAAACTGGCAGAAAAAATCACTGTAACCGTGTTTAAAGTGACCGGCGAAACCAATACCGATGACCTTTCTCCTGCACCGGATGCATGGTCTCGCCCGGATATTCCACTGCACGCGCTGGCGATGTTGAAAATCGAACGTGATGGCATTGTACCCGACGATGCCGGCAACGTTGGACCGATCAAACAGATCGAAGAATTACAGAAAAAAGGCTTCCCGTTGACCTACGTTGGTGACGTGGTCGGTACCGGTTCATCACGTAAATCCGCCACCAACTCGGTGCTGTGGTTTATGGGTGACGACATTCCTTACGTGCCTAATAAGAAGGGCGGCGGCGTGTGCCTCGGCGGCAAAATCGCACCAATCTTCTTTAACACGATGGAAGATGCCGGTGCGCTGCCGATCGAAGTGGATGTTGATAAGCTGAACATGGGCGACGTGATCGATATCTTCCCGTACAAAGGCGAAGTGCGTAATCACGAAACCGGCGAGCTGCTGGCGAACTTCGAGCTGAAAACCGAGGTGCTGCTGGATGAAGTGCGTGCCGGTGGTCGTATCCCACTGATTATCGGTCGTGGCCTGACTTCGAAAGCCCGTGAATCTCTCGGCCTGCCGCACAGCGATGTGTTTGTCCAGGCAAAAGATGTGGCTACCAGCACCCGTGGCTTCTCACTGGCGCAGAAAATGGTTGGCCGCGCCTGTGGCGTGGAAGGTATCCGTCCGGGCGCTTACTGCGAACCGAAAATGACCTCCGTGGGTTCTCAGGACACCACCGGCCCGATGACCCGTGACGAGCTGAAAGATCTGGCCTGTCTGGGCTTCTCAGCCGATCTGGTGATGCAGTCATTCTGTCATACCGCCGCTTATCCTAAGCCGGTAGACGTGACTACTCACCACACTCTGCCGGACTTCATCATGAACCGTGGCGGCGTATCACTGCGCCCGGGCGATGGCGTTATCCACAGCTGGCTGAACCGTATGCTGCTGCCGGATACCGTGGGTACCGGCGGTGACTCCCACACCCGTTTCCCTATCGGTATCTCCTTCCCGGCGGGTTCTGGTCTGGTGGCGTTTGCCGCTGCGACCGGCGTGATGCCGCTGGATATGCCTGAATCGGTGCTGGTGCGCTTTAAAGGCGAAATGCAGCCGGGTATCACCCTGCGCGATCTGGTTCACGCGATCCCGCTGTACGCGATTAAAGCAGGCCTGCTAACCGTTGAGAAGAAAGGTAAGAAAAACATCTTCTCTGGCCGCGTGCTGGAAATCGAAGGTCTGCCGAAGCTGAAAGTTGAGCAGGCATTCGAGCTGACCGATGCTTCCGCAGAGCGTTCTGCCGCCGGTTGTACTATCAAGCTGGATAAAGAGCCAATCATCGAGTATCTGCAGTCCAACATCGTGCTGCTGAAGTGGATGATCTCTGAAGGCTACGGCGATCGTCGTACGCTGGAGCGCCGCGTTGAAGGCATGGAAAAATGGCTGGCCGATCCGCAGCTGCTGGAAGCCGATGCTGACGCAGAATATGCGGCGGTGATCGACATCGATCTGGCAGATATCAAAGAGCCAATTCTGTGCGCACCAAACGATCCAGACGATGCCCGCCTGCTGTCTGACGTGCAGGGCGAGAAGATCGATGAAGTCTTTATCGGTTCCTGCATGACCAACATCGGTCACTTCCGTGCCGCTGGTAAACTGCTGGATGCCCATAAAGGGCAGCTGCCAACTCGTCTGTGGGTGGCTCCGCCAACCAAGATGGACGCTGCACAGCTGACCGAAGAAGGCTATTACAGCGTATTCGGTAAGAGCGGTGCGCGCATCGAGATCCCGGGCTGTTCACTGTGCATGGGTAACCAGGCGCGCGTGAAAGATGGTGCAACGGTGGTATCGACCTCAACGCGTAACTTCCCTAACCGCCTCGGTAACGGCGCTAACGTGTTCCTGGCCTCCGCCGAGCTGGCTGCTGTTGCTTCCCTGCTGGGCAAACTGCCGACGCCGGAAGAGTATCTGAAGTTTATGGATCAGGTGGATAAAACCGCCGTGGATACCTATCGTTATCTGAACTTCGACCAGCTGAGCCAGTACACTGACAAAGCTGACGGCGTGATTTTCCAGACTGCGGTCTGAGAACGCCGGGAGGGATGATTTTTCCGATGTCAGTCGGTGAAAATCGTTAAGATCGGGCGATGTTTCAGACAGAAATGGATGAGCATTGCCCCGTTAAAAAGAGCCGCTGGTCGGCTCTTTTTTATTGCCCGCTTTAAACATTCACCTTCAGGCCTGTAACTTTAACCAGGCCAGCAGTTCCGCCTGTGGGCTGCCCGGCACGAGGGGCTTTGGCGACAGCAGGCAGTAGTGTGAACCATCCTCAACGAAGCCTGAAGGCGCGCTGAGTACGCCGTTCTCCACATCGTCACGGACCAGGTGCCACGGGCCGATGGCCACGCCCAGACCCGCCACGGCCGCCTGCAGGCTAAAGTAGAAGTGATCGAACGTTTGCCCCGCGCTATCGACAGGGGGATAACCTGTAGCGGCCGCCCATTCCTGCCATGCGCCGGGCCGGGTACGTGTATGCAGACGCGGGGCATCGCGCCTGAGTGTGGCAGAGTGCGGCTCCCCGCTGAACCAGCCTGCGGCTTTATCCGTGCGGCAAACCGGCCCGACTTTTTCAGCAAACAGCGGTTCGGCGTGATAGCTTCCCGGCAGCGGAAAGTCACTGCGGCGAATCGCCAGATCGATACCGCTGGCAAAAGAGAACGGGCCGCCGCCGGCAACAAGATGAACGTCGGTGTCCGGATGGCGAGCCTGAAAATCTGACCAGCGGGGAATAAGCCAGCGCATCAGCAGCGTTGGCTCGCAGGACAGCACCGATTGCTGCTTCTGGCTGGCGCTGGCACGCAGCTCGCTGACCGCCTGGCGCATTAAGTCCATTCCCTCGCTTACCGCTCTGGCCAGTGTGCGGCCCGCAGCGGTCAGAAACACGCGTCGGCTGCGCCGCTCGAACAGCGCAACGCCCAGTTCGTCTTCCAGCAGCCTAACCGCTCGGCTGACCGCGCCGTGCGTGAGGTGCAGCTCGGCTGCGGCCCGGCTGAAATTCTCCAGCCGGGCGGCCGTTTCAAAACAGCGCAGCGCCAGCAGCGAAGGCAGCCGCTCATCGTTTAATGGTGATTCAGACTCACCACTGATGTCAGAAATCATCGTTATTCACCCTGATAATCTGCCGTTATTATCGCGACAGTTAACCCGTTTCTGACAGGATATACCATGACCGAACTGATAGCTGTAATCACCATTACTTTGCTGGCCGTGGTCAGCCCCGGACCGGATTTCGCGATGGTCACGCGTAACAGCCTGATGCTGTCGCGCCGGGCAGGCGTGTTGACCGCGCTGGGGATTGGCCTGGGCGTGCTGGTTCACGTGACCTATACGCTGGTCGGCGTCGGGCTGCTTATTCAGCAGTCGCTGTGGCTGTTTAACATCATCAGGCTGGTGGGTGCCGTCTGGCTGGTGTATCTCGGCGTTATAATGCTGCGTTCCCGCGCAGGCGGCACGCTGGTTAACCGCCGGGTGATACCGCTGTCGGACGCGGCGGCGCTGCGCACCGGCTTTCTGACCAACGTCCTCAACCCCAAGACTACGATTTTTATCGTCAGCCTGTTTATGCAGGTGGTGGTCCCCGAAACGCCGCTGGCGGTACAGATTGGCTATGGTGCGTTTATCTCGGTAGCGCATATGGCGTGGTTTAGCCTGGTGGCACTGGGCTTCTCGGCGGGCGCCGTACGGGATCGACTGCTGGCCGTGCGCCACTGGATTGACCGCGCTTTTGGCGCGCTGCTGGTTGTCTTTGGCCTGCTGCTGGCAGTAACGGGAGGAAATCGTTAAGTGTGACGGTGCCCCAGCGCCGTTGCGGACGCAACCGTCGTCAATATTGCTGTTTTTCCCCGGTCGGGCTGCGATAATGCGCGCTGATGCTCAGTATTATCCGGGCAGAGGCGCAAAATAGCCTTGAGCATGCGCGGTCAGTCTGCCGGGAGGGGAACACGATGGAATATGAATTTTTACGCGATATCGCCGGGGTGGTGAAGGTTCGCATGTCGATGGGGCACGAGGCCGTTGGCCACTGGTTCAACGATGAGGTGGATGAAAAGAATCTGGCGCTGCTGGATGAAGTAGAAGCTGCCGTTGCCAGCGTCAGGGGCAGCGAGCGCCAGTGGCAGCGCGTAGGGCGTGAATACACCCTGTGGCTGGATGAGGAAGAAGTGATCGTTCGTTCTAACCAGCTCGGTTTTGAAGGTGACGAGATGGAAGAGGGAATGAACTACTACGACGAAGAGAGCCTGTCTTTCTGTGGCGTAGAGGATTTTCTGGCGGTGATTGCCGCCTACCGCGCTTTTCTACAGGGCCGCTAAGCGCAGGCTGTTGAAGTCGGCGATTGCTCTAACCCGTGTGGCTGTGATGGGGCATGGAGGCGTAAGCAAGGTGAAATGCCTTGCTGATACCTCCCCCCGCGCTAAAAACCAGCCAACGCGCCCGGTGTGAATTGGTCACATCACGCTGGCTGGTTCGTTTTTTATTCCTGCATCATTACGGCGTTTTTAATCCCACCGACGGAATATTGCGCCCGTAGTAAATCTCACGCATCTCCTTCCACAGCAGATCGGTGATCCGCTTGTGTTCCTGCGGGCTGAGATCGTCAGGTTGGGTGTTAAACAGATAGTGACGAAGATCGAATCCTTTGAGCAACATCTTGGTGTGGAACATATTTTCCTGGTAGACGTTCACATCCATCATGTCATACATCCCTTTCATGTCGTCGGCCATGAAGTTCTGGATTGAGTTGATCTCGTGGTCGATAAAGTGTTTCACCCCGTTTACGTCGCGGGTGAAACCGCGTACGCGATAGTCGATGGTGACAATGTCGGATTCCAGCTGGTGAATCAGGTAGTTCAGCGCTTTCAGCGGCGAAATGACTCCGCAGGTAGACACTTCGATATCGGCGCGGAAGGTACACAGGCCACCTTCCGGGTGGCTTTCCGGATAGGTATGCACGCAGATATGGCTTTTATCCAGATGGGCGACCACCGAGTCCGGCAGCGGGCCAGGATGTTCAGAGGTATCAATATCGCGTGGATCGATCGGCTCTTCGCTGACCAGAATCGTTACGCTGGCACCCTGTGGCTCGTAGTCCTGGCGGGCGATGTTCAGCACGTTAGCGCCGATAATCGCGCAGGTTTCGCTGAGAATTTCCGTCAGACGGTTGGCATTGTACTGCTCATCAATGTACGCAATATATCCGTCGCGTTCCGCTTCTGTGTTCGCGTAACAGATATCGTAGATACAAAAACTCAGGCTTTTCGTCAGGTTGTTGAAGCCATGTAGTTTAAGCTTTTGCAATTTCGTTCACCCCCTTAAAATGCCCGGTCAGTTGGCCAGTGCATTTAACAGATATTGTGGCAGGGCAAAGCTGCCCGCGTGGATTACCGGATTGTAGTAGCGGCAGGTCAGCCCGGAGGCGGCAAAGCGCGCGGCAATCGTTGTTGCATCCAGCTGGCGCAGCGCCGGATTATCGCTGGCCCAGGCAAAGGTCATGATGCCGCCGTAGTAGGTCGGTACCGCCGCCTGATAGAAGCTGACGTCTTTAAAGTAGTGGCCGAGTTTGCGATGGCTGTTGACCGCTTCATCCTGCTGCAGGAAGCAAACGCCATTCTGCGCCACGAAGATGCCATTTTCATTAAGGATGCGATGGCAGCCCTCATAGAATTCAGAGGTGAACAGGCTTTCTCCCGGACCAATCGGATCGGTGCAGTCAGAGATAATCACGTCAAACTTCTCGGCAGTCTGCTTAACGAAGTTCACGCCGTCGTCGATCACCAGCGTAAAGCGCGGATCGTCATAGGCGCCCTGGCTGTGGTTCGGCAAATACTGTTTGCAGAACGTCACCACGCCGGCATCGATCTCAACCATGGTGATTTTTTTGATGTTCTGATGACGGCTCACTTCACGCAGCATGGCGCCGTCGCCGCCGCCGATGATCAGCACGCTCTCCGCCGCGCCGTGGGCCAACAGGGGAATATGGGTCATCATCTCATGATAAATGAACTCATCGCGCTCGGTGGTTTGTACCACGCCGTCCAGCGCCATCACTCGTCCCAGGGCGGCATTTTCAAAGATAATCAGATCCTGGTGCCCGGTCTGTTCGCGATACAGTACATTATCGACAGAAAAATACTGTCCGAATCCGGCATGAAGGGTTTCATACCACATTTCTTTATCGGCCATGGTGGGGTTTTCTCCTCATAATAGCCACGAAAAATGGGGAAAACAGGATAGCGATTTCTGACCGTGGTTGCACGGTCAATTCGGACGCGGGGAGGGGAGCGGCGGGTGATTAACGGACGTAGGCAAGCAGGCTCAGGGAGTCGCGGGCCAGAGATTTGCACTTGGTATCGTTCGGAATGGCAATACCGCTCAGATCGCGATAGCTGTCCTCACCGAGCGCTTTCATATTGAAACTGTTGTAATTGCTTAAATCCCAACGATTCTGCTGTGCGTAAAACATCAACGCACGACGAACCTGTCCGTCCGGCAGATCCTGGTAGCCACAATCATTTTTCAGATAAACAAATACGGCGGTTAAATCGGCTAAATCTTCTGCTTCCGTTTCACTCAGGGCGAAACTGGTGGAGGAGAAGCCAAAAAGCCCTAGCAGCAACAGAGCCTTGATGCTTTTCTTCATAGTTGTTCTCATTCGTGTGCAATGAGCAGACGTTAGCACAGTTCAGGCCGGGTGCCAGCCCCTTTTGCCTTAGAAAGCCTGTGATATACCGTTTTCGCATTTTTTATCGCGACTTGACCTTCCCGCTGGGTAAGGGTTTATGCTGCCGGTATTTTCGACATCTGGCAAAAGGAATGGATGATGCAACGTCGTGATTTTCTAAAATTAAGTGCCGCTCTTGGTGCAGCCAGCGCCCTGCCGCTGTGGAGCCGCTCGCTGATGGCGGCCGAACAGCGTCCTTTATTACCCGTTCCCTCACTGCTGCTGCCCGATGCACGCGGTGAAATCAAACTCGTGGCCCAGAAGGGCATCAGCCACTGGCGGGGGAAAGACGTTCCTACCTGGGGCTATAACGGCGGCCTGCTCGGGCCGGCAATCCAGCTGGATCGCGGTAAAGAAGTCCGTGTCAATATCTTCAACCGTCTGCCTGATGCGACCACCGTTCACTGGCACGGGCTGGAGATCCCCGGTGAAGTGGACGGCGGGCCACAGGCGAGAATTGAACCGGGGCAGCAGCGCAGCGTCAGCTTTACCCCGGACCAGCCTGCGGCCACCTGCTGGTTCCACCCTCATCAGCATGGTCGTACCGGCTATCAGGTTGCGCAGGGACTGGCGGGCCTGGTGCTAATCAACGATCCCGAGAGCGGGAAACTCCTGCTGCCAAAACAGTGGGGAGTGGATGATATTCCGGTGGTCCTGCAGGACAAACGCCTGACCGAAGACGGCAGCAAAATCGATTATCAGCTCGATGTGATGGACGCGGCGGTCGGCTGGTTCGGCGATACGCTACTGACCAACGGCGCGATTTATCCGCAGCATGGCGTTCCGCGCGGCTGGTTGCGCCTGCGCCTGCTGAATGGCTGCAACGCCCGCTCGCTAAATCTGACTACCAGCGACGGCCGCCCGATGTATGTTATTGCCAGTGACGGTGGTCTGCTGGCGGAGCCGGTCAAACTGAGTGAGCTGCCGATGATACCGGGTGAGCGCTTCGAAGTGCTGGTAGATACCTCCGACGGCAAACCGTTTGAACTACAAACGCTGCCGGTGCGACAAATGGGTATGACGCTGACGCCTTTTGACCAGCCGCTGCCGGTGCTGTCGATTACCCCGCTGCGGGTGATGGCCAGCGGCACGCTGCCGGACAAGTTGGTGAATATCCCTGCGGTTGCCATGCCGCAGGCCACTGACACTCGTTGGCTACAGCTGATGATGGACCCTGAGCTGGACCGCCGGGGCATGCAGGCGCTGATGGATAAATACGGCCATGCGGCGATGGCGGGGATGGATATGTCCGCGCACGGGATGGGCGGTGCGACAGGCGAGCGTTCTGCAGCAGCAACTGCCGGGAAAATGCAGGGCATGGATCATGGCAGTATGAGCGGAATGGACCACGGAAAGATGGCGGGAATGGATCACGGCAAGATGGCGGGAATGGACCACGGCGATATGAAGAGTAAGCAGGCGAAATCTCCGGCACCATTCGATTTCCATAATGGAAACAAGATTAACGGCGTCGCTTTCAATATGGAGAAACCCTCGTTCGAGGCGAAGCAGGGCGTGTGGGAGAAGTGGACCATCTCCGGCGAGGGCGACATGATGATGCATCCCTTCCACGTGCACGGCGCCCAGTTCCGCATCCTGTCTGAAAACGGCAAACCGCCGGCAGCACACCGCAGCGGCTGGAAGGATATGGTACTTGTAGAGGGCTGGCGCAGCGAAATTCTGGTGCGTTTTAACCACAAGGCGGACAAACCCAACGCCTATATGGCGCACTGCCATCTGCTGGAACATGAAGATACCGGGATGATGCTGGGCTTTACCGTGGCGTGATGACTGCCGCGGCCGGGGTGGAGTGATATCTTGCCCCGGCGGAGCGGGTAGGTTGATACCCTTTTTTTCGCGGCTTTTTCAGTGCGTTGATTTATATGAGTATAATTGTGGCTGAAAAAAAGAGGGGTTGGCGTAAGCTTGATGCGAAAACCTGATTAGCTTCATCAGGTTATCGTGAGAGGCTAACCGTTCACTGCCGTACAGGCAGCTTAGAAAACCTTGCAATCCTCGCATGTATCCATGCCCCAGTTCACTGCCGTACAGGCAGCTTAGAAAGTTACATGAAGGCGAAGCGACAGTTAGATATCGTTCACTGCCGTACAGGCAGCTTAGAAACTGGCCGGGGCTACCGGCGATGACCTGCTGGCGTTCACTGCCGTACAGGCAGCCCCTATAAGACATCCAACAACAACTCCATAACCAGCAGCAGCTCCCCCGGCTGCCGCTGGATATCAACCGTTACCCCAGCAGTGCCAGCCGCAGATCCTCGATCAAATCGTCCTTATTTTCGATACCGATCGACAGGCGAATGGTGGTGGATTTAATGCCGATGCGGTCGCGAACATCCAGCGGAACGCCGGAGTGGGTGGTACTGGCTGGGTGGCTGGCCAGTGATTCGGTGCCGCCCAGGCTGACCGCCAGCTTGAACAGCTGGAGCGCGTTGAGGAACTTAAACGCCGCCGCTTCACCGCCGCGAATATCAAAGGAGAAGGTAGAACCGGCACCGCTGCACTGGGCGCGATACGTTTTGCCCTGCGGCGAGTCGGCGTCAAGGAACGGCAGATAGTGGATCTGTTCCACCTGCGGGTGGCCGCGCAGAAACTCCGCCACCGCTGCCGCATTATCATTAGCGCGCTCCATACGCAGTGCAAGCGTCTCCAGCGATCGACCAATCATCCAGCTGGAGTGCGGATCGAGCTGGGTGCCGATGGCGCTACGCAGCGCTTTCACCTGACGGATCAGCGCCTTGCTGCCCATCGCTGCCCCGGCGATAAGATCCGAATGGCCGCCAACGTATTTGGTCAGCGAATAGAGCGAGATATCCGCGCCGTGCTCGATTGGGCGCGAGAATACCGGGCCCAGCAGCGTGTTATCGCAGGCAATCACCGGACGATAATTCTGCTGCTGCTCAATCCTGTCCGCAACGCGTTTAATCAGTGCAATATCCACCAGGCTGTTGGTCGGGTTGGCCGGGGACTCAATCAGGATTACCGACACGCTACCCTGTGCCAGCGCTTTATCGGCAGCGGCCTGAACCGAGGCTTCATCCACGCCGTCGGCGAATCCCACGCTGGAAATATTCAGATTGCCGAAGGTTTTACTCAGCAGTGTTTCCGTACCGCCGTAAAGCGGCTGCGAGTGCAGAATCGTGTCACCGGGTCTGGTGAAGGCCAGTAGCGTGGTGGATATCGCCGACATGCCGGAAGAGAACAGCGCTGCGCTGTCGGTGCGTTCATACACCGCCAGCCGGTCTTCAACTATCTCGCTGTTCGGGTGGTTAAAGCGTGAATAGACCAGGCCGTTTCCCTCGCCTGATGGCGGTTCGCGGCGGCCGGAAACGTAGTCAAAGAAATCGCGGCCTTCTTCGGCACTGTTAAAAACAAAAGTGGAAGTCAGAAATACCGGTGGTTTGACTGCGCCTTCCGACAGCGCCGGGTCGTAACCGTAGTTGAGCATCTGGGTTTCGGGCTGCAGTTCGCGGTTGCCGATATGCGTTTTTTTGGAATGTGAGGAAGCCATACAATCTCCTGCCATTGGGCACGGTGCTTTTATTATTCGCGCTAAACTATCATGTGCGGTATGGGCGGGATAAATGAATTAACGTTCTATGGATAAAACATGTAGGGATATAAAATATGGATATCTTTACGTTTAGCAGTCTGTATGTCTATTGCGTAATTTAACGCGGCGCGTTGCGCAACGGTGGGCGTCAGGGGGGAGAAATGTGCTAGACTGTGCCGCTTTCCCTGAACAATCGACGATTAACTATGAAACATACCGTTGAAGTAATGATCTCCGAAGCCGAGATCAAATTCCGTATTGCTGAACTTGGCCAGCAAATTAATGAGCATTACCGCAACAGCGGCAGCGACATGGTGCTGGTTGGCCTGCTGCGCGGCTCCTTTATGTTTATGGCCGACCTGTGCCGCGCCATTGATGTCCCCCACGAAGTCGATTTTATGACCGCTTCCAGCTACGGTAACGGCACCTCCAGCACCCGCGATGTAAAAATCCTCAAGGATCTGGATGAAGACATTCGTGGTAAAGACGTGCTGATTGTCGAAGATATTATCGATTCAGGTAATACGCTGAGCAAAGTGCGCGAAATTTTCAGCCTGCGTGGACCTAAGTCACTGGCGATCTGTACCCTGCTGGATAAACCCGAGCGCCGGGAAGTGCAGGTGCCGGTTGAATATGTCGGCTTCTCGATTCCTGATGAGTTCGTGGTGGGTTACGGTATTGACTACGCCCAGCGCTATCGCCACCTGCCGTTTATTGGCAAAGTAGTGATGCTGGACGAGTAATTCTCGCCGAATGACCGCGAGTGCACACCGCACAATCGACCAAGGCCGGAAATTTCGGCCTGTTATATGATATGCGGCGAATTGCAGTCGGGCAGGGATGTTACTGCTTGCGGTTTACGAATTGAGGTTCGGGTCGTTCAGCAGGTTCGCGATGCCTTGACGGTAGCGCTGCTCCAGAATTTCACGGTTGGTGGCCGTTACGCCCAGGTCGCGCAGATAGCCATCCAGGATGCCGTAGACCCAGCCGTGAATTGTCACCTTCTGTCCGCGTTTCCACGCTGACTGCATCACGGTTGAGTGGCCAAGGTTATAAACCTGCTCAATCACGTTGATTTCGCAAAGTTTATCGAAGCGTTTATCCGGCGCCAGCTCACCCAGCAGCGAACTGTGTTTGTACCAGAGATCGCGAATGTGCAGCAGCCAGTTGTTAATCAGGCCGAGCTCCGGGTTTTCCACCGCAGCCTGAACGCCGCCGCAGCCGTAGTGGCCGCAGATAATGATATGCTCAACTTCCAGCACCTCCACCGCGTACTGCACTACGGAAAGGCAGTTGAGGTCGGTGTGAATCACCAGGTTGGCCACGTTGCGGTGAACAAAAAGTTCGCCAGGCTCCAGCCCGGTCAGGCGCTCGGCGGGTACGCGACTGTCGGAGCAGCCAATCCACAGGAAACGGGGTTTTTGTGCCAGGGACAAACGTTCAAAAAAACCGGGATCTTCCTCCTTCAGCAATTGGGACCATTCGCGGTTATTGCTGATAAGGGTTTCAATATCTTTCATAATGGTGTCGGCCAGTCACACAAAAACGTTGCGGTAATATAGGGCAATGCTCGGCGATTGAAAACGGCAAACAAGAAACTAAACGCGATACGATAAATACAAAGGGCTATTTCTTACCTATGACTTATGCACTGGAACTTGAAAAACTGACCAAAACCTACGCGGGCGGAGTTCAGGCGCTCAAGGGGATTGACCTCCGGGTTGAAGCAGGTGATTTCTATGCGCTGCTCGGTCCCAACGGGGCGGGTAAATCCACCACCATTGGCATCATCAGTTCGCTGGTGAATAAAACCAGCGGCCGGGTGCGGGTGTTTGGATACGACCTGCAAAATGATGTGGTTAACGCCAAGCGCCAGCTGGGTCTGGTGCCGCAAGAATTCAACTTTAACCAGTTTGAAACCGTGCAGCAGATCGTCGTCGATCAGGCCGGTTATTACGGTGTGGAAAAGCGTGAAGCGGTGAGGCGGGCGGAAAAATACCTGACCCAGCTTGACCTCTGGCAGAAGCGTAACGAGCGTGCGCGCATGCTCTCCGGCGGTATGAAGCGCCGCCTGATGATTGCTCGTGCTCTGATGCATGAACCGAAGCTGCTGATCCTGGATGAGCCAACCGCCGGGGTGGATATTGAGCTGCGCCGTTCGATGTGGACCTTCCTGAAGGATCTGAATGCCCGTGGCACCACCATCATTCTGACCACTCACTATCTGGAAGAGGCGGAAATGCTGTGCCGCAATATCGGCATTATCCAGAGCGGTGAGCTGGTTGAGAACACCTCAATGAAGGGGCTGCTGGCGAAGCTGAAATCTGAAACCTTTATCCTCGATCTGGCTGCGAAAAGCCCGCTGCCGCAGCTGGAAGGCTTCAAGTATCGGCTGGTAGACACCTCCACGCTGGAAGTAGAAGTGCTGCGTGAGCAGGGGCTGAACAGCGTGTTTAGCCAGCTGAGCGCCCAGGGCGTGCAGGTGCTGAGTATGCGCAACAAGGCTAACCGTCTTGAGGAGCTGTTTGTTGACCTGGTCAATGGTCACACGGGAGAGAAAGCATGACACATTTGTACTGGGTAGCCCTGAAGAGTATCTGGAGTAAAGAGGTTAATCGCTTCGCCCGTATCTGGATTCAGACGCTGGTTCCGCCGGTGATTACCATGACGCTGTATTTTATTATCTTCGGTAATCTGATTGGTTCACGTATTGGTGAGATGCACGGTTTCACCTATATGCAGTTTATCGTGCCCGGCTTGATTATGATGGCGGTCATCACCAATGCCTATGCCAACGTCGCCTCGTCGTTTTTCAGCTCCAAGTTTCAGCGCAATATTGAAGAACTGCTGGTTGCGCCGGTGCCCACGCATGTGATTATCGCCGGTTATGTCGGCGGCGGCGTGGCGCGCGGGGTCTGCGTAGGCGTGCTGGTAACGGTGATTTCACTGTTCTTCGTGCCTTTCCAGGTGCATTCGTGGCTGATGGTGGCGGTGACGCTGCTGCTGACGGCGATTCTGTTCTCGCTGGCCGGTCTGCTGAATGCGGTATTTGCCCGTACCTTTGACGACATCAGCCTGATCCCGACCTTCGTGCTGACGCCGCTGACCTACCTTGGCGGGGTATTTTACTCGTTGACGCTGCTGCCGCCGGTCTGGCAGATGATCTCCAAGCTGAACCCTATCGTCTATATGATTAGCGGATTCCGCTACGGTTTCCTTGGCATTAATGACGTGCCGCTGGGCTTTACGCTGGCGGTGCTGGTGGCATTTATCGTGGTGTTTTATGCTCTGGCCTGGTCGCTGATCCAGCGTGGTCGCGGGCTGCGGACCTGATTTGATGTACTGAGCTGAACGGGGCGACCAGGAATGGCCGCCCCGTTTTTTTATGCCACCTGAACCGGTACGGCTTTCGCCACGCGCTTCATCTGGTTGTCGCCTTCAAAGTAGGCCACTTTCGGCTGCCATTCGCGGGCTTCCGCATCCGACATCTGCACATAAGAGCAGATAATCAGCAGATCGCCTTCGCAGGCACAGCGCGCGGCAGCGCCGTTCACCGAAATGATTTTCGAGCCGCGCTCAGCGGCAATCGCGTAGGTGGAGAAACGCTGGCCGTTGTTGACGTTATAAATATCGATCGCTTCATACTGCAGGATGCCGGAAGCGTCGAGAAAGTCCTGATCGATGGCGCAGGAGCCTTCGTAATTCAGGTCGGCCTGGGTGACTTTCACCCGGTGGAGTTTACCCTGCAACATAGTACGGTTCATAATCTGTAACTCTGCAATTAAGCGAAAAACGAACGACAGTATTGCCCCTGCGGGCAGCGCTGTCTACTGAGTGAGATCAACCTGCTGATTATCAATCAGGCGGGCTTTACCCAGCCATGCGGCCATCAGGATCACCGCCCGGCGGCTGTCCGTCGTTAACGGCAACAGCGTATCGGCATCCACGATCGCCAGGCCATCGGCGCGCAGCCCTCGTTCATCGAGCGCCGCCTCTGCTTCGGCAATCAGTTCTTCAATATGGCGCTCGCCGTTGTTCAGCTTGCTGGCGATATCATTCATTACCTTGCTCAGCCCCGGTGCGATTTTCCGCTCATCGGCGGTCAGATAGCCGTTGCGCGAGCTGAGCGCAAGGCCGTCTTTCGCACGTACCGTGGGCACGCCGACGATCTCGAGGTCGTAGCCCATGTCCGCCACCATTTTGCGGATCAGTGCCAGCTGCTGGAAGTCCTTCTCGCCAAAGCAGGCGATATCTGGCTGTACCAGGTTAAACAGCTTGCTGACGATGGTGGACACGCCGCGAAAGTGCCCCGGGCGGCTGGCGCCTTCCAGCAGTGTGGAGAGGCCGGGAACGTCAACGAACGTCTGCTCGTGCAGTCCCTGAGGATAGACATCCGCCGGAGCCGGTGAGAACACCATATCGACGCCGCGACGGTTCAGTTTTTCACAATCTTCCTGCAGCGTGCGCGGATAGTTTGCCAGGTCATCGGCGCGTTCAAACTGCATCGGGTTAACGAAAATCGACACCACCACGATGTCCGCACGCGCACGCGCTTCATCAACCAGCGTCATATGCCCGTCGTGCAGGTTGCCCATGGTGGGAACCAGCGCGATGCGTTTACCATCCTGACGCCAGCGGCGTATTTCGCGGCGGAGCAGCGGCAGGGTTTCAATAATCAGCACGATGTTTCTCCTCGGTTACTGGAAGCTGTGTTGTTCGGCAGGATAACTGCCATTTTCCACTTCCGTGATGTACTGGCGCACGGCGGCACGAATGTCGCCAGTTTCAGCAAGGAAGTTCTTGGCGAATTTCGGAATATGCCCGCCGGTGATGCCGAACGCATCGTGCATTACCAGAATCTGTCCGTCGGTCACGTTGCCGGCGCCAATGCCGATAACCGGAATGGTCAGCGCGTCGGTGATGCGTTTTGCCAGCGCAACCGGCACACACTCCAGCACCAGCAGCTGCATTCCGGCGGCTTCCAGCGCCAGCGCATCGTCCAGCAGGCGTTCGGCATCGGCCTCCGCGCGGCCCTGAATTTTATAGCCGCCGAAAATATTCACCGACTGCGGCGTCAGGCCGAGGTGGCCACAAACCGGCACCGCGCGCTCGGTCAGCTGCTTCACCGTCTCCGCCAGCCATTTGCCGCCTTCCAGCTTCACCATATTGGCTCCGGCGCGCATCAGCTGCGCCGCGCTGTCGAAGGTTTGCTGCGGCGTGCTGTAGCTCATAAACGGCAGGTCGGCGAGCAGCAGGGCGGCAGGGGCGCCACGACGCACCGTTTCGGTGTGATAGGCGATATCAGACACGGTGACCGGCAGCGTGGAGTCGTGTCCCTGAACCACCATTCCCAGTGAGTCGCCCACCAGCAGTACCTGGATACCTTCATCGGCAAACAGGCGGGCGAAGCTGAATTCATAGGCGGTGATTGAGGCAAATTTACGCCCCTGCTGTTTCCATTGACGCAGGGTCGAGACGGTAGTCGGTTTCATCGTATCCTCAGTAAGAGTCTTCCTGGTTGGCGTATCTTAAAAGGATGGGAAGGAGAGTGCAAAGGAGATATCCGACGCAGCACAGGCTGCACCGGAAAGGCATTACCAGGGACGGATCGCACTGCTGTCGAGAGGCACCAGCAGGTCGGCAATACGCGTGCCGTCCGGCAGACAGAGGTTGGGAGCGATCTCTCGCAGCGGCAGCAGCATAAAGGCGCGGTTGTGCATATCGTAGTGCGGCACCGTCAGGCGAGCTGTTGCCAGCGTCAAATCGCCAAACAGCATGATGTCGAGATCCAGCGTGCGCGGGCCCCAGCGATGATCCTTACGCACGCGTCCCTGTTCCAGTTCAATGCGCTGGGTGTGATCCAGCAGCGCCTCAGGGCTGAGTTCGGTATCCAGCGCCACGGCGGCGTTAAGATAGTCAGGCTGATCGGGTGGCCCGTACGGCGGCGTGCGGTAAAGCGAAGAGCAGGCAACCAGCCTGCTCTGTGGGATCGCTGCTAGCGCGTCCAGTGCCGCCTGCACCTGGTGCAGCGGATCGGCCAGGTTACTGCCCAGCGCCAGATAAACCCGCGTCATGCGTTGTTATTATGGCTGTCACGGCGGCTGTTTCCCGGAACGCGCTTGCGCGGACGGCGGGTGCGGCGGCGCGGTGCCGGATCGTCACCAAGGGTGTTCAGCATGGTTTTCTGCTGTGGCGGCGCGGAAACCTGGAACTCGCCCCACCAGGTAGTCAGGCGCTGCAGTTCGTGATTGTTTTCCACTTCGGCACGCAGAGCGAGCAGATCGTAGGCGGCGCGGAACTTAGGATGCTCCATCAGCTTCCACGCGCGTTTGCCGTGGCGGCGTGACAGGCGCAGCTGTAAGGTCCAGATATCGCGCACCAGCGAGGTGATGCGTTTCGGAATTGCCAGTGAGCGGCAGGCTTCGTCCAGCACGTCGTTCATCGCAAGGGCGAAGGCATCGTAATAGGCGAGGCCGCTCTCCTGAGCAATTTTTTGCGCGGCTTCAAGCTGCGGGTACCAGAACATCGCCGCAAACAGGAACGCCGGGTTCACGCGCATCTGGCTGTGGATACGGGTATCCGTATTCTTCAGCACCAGCTGGATCATCCGCTCCATATTGCTGTCACCCTGCTCGGTGAAGTAGCGGGTGATGATCGGGAACAGCGGCTGGAACAGCTGATACTCGCACAGCTTGCGGTAAGTGGCTTCACCGTAGCCCGCCTGCAGCAGCTTGAGGGATTCTTCAAACAGACGTGCCGGCGGGATATCGCGCAGCAGCGTGGCAAGGCGCGGAATCGGCTCACCGGTTTCCGGTGCGACGCTCATATCCAGCTTGGCGGCGAAGCGCACTACGCGCAGCATCCGCACCGGATCTTCGCGATAGCGGGTTTCCGGATCGCCGATCATGCGAATAATGCCCTGCTGCAGATCGTTCAGGCCACCCACATAATCGCGAACGGTAAAATCCGCCACGCTGTAGTAGAGGCTGTTAATCGTCAGATCGCGGCGCTGGGCGTCATCTTCGATCGAGCCAAAGATATTATCGCGCAGCAGCATACCGTTCTGGCCGCGCTGCGAGCTGTTGCGATCGTCAACGGACTGCTGTTCAGCCTCGTGGTGACCGCGGAAGGTGGCCACCTCGATGATCTCCGGACCAAACATCACGTGTGCCAGGCGGAAGCGGCGGCCCACCAGGCGACAGTTGCGGAACAGTTTACGCATCTGCTCCGGGGTGGCGTTGGTGGTGACATCGAAATCTTTCGGCTTTTTACCCAGCAACAGATCGCGTACGCCACCGCCCACCAGGTAGGCTTCAAAGCCCGCTTTATTCAGGCGATAGAGCACCTTGAGGGCATTTTCGCTGATGTCCTTGCGTGAGATATTATGACGATCGCGAGGAATAACGGTCATCTGACGCACTTCCTCGATCCCGGCTGGTGCCACCTCATCGCGACTGAGAACTTTTCGGCAAAAATTAGCAACTCGGGTAAAAATGGGACACCTCGATAGTGACAATGAATTCTGTGCGGTAAAAACAGCGGCTAATCATAGCTCAGAGTGAACCGTTTGAGAATGCCGATGTCGCCGTATCCTGATGCTGTGCGTCGGTAATCGGGATTAAGTTTAGATCCCAGCGACTGACAGCCTGCTGTAAAAGTGCTTCCTGTGTCGCATCACGCCAGTTCTCCGTGACCGGCTGGCCAAGAAAGCGCAGCGCCTGTACCAGTGCGGGGCGCGGATCGCCCTCAGGCAGCGGCGTGGCATGATTCTGTTTCGACAGTTTGTTGCCGTCATGATTGAGTACCAGCGGCAAATGCAGATGGCCGGGGCTGGGCCAGCCAAACTGCCGATAAAGCGTTATCTGCCTGACCGTCGGTTCGATCAGATCGGCCCCGCGTACCACTTCGGTGATCCCCTGAAAACGATCGTCAACCACTACCGCAAGATTATAGGCAAACAGTCCATCGCGGCGGTGAATAATAAAGTCTTCGGCGGCCAGTCGCGCATCGGCCTGCACTACGCCGCGCAGGCGATCGCTGAAGGAGCTGACCGGCGCATCCACTTTCAGACGGAGCGCAGCCTGCTGCGGGCCGTGATTCAGGGCACGGCAGTGACCATCGTACAGACCACCGATCTGCTGGATGCGGCTACGTGTACAGGTACAGTAATAGCTCATCCCCTGCTGTTGTAGCCAGTCAAGTGCGGCGCGGTAGGCATCATGGCGCTGCGACTGCCAGAGCACGTCACCGTCCCAATGCAGGCCATAGTACTCAAGCTGCCTGAGGATGCGGGTGGCGGCACCGGGAATTTCACGGGGAGGATCGATATCTTCAATGCGCACCCGCCACAGACCCTGCTGTGCGCGAGCCTGCAGGTAGCTGCCAACGGCGGCAACCAGAGAGCCGAAATGTAATTCACCGGATGGAGAAGGGGCAAAGCGCCCGATGTAGGATGCTGACATCATGAATGGGGAAGGGCAGTGAAACGGGAACGGAGAACCGTCCCCTGATCCACTGCGCCATCCTTGTGCCGTTAACCGGCCATTTGTTTTTCACGGATTTCCGCCAGCGTTTTACAGTCGATGCATAGATCGGCAGTTGGACGCGCTTCAAGGCGACGGATACCGATTTCAACGCCACATGATTCGCAGTAGCCGAAATCGTCATCCTGCACTTTCTTCAGCGTCTTCTCGATCTTTTTGATCAGCTTGCGCTCGCGGTCACGGTTACGCAGTTCAAGACTAAACTCTTCTTCCTGTGTTGCGCGGTCAGAGGGGTCCGGGAAGTTAGCAGCTTCGTCCTGCATGTGCGAAACCGTGCGGTCCACTTCATCCCGAAGCTGGTTGCGCCAGGCTTCAAGGATCTTCTTGAAGTGCTCCAGCTGGGCTTCGTTCATGTACTCTTCGCCTGGCTTCTCTTGGTATGGCTCCACCCCAGCGATGGCGAGAATACTCAGGGACGATGTTTTACGGTTTTGCCCTTCTTGCATGTTGTTTCTCCTGGATAACACGCACTATACCCTGCACTTCTCAGGCTGCAGATACTGTCAGCCGGCGAAGTACCACACGGCTATTACCTGCCCTGCATCCCGAGACTTTCGGGCATCGATCCCCCGGAGGGGAAAAAACAGGCCGCTATAAATAACAGAAGCGATTAAGGTTGGCAATTATTCCTGAGCATGCCTTGACAGGCATGTGAGGAAGAGCGTATTCGGCCCCTTGCCGAAAGCGTGCTTATAACAGCAAATTGCGCCAATTTTTACAACTCTACCTTCAGGGGTCGAATCAGGCTTATCCCTTCGGGTGATAACTGCGCCTTATAGCAAAGCAGCTCAACGCCATTTTGCTGTGCCTGTACCAGTAGTTCTGCGTAGCGCGCATCAATGTGACTTGCGGGGGCAACGTCCTCAATCCCCGAGTGCAGAACGGCGAAAAACAGAACTGCCCGTTGGCCGGATTGCGCGATCTGGCTCAGCTCGCGCAGATGCTTCTGACCACGCGTGGTCACCGCGTCCGGGAAGTACCCTTTGCCCTGCTGTAACAACGTAACGGATTTGACTTCAATATAGCAGTTACGGCAACCCTCTGCCTGTAACAGGAAATCAATACGACTGTTTTCGGCACCGTATTTAACTTCAGGTTGCAGACGGGTGTAACCGGATAATTCTGCAATCCGTCCTTCTTGCAGCGCTTCACGTACTAACGTGTTAGCACGCAGGGTATTAATGCATATCAATTCTCCGCTTTGCGTTCCGGTCAGCTCCCAGCTGTGGGGATACTTTCGCGTCTGGCTGGCGGAGGTGGAATACCACACGGTATCCCCCGGCGTGGCGCAACCGGTCATCGCACCGGTATTGGCGCAGTGAATCGTCAGCGTCTCACCGTTGGGCGTCATCACATCGGCCAGAAAGCGCTTATAGCGTTTAATTAACGTTGCCGATTGCAGAGCGGGACTGTATTCCATAGGAATTCCTTATTGAAGCGCCCAGTCCTTAATCTCCTTAATACGGGTTCGCCCGCGGGAGAAGTGCGACTGAAACAGCACAAAACGCCCGACGGGCAGCGACCAGCTAAAATGACGTGCGGGTAGCTTTACCGGCTGCGTAGCCTGGCGCAGTAATGTGACATGCGGATGAAAGGGCTGTGGCGATTGATAGCACCCGCTGCGGGCAGCCTGGGAGCGCAGCAATTCTGCCAGCTGAAGCAGGCCCCGCGGGGCGCGATGTGGCCCGAGCCAGATCATCCCGGAACGCGGCCAGTGGCCGGCATCGTCCAGTGTCAGGGTGAATCCGGGCTGCCTGATGCGCCCGGCCAGCTGCATCAGCTGCTGCGCTTTCTCATCGCTCACTTCCCCCAGGTACGCCAGCGTCAGATACAGGCTCTCGGCGGCAACGGGAAAACCTGCCTCAGCGGGAAAGCTGTCGGCGCGCCACTGGATAATCTGCTGCTTCATCTCATCCGGCAGATAGAGGCCGAAGAACAGCCGTTTAGATTCGCCCATCGCGTCCTCCGGTAAATTAAACCCGGGAATGCTACAATGCGCGGAAGATTAAGACCATGTTGTTATGGAGCTAAACGTGAGTTCATTACCGGTCAGTGCTGTCTTGCCTGAGCTGCTGGTGCTGCTGCAATCCTCCCCGCAGGTCCTGCTGGCGGCCCCCACCGGTGCCGGGAAATCCACCTGGCTACCATTACAGATTTTAAATCAGGCTTCCTTTAGCGGGCGCATTCTGCTGCTTGAGCCGCGCAGGCTGGCGGCGCGCAACGTAGCGCAGCGGCTGGCGGAACAGCTGGGGCAGGAGCCGGGCGGGATCGTAGGCTATCGCATGCGCGGTGAAAGCCGCAGCGGGCCGCAGACCCGGCTGGAGGTGGTGACAGAAGGGATCTTAACCCGCATGCTGCAGCAGGACCCGATGTTGGAAGGCGTGTCGCTGGTTATCCTCGACGAATTCCATGAACGCAGTCTGCAGGCCGATCTGGCGCTGGCGCTGCTGCTGGATGTGCAGCAGGGGCTGCGTGATGATCTGAAGGTGCTGATTATGTCGGCGACGCTGGATAACGCGGCGCTAAGCAAACATCTGCCGCAGGCACCGATGATTGTATCTGAGGGTCGGTCGTATCCGGTGGATCGCCGTTACCAGCCGCTGGCGACGAATCAGCGCTTCGAAGAGGCGGTAGCCCGGCAGACGGCTCAGCTGCTGCGTGAAGAGCCGGGTTCGCTGCTGCTGTTTTTACCCGGCGTGGCGGAGATCCAACGGGTACAAACTCAACTGGCGGAGATGATCGCTGCCGATATCGATCTCTGCCCGCTTTACGGCGCGCTGCCGCTTTCTGAGCAGCAAAAGGCGATCCTGCCCGCGCAGGAAGGGCGCCGTAAAGTGGTGCTGGCGACTAATATTGCCGAAACCAGCCTGACCATTGAAGGTATCCGGCTGGTGGTAGACAGCGCGCTGGAACGTAGTGCACTGTTCGATGTGCGTACCGGCCTGACCCGGCTGCAAACCCAGCGCGTCAGCCAGGCTTCGATGACTCAGCGCGCCGGCCGCGCCGGACGACTTGAACCCGGCATCTGCCTGCATCTGCTGGCGAAAGAGCAGGCGGAGCGCGCGGCGGCACACGGCGAACCTGAAATTTTGCACAGCGACCTGTCATCCCTGTGGCTGGATTTGCTGCAGTGGGGCTGTCGAGATGCCGATCGGCTAAGCTGGCTGGATCGCCCTCCGCAGACGGGCATTGACGTGGCCCAACAGCTGTTATGCCAGTTAGATGTGACCGACACCGCCGGCCAGCTGACCGCGCGCGGGCGTAAAATTGCCGCGCTGGGCAGCGAACCGCGTTATGGCGCAATGCTGGCGGCCGCGGGCGAAAATGCTGATGCCGTTGCTACCGCCGCTCAGCTGGTGGCGATGCTTGAAGATCCCCCACGAGGCAGTGTCGATTTGCGCGAGGGGTTCCACCGCCGCCTGCCGCACTGGCAGCGCCGGGCAAAACAGCTACAGCAGAGGCTGGGCATTAACGGCGGCAGCGTGGATGAAGATCGGCTCGCTCCGCTACTGGCGGCAGCTTTCCCCGATCGTATTGCCCGGCGTCGCGGTGATGGTGGCCGTTATCAGCTGGCGAACGGCAGCGGCGCCACGCTGGAAAATGATGAGGCGCTGACCCGCTACGAATGGCTGATTGTGCCGGCTCTGTTACAAAGCGGCAGCCAGCCCGATGCGCGAATATTACTGGCGTTGCCGTTAACGATTGAGTCTCTGATCCGCGAGGATCCGGGGCTGGTACAGCAGCAAACGGAAGTGGAGTGGGACGAAGAAAAAGGCACACTGCGTGCCTGGAAGCGCGAACAGATAGGGCAGCTGATTCTGAAGTCGCAGCCGCTGGCCAAGCCCGATGAGCAGGAACTGCATGCCGCCATGCTGCGCTGGGTGCGCAGCAAAGGGCTGAGCGTGCTGAACTGGACGCCGCAGGCCGAACAGCTGCGCCTGAGGCTGCTGTGTGCCGCACAGTGGTTACCGGAGGGGGCATGGCCCCACGCGGATGAGGCCACACTGCTGGCCTCGCTTGACCAGTGGCTGCTGCCGGCAATGAGCGGCGTACGCGACGGCAAAGGACTGAAGCAGCTGGACGTGGTGGGCGCGCTCTTACAAATGCTGACATGGTCACAGCGTCAGCAACTGGATACTGTGTTGCCAACTCATTACACTGTGCCCACCGGAAGTCGGCTGCCGATCGTCTACCATGATGATAAGCCTCCGGTACTGGCGGTGCGACTGCAGGAGATATACGGCGAAGCGCAGAATCCGAGTGTTGCGCAGGGGAGGGTGCCGCTGGTGCTGGAACTCCTGTCCCCGGCGCATCGACCGTTGCAGATCACGCGTGATTTGGCGGCGTTCTGGGCCGGAGCATACCGTGAAGTGCAAAAAGAGATGAAAGGGCGCTATCCAAAACATCTGTGGCCCGACGATCCCGCCAGCGCGTTACCCACGCGGCGGGTTAAAAAATTTTCCAACCCGTCATAGAACCGGTCTTTTGGCCCGGTGTGACGGTCGTGCTAATTCGGAAGGTTCTTCTTCCGTAATAGCCAGAGTAAGACGAGAGTAGTCGGCGTTGCCGACGCCTGCCTCAGGAGAAATGAAACGAATGTCTGACGATCGCGAGCCTATCGGGCGCAAAGGTAAGCAGCCCAAGCCAACGCGGAAATCTGCGGGAAAAGGTCGCTACAGGGAAGAGGAGTATGACGAATATGACGATCGGGATGATGACGAGGACGACAAGGAGGTAACCCCGGTGCCACGTAAGGGAAAAAATAAACCGCCGCGTAAAAAACGCCGCTGGCTACGCCTGCTGCTTAAACTGCTGCTGATCTTTATTGTGGTGATGGCCGCTTATGGCGTTTATCTGGATTCACAGATCCGCAGCCGTATTGACGGCAAAGTCTGGCAGCTGCCAGCCACGGTCTACGGCCGCATGGTCAGCCTTGAGCCGGGCATGTCCTACAACAAAAAAGAGATGATCGCTCTGCTGGAAGGCACACAGTATCGCCAGGTGACGCGCATGACGCGCCCCGGTGAATTCACCGTGCAGGCGAACAGCATTGAGATGATCCGCCGTCCGTTTGATTTCCCCGACAGTAAAGAAGGGCAGATCCGCGCACGTCTGAGCTTCAGCGGCGACAGCCTGAGCGAGATTAAAAACCTCGACAACGGCCGCAGCTTTGGTTTCTTCCGCCTCGATCCGCGGCTGATTACCATGCTGCAGTCGCCAAACGGTGAGCAGCGCCTGTTCGTTCCCCGAGCCGGTTTCCCGGATCTGCTGGTGGATACGCTGGTAGCAACCGAGGACCGTCACTTCTATCAGCATGACGGTATCAGCCTTTATTCCATTGGCCGTGCGTTCCTCGCCAATATTACCGCCGGTCGTGCGGTGCAGGGCGGCAGTACGCTGACCCAGCAGCTGGTGAAGAACCTGTTTCTGACCAATGAACGCTCGCTGTGGCGCAAGGCGAATGAAGCCTATATGGCGCTGATTATGGACGCGCGCTACAGCAAGGATCGTATCCTTGAGCTGTATCTGAACGAGGTTTACCTCGGTCAGGCGGGCAGCGATCAGATCCGCGGCTTCCCGCTGGCCAGCCTTTACTACTTCGGCCGTCCGGTTGACGAGCTTAGCCTCGATCAACAGGCGCTGCTGGTGGGCATGGTGAAAGGGGCGTCGCTGTACAACCCGTGGCGCAATCCTAAGCTGGCGCTGGAGCGTCGTAACCTGGTGCTGCGTCTGCTTCAGCAGCAGAACGTGATTGACCAGGAACTCTACGACATGCTGAGCGCCCGTCCGCTGGGCGTGCAGCCGAAAGGCGGGGTGATTACGCCGCAGCCTGCATTTATGCAGATGGTGCGTAACGAGCTGCAGGCGAAGCTGGGCGATAAAGTTAAAGATCTCTCCGGGGTGAAAATCTTCACTACTCTGGACTCGGTATCGCAGGATGCGGCGGAAAAATCCGTTGAGGATGGCATTCCGGCGCTGCGTAAACAGCGCGGCCTGAACGATCTGGAAACCGCGATGGTCGTCGTCGATCGTTTCAGCGGCGAAGTGCGGGCGATGGTCGGCGGTGCCGATCCGCAGTTTGCCGGCTATAACCGTGCGCTTCAGGCGCGGCGTTCGATCGGCTCGCTGGCGAAACCGGCCACCTATCTGACGGCGTTAAGCCAGCCGGATACCTATCGTTTGAACACGTGGATAGCCGATAATCCTATCTCGCTGAAGCAGCCTAACGGCCAGATCTGGCGTCCGCAGAACGACGATCGTCGCTTCAGCGGTCAGGTGATGCTGGTGGATGCTCTGACCAACTCGATGAACGTGCCAACGGTCAATCTGGGTATGACGCTGGGTCTGCCGCAGGTGGTGGATACCTGGACCAAGCTGGGCGTGTCGAAAGATCAGCTACAGCCCGTTCCGGCAATGCTGCTGGGTGCGCTGAATCTGACGCCAATCGAAGTGGCACAGGCCTTCCAGACCATTGCCAGCGGCGGTAACCGCGCACCGCTGTCGGCGCTGCGCTCGGTGATTGCTGAAGATGGCACCGTGCTGTACCAGAGCTTCCCACAGGCGGAGCGTACGGTTAGCGCGCAGGCGGCCTATCTGACGCTTTACACTATGCAGCAGGTGGCCAATCGCGGTACGGCGCGTGCGCTGGGTGCCAAATATCCGAAGGCAATGCTGGCGGGGAAAACCGGTACTACCAATAATCTGGTGGACAGCTGGTTTGCCGGTATCGACGGTAAAGAAGTGGCGATTACCTGGATTGGCCGCGATAACAACCAGCCGACCAAGCTGTACGGGGCCAGCGGGGCGATGCAGCTCTATCGCCGCTATCTGGAAAATCAGGCACCGATGCCGCTGCAGCTGACGCCGCCGGAAGATATCGCCCGGATGAACGTTGACTCTGCCGGTAACTTTGTCTGTGGCACTGGCAGCAGCAGCTGGCGCTCCTTGCCGGTCTGGACCACCGACGCCGATGCGCTCTGCCAGCAGCAACAGCAGCAGTTTGAGCAGCAGACCGATGGACAGCAGCATATGTTGCCGCAGCAGACTCAGCCACAGCAGTCTCAGCAGCCCGATCGGCAAAAAGACAGTGACGGCGTCGCTGGCTGGATTAAAGATATGTTTGGCCAGTAACGTGTTATTTTAATCTGATTCCGGGGAATTCATTCCCCGGAAATAATATGTTAATCAATGCCTTTTCTCATTTATAAAAATTATTTTTAATTTAAAATATAACTATTATTGTATTTGTTTTCCCAGGGTAATTTTATTTGGTTTTATTTTTAACAATGTGTGCTTTTTAATTTTCTTCTGACTACTTAATTACGGAAGTAAGATCTTGCCCGCTTTTTTATTTTAGTTCTTCAGTAAGGTTAATCGCTCTGGTTATTTCAATATAAGGGATGTTATATGAAGAACAGTGCGATTGTTTCCGGCCTTTTATTTAGCGCGACCTTATTATCCTGTGCGCTCGCGAGTGCAAAGGAAACTGTTCCTGCAGCACCGCCGCTGCACCCGGAGTCTTATACCGTCGACAGTCTTTATTATTTACCTCCGCCACCTAAGGACGGGGATGCCGCCTTTGAAAACGATAAGGCGGCCTACCTTAACGGCTTCAAAATGAAGGGATCGGAGCGCTGGGCGCAGGCGGCGGAAGATGCCGATCTGCACCAGGCTAACCAGGCGAAAGTCTGGTCTGAAGCGCTGGGGGTTAACATCAGTGAGGCCACGACGCCCGCAACGTGGAAAATGCTGGGGGAATTACTGGTTGTCGGGTCGAACTATGCCAGCAATCGGGCGAAGGAGAATTATATGAGAACGCGTCCGTTCGTGGTGTTTAATAATCCGACCTGTCTGCCAGCTGATGAACCTGCACTACGAAAAAACGGTTCTTATCCTTCCGGCCATACCGCATTTGGTACGGTTACGGCGCTGACATTCTCACAGGCTAAACCGGAGAGGGCGAAAGAATTAATGAAGAAAGGCTATGAATTTGGTCAGAGTCGGGTGATTTGCGGTGCCCATTGGCAGAGCGATGTTGATGCTGGCCGATATGTTGGTGCAGCGGAATATGCTCGTCTTGAAACGCTGCCTGAATTCCATAAACAAATAGCGCTGGTTAAAGCAGAGCTTCATCAGTAATCGTCTTTAATTTAATTTAATTTAATTTCTACAAGATTACTGCTAACGATATTATTTAAAGTCTAACGGACAATAATCTCCTTTCGGGTTACGTGGGTAATGTGCACGTGGCCCTTTCTGCGTTTCCCCCGCGCCGATTTTTTCTTGCAGAGCTTGCTTTGTTTCGCATATGATCTAATCGTTATAATAATAATTCTCGTTTAGCTTCACATTTACCACTCACTCATCACTATTTGTTCAGAGAAAAGCAACATGGCCCATTCGCGTGATTTTTCATCAAATAATTCAATCATAAACACCCGTAAGCATCAGCTGGCAATTTTTGTCGCGATGTCGCTGGCGGGAATTGGCAATGCCATTGCCGCCGGTGAACAGACGATCACCGTGAGTGCTAACGCCGCGAATGGACCGCAGGAAAGTGCATGGGGACCCTCCCCGACGATTGCAGCAAAACATTCTGCGGCCGGAACGAAGACAGATACGCCAATTGAAAAAAATCCGCAGTCCGTTTCTATTGTTACTCGTCAGGAAATGGAAATGCGTCAGGTTCAGTCGGTCAAAAAAGCCTTCGGCTATACGCCTGGCGTGATGGTGGGTAACCGCGGTGCATCAAACGTGATTGATGCGCTGGCGATTCGTGGATTCAGTGAAACCAACACCAACCAGTATCTGGACGGTCTGAAACTGCAGGGGGATAACTACTCCGAGTTTAACATTGACCCTTACTTCCTGGAGCGAGCAGAGCTGCTGCACGGGCCGGCATCCGTACTCTACGGCAAAAGCAACCCGGGTGGCGTTGTCGCGCTGGTCAGCAAACGTCCGACAACCGAGACGCTGCGTGAAGTGCAGTTCCAGATGGGTAGCGATAATCTCTACGCGACCGGTTTTGACTTCGGCGGTGCGCTGGATGACAACAACGAATTCTCTTACCGTCTGACCGGCCAGGCCCGCAGCCAGGATGCTCAACAGGAGATGAATAAAGAGAAGCGCTACACCATTGCGCCGTCGTTCAGCTGGCAGCCAAACGATAAAACCAACTTTACCTTCCTCAGCTATTTCCAGAATGAGCCAGAAACCGGCTACTACGGCTGGCTGCCGCGTCAGGGTACGGTAGTGCCAATTATTGATTCCAACGGGAATCAGCATAAGCTGCCAACCAACTTTGATGAAGGTGAAGACAGCAACAAAATTTCCCGCAAGCAGCAGATGGTCGGATACAGCTTCGATCACCAGTTCAATGACACCTGGACTGTGCACCAGAACCTGCGCTATGCGAAGGTTACCACCGACTACCGCAGTATCTACGGCAATGGTTTCAACAACGCCACTAATGAAATCACTCGCGGTGTGGCCCTGTCGCAGGAAGAGCTGAATACCTTCACCGCAGATACCCAGGCTCAGGCGAAGTTTGCCACCGGTGATGTTGATCATACATTGCTGATGGGCGTTGATTATCTGCGCATGCGTAACGACATTAATGCCGACTTTGGCTCAGCAAATCCAATCAGTGCGATTAATCCGCAGTATGGCAACGACAGATACACGCTTAACTTCCCGTATAAATATCTGAACAAACAGGAGCAAACCGGCCTGTACGCTCAGGATCAGATGGAGTGGAATCGCTGGGTGCTGACGCTGGGCGGCCGCTATGATTTCGCGACCACTTCAGCCTATAACCGCACCGGTAACAGTACCGCTGAGAAAAACGATCAGCAGTTTACCTGGCGCGGCGGCGTGAACTACGTGTTTGATAACGGTATCGCGCCATACTTCAGCTACAGCGAATCGTTCCTGCCGACGGCAGGTACCACTTACGGCGGTCAGCCGTTCGATCCGTCACGCGCTAAGCAGTATGAAGCCGGGGTGAAATTCGTACCGAAAGATCGTCCGATTGTCATTACCGCCGCGGTGTATGAGCTGACGAAGAATAAAAACCTGACCGGCGATCCGGATCATGACTTCTTCAGCGTGCAGAGCGGTGAAATGCGTTCACGTGGTATTGAACTGGAAGCGAAAGCGGCCGTTAATGCCAACATCAACGTGACGGCGTCCTACAGCCTGACCGATGCGAAATACACGCACGATACCGATCTGCAGGATCAGCGCCCGGTACAGGTGCCAAGAAATATGGCCTCCCTGTGGGCTGACTACACCTTCCACGAAACGGCGCTCAGCGGCCTGACTATCGGCAGCGGCGTGCGCTACATCGGTAACAGCGTGGGTCAGTACAGCACCGGAACCGAGATTAATAAAGACTTCAGCGTGGCCTCCTACTCGGTGGTTGATGCGGCGGTGAAATACGATCTGGGCCGCTTCGGCCTGCCGGGTTCTTCCGTGGGTGTGAACATCAACAACCTGTTCGATCGTGAATACGTTGCCAGCTGCTACCGCGACTATGCCTGCTACTGGGGCGCAGATCGTCAAATCATTGGTACTGCTACCTTCCGTTTCTAAATGTCTAACCGGGCGCAGTTCACCGCGCCCGCCAATCAGAAGATCGCTATGCAACCTAAGCACGCTACAGAAACGACTTTCTCTCTCGATCACGTCAGTTTTACCGTCCCAGGCCGCACGCTGCTTCAGCCGCTGTCACTGGCCTTTCCCGCCGGAAAAGTCTGTGGGCTGATTGGCCACAACGGTTCCGGTAAATCCACGCTGCTTAAAATGCTCGGTCGCCATCATGCGGCGACGGACGGGCGCGTTTTGCTTAATGGCCGCCCGGTCGCGGAATGGCAGAACAAAGCCTTCGCCCGCGAGGTCGCCTATCTGCCGCAGCAGCTGCCTGCCGCTGAAGGGATGACGGTACGCGAGCTGGTAGCGATTGGCCGCTACCCGTGGCACGGCGCGTTAGGGCGCTACGGCATCGAGGACCGTGAACGCGTGGATGAAGCGATTGCGCTGGTCGGGCTGAAACCTTTTGCCCAACGGTTGGTGGACAGTCTCTCCGGCGGTGAGCGCCAGCGGGCGTGGATCGCCATGCTGGTGGCGCAGAACAGCCGCTGCCTGCTGCTGGATGAACCGACTTCCGCACTGGATATCGCCCATCAGGTTGAAGTTCTGGCGCTGATCCAGCGTCTCAGCCGCGAGCGTGGTCTGACGGTGATTGCCGTTCTGCACGATATCAATATGGCTGCCCGCTACTGCGATCATCTGGTGGCACTGCGCGGTGGTGAAATGATTGCTCAGGGCGATCCCGAGACGATTATGCACGGTGACGTGCTGCAGGAAATTTACGGTATTCCAATGGGGATATTGCCGCATCCGCAGGGTGGGGCACCGGTAAGCTTTGTTTACTAAGGATTGATTGTGACCCCGGATATCACACGCCGCCGTCTGCTGACGGCGCTCGCCTTTTCTCCACTGCTGGCCCATCTTCCTGCGGTAGCCCAACTGCCGAACGAAGAGCGCATTATCGCGCTGGAGTGGCTACCGCTGGAGCTGCTGATGGCGCTGGGCGTGACGCCGATGGGCGCCGCTGAACTGTTCAATTATCGCCAGTGGGTCGGTAAGCCGGAGCTGCCGTCTTCCGTTGTTGACGTCGGGCTGCGCACCGAACCCAACCTTGAGCTGCTTACCCAGATGCGGCCGTCGCTGATCCTCTATTCTCAGGGCTACGGTCCCGATCCGGCCCGCTTCGAGCGCATCGCTCCGGGAATGGGGTTCTCATTCAACGATGGCAAAGGTAAACCGCTGAGCGCCGCCCGCGACTCGCTAATGGCGCTGGCCAAACGCATTGATCGCGTTCCGCAGGCGGAGGCCCATCTGGCCGAGCTGGATGCGTTGATTCTTCGGGTTAAAACCCGCCTGGCGGCGCGACCGCAGCGTCCGCTGCTGCTGATGTCTATCTTTGATGCGCGTCATGCGATTGTGTTCAGCACTAACGGGCTGTTCCAGCAGGTGATGGACGATCTGGGGCTGGTGAATGCCTGGAAAGGGGAGAGCACCTTTTGGGGCAGTGTGGTGGTCGGCATTGAACGCCTGGCCGATATGCACGACGCCGAGGTGATTAACTTTGAACACGATAACCAGAATATCATTGACCAGGTGACCTCCGCTTCGCTCTGGCAGTCACTACCGTTTGTCCGCGAGGGCCGTTTCCGCCAGGTGCCGCGCGTGTGGTTCTACGGTGCAACGCTGTCGGCTATTCAGCTGATCCATACTCTTGACAGCGCGCTGGGGGAAAAATGATCAAAACGTATCGTCTACCCATTTTCCTGCTGCTGCTGCTGTTTGTTTCCGCGCTGCTGCTGACCCTCAGTAACTTTAAACATCATCTGCCGGTGGATCAGTGGCTGCTGGCGCTGCGTTCTCCGGATACCGATAACATTCAGCAGATGGTATTCCATCACAGTCTGCTGTCGCGGCTGGCTCTGTCACTGCTGGTTGGTGCCGGACTGGGACTGGTCGGTCTGCTGTTCCAGCAGGTGCTGCGTAACCCGCTGGCAGAGCCGACGACGCTCGGCGTGGCCAGCGGTGCCCAGCTCGGTATTACCGTGGTCACGTTGTGGAGCGTACCCGGTGGCATGGTGACGCAGCAGCTGGCGGCAACCATTGGTGCGGTGATTATCGGCCTGCTGGTATTCGGCGTGGCCTGGGGAAAACGCATGTCGCCGGTGACGCTAATCCTCGCCGGGCTGGTGCTGTCGCTCTACTGCGGGGCGGTAAACCAGATTTTCGCCATCTTTAACCACGACCAGCTGCAAAACATGTTCCTGTGGAGCACCGGTTCGCTGAATCAAATGGACTGGAGCAACGTCAGCTTTATCTGGCCGCGCCTGCTGGCCGGTGTGGTATTAACGCTACTGATGCTGCGACCGATGACCCTGATGGGACTGGACGACGGGGTGGCGAAAACCCTCGGGCTGGCGCTGTCGCTGGCGCGCTTTGCTGTGCTGGTCATCGCGATCCTGATCAGTGCTTCGCTGGTGAATGCCGCCGGAATTATCGGCTTTATCGGGCTGTTTTCACCGCTGCTGGCGAAGATGCTTGGCTTCCGCCGCCTGTTCAGCCGCCTGCTGCTGGCCCCGCTGATCGGCGCGCTGCTGCTGTGGCTGGCGGATCAGTGCGTGCTATGGCTGACCGATCGTCTGGGAGAAATCTCCACCGGCACGGTCACGGCTGTGATCGGTGCGCCGCTACTGCTGTGGCTGCTGCCGCGCCTGCGTACCGGCGGCAGCGGACCGGCAATGAACTTTGGCGATCGCGTGCCTGCAGAGCGCCAGAACGTGCTGCTCTGGTCGCTGTGCGGCGGCGGAGTTGTGCTGGTGCTGGCGGCCATCGCATTGAGCTTTGGTCGTGACGCTGACGGCTGGGTATGGGCAAGCGGTGACCTCTGGCAGCAGCTTCTACCCTGGCGCGGCCCAAGACTGGTTGCTGCGCTGGCCACCGGGATGATGCTCGGTGTGGCCGGCTGTATGGTCCAGCGCCTGACGGGGAATGCGATGGCCAGCCCGGAAGTGCTGGGTATCAGCTCCGGTGCTGCTTTCGGCGTGGTGATCATGCTGTTTATCGTTCCCGGCGATGCGTTTGGCTGGCTGCTGCCCGCGGGTACGCTCGGCGCGGCGGTGACGTTGCTGATTATCTCGATTGCTGCCGGCCGCGGTGGCTTCTCGCCGGAGCGTATGCTGCTGGCGGGGATGGCACTGAGCACCGCCTTCACTACCATTACCATGCTGCTGCTGGCCAGCGGCGATCCGCGTATGGCCAGCCTGCTGACCTGGATGGCGGGATCGACCTACAAAATCGATGCCCCACAGGCGCTGCGCACGGTGATGATCGCCGTGGTGCTGATTGCGCTGGTGCCGCTGTGCCGTCGCTGGCTGACCGTGCTGCCGCTGGGTGGAATGACAGCGAAAGCGGTGGGAATGGCGCTGACGCCTTCGCGGCTGGCGCTGCTGCTGCTGGCGGCCTGCCTGACGGCGGCGGCGACGTTAACCATTGGTCCTCTGAGCTTTGTCGGACTGATGGCACCGCATATGGCACGCATGCTCGGCTTCCGCCGCGCGCTGCCGCAGCAGGTGATGGCTGCGCTGCTGGGCGGTGGCCTGATGGTTGCGGCCGACTGGTGCGGACGCATGCTTGCCTTCCCCGATCAGATCCCCGCGGGGCTGTTAGCCACCTTTATCGGCGCGCCGTACTTCGTTTATCTGTTGAGAAAGTCGTGATGAAAAAGATGAACGCCAGCTGAAAAGAGGGATTCATCAGCAATATGAACGGGGCGAAAGCCCCGTTTTTTTATACTACGGTCAGCGACAGATGGCCGCCGACGCGATGCAGGGGAGCGTGATTAAAGCTTGGCGAAGCTGCGGCGTGCAGCAGAAATCGTGCGCTGAATATCCTCTTTACTGTGTGCGAGGGACATAAAGCCGGCCTCAAACGCGGAAGGCGCGAGATACACCCCTTCTTCCAGCATCAGGTGGAAGAAGCGCTTAAAGCGTTCTACGTCGCATTTCGTTACGTCTGCATAGCTGGTGACGGTTTTGGCATCGGTAAAGAACAGGCCAAACATACCGCCGACGTGGTTCACCACCAGCGGGATATTTTCCGCCGCGGCAGCTTCCAGCAGGCCTTCCGCTAACCGGGTGGTCAGATCGGTCAGCGTGGCATGGGTGCCCGGCTGAGAGATTTCGGTCAGGCAGGCAAATCCTGCCGCCATCGCAATCGGGTTCCCGGAAAGCGTACCGGCCTGGTAAACCGGGCCGACCGGGGCCAGCGCATCCATCACCTCGCGACGCCCACCGAAAGCACCCACCGGCATGCCGCCGCCAATGATTTTGCCCAGGCAGGTCAGATCCGGCTCAACATCGTAATAGGCCTGCGCGCCGGCCAGCGCCACGCGGAAACCGGTCATCACTTCATCGATAATCAGCAGCGCGCCGAACTCGTCGCACAACGCACGCAGGCCCGGCAGGAATTCCGGCAGCGGTGGGATACAGTTCATATTCCCGGCCACTGGCTCAACGATAATGCAGGCAATCTCTTCCGGGTACTGCTCAAAGGCGGCACGTACACTGTCTGGATCGTTATAGGTGCAGGTCAGCGTATGTTTGGCGAAATCGGCCGGGACACCCGGAGAGTTCGGCTGGCCGAGGGTCAGTGCGCCGGAGCCCGCTTTCACCAGCAGGCAGTCGGCGTGGCCGTGATAGCAGCCTTCAAACTTGATGATTTTATCGCGATGGGTGTAGCCGCGCGCCAGGCGAATGGCGCTCATCGTCGCTTCAGTTCCCGAGTTAACCATGCGCACTGTATCCATGGTCGGCACCAGTTCGGTCACCAGCTGCGCCATTTTTACTTCCATCTCGGTCGGTGCGCCGAAGCTGAGGCCGCGCTCGGCCGCTTCAATCACCGCATTGCGGATAGCGGGATGGTTATGACCAAGAACCATTGGCCCCCAGGAACCGACGTAGTCGATATAGGCTTTGCCATCGGCATCAAACAGATAAGCACCGTTAGCGCGTTCAATAAAGAGCGGCACGCCGCCGACGCCGGTAAAGGCTCGCACCGGCGAATTCACGCCGCCGGGGATGAATTGCTGCGCCTGAGCGTACAGGTTTTCAGACTTACTCATGGAACCGCTCCTGATTATTCATTAAAAAACCCGTCTATTCTAAGGGAACACCCGCGCGAAACGAAAGGCAGAAAAAATTAACTCAGCGGCGGCGCTTGTATTCCACATTATCTGCCCGCACTCTGAGTACTGTAGTGCAGCAGATAGGGATCGCCGCACGGGGTGGTACAGCCTAAACTTGATTGCTACCCCTGCGTATAAGATAATAGCCATAACAATGGTCGAATAATGACCTGTCGGGCACGTAGCCTGAGTGCATCCTGGAGTATTTTAAATGAGCGACGACGTAGCCGTACCCCTGCAGTTTACCGAAGCAGCGGCCAGTAAAGTGAAGAATCTGATTTCCGATGAGAACAACCCGGATCTGAAACTGCGCGTGTATATCACCGGCGGTGGTTGCAGCGGTTTCCAGTACGGCTTCACTTTTGACGATAAAATTAACGACGGCGATATGACCATTGAGAAAGCGGGCGTGGCGCTGGTTGTCGATCCGATGAGCCTGCAGTATCTGGTCGGCGGTGCGGTGGACTATACCGAAGGGCTGGAAGGATCGCGCTTCATCGTCACCAATCCGAATGCCAAAACAACCTGCGGCTGTGGTTCCTCCTTCAGCATCTAATCGCGTCTTTCCTGACGTTACCCTGACCCATGCGGTGAGGGTAATCACCCGGCACAACGGTGCCGGGCAAGGTTCTACCATTCAACGGTAATCAGTCTTTTTTCCCGATCGGTATGTGTTTTTGGACTGAGAACAGTCTCGGTGATTTTCGGCTGCGCGTCGTTACGTGTGACGCAGACTACGCTGGGAGTGCGCAGGGTGGCCAGCGTGCTGCTGTCAATCAGGCATGGTGGTGCAATGATAGTGAGTTGCACGCCGATGGTGCTGCTGGTTGAAGCCGCACAGGCATGCGCCGCCATTATCAGTCCCAGAGACAGATAAACGGTTTTCATGATCTGATTTTCCTGATGTTTCAATAAGGCCTGTTGGCCCAAAATCAGGCAGCTCGCGCGCCGGCACGGCTACCGTGTTTCTATTTCACGCTACTGGCCAAAAGCGGCATTCAGTGCGTGATTCTTAATTGTATTATGGGGGTTTCTTACTTTCTTTCGGGCTGCAGCTGGGCGCAGAGCTGTTGAGCGGCCAGAATGATGCGCGGTCCTGCCCGGCTGAGCCAGTCGTCGTTGACCGCGTAGACGGGTACCCGGAGCTGCGGCTGCCAGAACTGCGTAACCGTTGTGATTCGGGCAGCATCACCCGGTATCACGATGGCCTGCGGCTGGCGCACCAGCACCTGCTCGCGGCTGACCTGTGGCCAGGGTACGCGGCTGTCGGAAAAAATATTCTCTCCGCCGCACAGTCCGATCACTTCGTTTTGCAGTGTGTTATCCGCAGCGGTAAACAGCGGCTTTATACCAAACTGCAAAAACACCCGCTTGCGCTGCGGCTGATGATAGCGCTGCTGCAAATCGTCGAACTGCTGCTGAAGTGTGGCAGCGGCCTGCTCAGCCTGCTGCGGCTGCGGGCTGTACTCCGCAAGCTGACGCAGGGTGGCGATAAGCTGTTCGATAGAGTCCGGTGCCAGCCACAGCACCTTAATGCCCAGCGACTGGAGCTGCTTGATCTGGCGCGGTGATGTTCCGCCACGCCATGCCAGCACCAAATCGGGCTTCAGGCTCAGCAGCCTTTCGGTATTGATCCCCTGCCAGTTGGCCACGTGCACAATATTTTTTGCCGCCGCAGGATAATCCGAATAGTCGCTGACGCCGACCGGCGTCATGCCGGCGGCAAAGGCCAGTTCGGTAAGGTTGGGGGCCAGTGTGACCACGCGCAGCGGTGCTGCTGCTGCGGCAAACGTCAGCCACAGCAGCAGGGCGGTGAGGCATTTAGCCATTGGCCAGGCGGGCCAGCAGCGTTTCAACCATCAGCGAAGACTGGGTGGCAGCAACGGTCAGGAATTCTTCAAAGCTGAGGTGGGATTCCTGATCTGCCACATCGGAGATCGCGCGAACAACGACAAACGGCGTACCAAACTGATGGCAGACGTGGCCAATAGCCGTGGCTTCCATCTCTACGGCGATCGCCTGTGGGAAGGTGCCACGAATGCGTGCCAGCGGCTCTGCACCGTTGATAAAGGCATCACCGCTGACTACCAGGCCGCGCACCGCGTTCAGCTGCAGATCGTTGATACACTGCTCTGCCGCCATAATCAGCTTTTCGTCGGCTTTAAATGCTGCCGGGCAGCCGGCCATTTGGCCCGGCTCGTAGCCAAAAGCAGTGACGTCGGCATCGTGATAGCGTACTTCGTCGGAAACCACGATATCACCCACTTTCAGTGAAGGGGCCAGGCCACCGGCAGAACCGGTGTTGATAATAAACTCGGGTTTGCACAGTTCCAGCAACAGCGTGGTGCCCAGCGCGGCTGACACTTTACCAATGCCGGATTTCAGCAGAGCAACGTCAACGCCATTTAACGTACCGGTATAGATTTCACAGCCTGCCAGCGTCAGCGTTTGACGGTTTTCAATCTTGTCACGCAGCAGCGTAACTTCCTGTTCCATTGCACCAATAATGCCTGCTTTCATGGGAATACTCGCTATTTCAGTGGAATTTTTCGTGGTTTTCGGCGCATAGTCTATCATGGCAACAACATGGAAATAACAGGGAACACCGGATGACCGGGATCGACTTTCGCAAAAAAATTAACTGGCAGCGCTGCTATCGTCCCTATGAAGGCGAGAAGGACGAGCATGAAATCCTGCGTATTTTTGAAAGCGATCGCGGGCGGATCGTTAACTCGGCGGCAATCCGTCGGTTGCAGCAGAAAACTCAGGTTTTCCCACTAGAACGCAACGCCGCAGTCAGGACGCGCTTGACGCACTCGCTGGAGGTGCAGCAGGTGGGGCGCTATATCGCCAAAGAGGTACTCACCCGGCTGAAGGAGCAGGGGCAGCTGGAGCCGCTGGGGCTGTCACAGCTGACCGGGCCGTTTGAAAGCATCGTCGAGATGGCCTGCCTGATGCACGATATCGGCAACCCGCCGTTTGGTCATTTCGGCGAGTCGGCGATTAACGACTGGTTCCGCCAGCGGCTGGATGCTGACTGGCAGCCGCAAAGTGTCACCGCCGATCGCTGTGAGGTGGCGGTTTTACGCAGCAAAGGAGATGGGCTAGACCCGCTGCGTGCAAAGATTCGTCAAGATTTATCGCACTTTGAGGGCAATGCGCAGGCGATCCGCATGGTCCATACGCTGATGAAAATGAATCTGACGTGGGCGCAGGTCGGCTGTATTTTAAAATATACGCGCCCCGCCTGGTTTACCGGCGATATTCCCGAGAGCCATCGTTATTTAATGAAAAAGCCGGGTTACTATCTTGCTGAAGAAGAATATGTCGCAGATTTGCGTAGGGAATTGGATTTACAGCCGCATTGTCGTTTCCCTCTGACCTATATTATGGAAGCTGCGGATGATATTTCCTACTGTGTTGCCGATCTGGAAGATGCGGTTGAAAAAAATATTTTCACCGTTGAACAGCTTTACGAACATTTATACCGGCTTTGGCCGCAACATCAGTCCGGTGACCTGTTTTCTGAAGTCATTACCGTTGCGCTGGAGAAATCGCGCACATCGCCCTCCAGCCGTTGTAGCGAAGATCAGTTCTTTATGTATCTACGGGTTAATACCGTGTCGCGTCTGGTGCCTCACGCCGCCAGCCGTTTTACCGATAATCTGTCGGCGGTTTATCACGGCGAGTTTAATGAAGCGCTGCTGGAGGACGGCAGCCCACACAGCCTGCTGCTGGATATTTTCAAAAAAGTTGCCTTTAGTCATGTCTTTAACCATTCCGAAGTAGAACAGTTGGAGCTTCAGGGGTATCGGGTGATCAGCGGGCTGCTGGATATCTATCGGCCACTGCTTTTGCTCACGCAGCAGGAGTTTAGCGAGCTGGTTGAAAAAGATTATCTGAAAGGTTATCCGATCGAGACGCGACTTTTTCATAAGCTCTCCACCCGTTTCCGCCAGGCCTATAATGAAGCGGTGGAACGTCTTGATAAAACCGCCGCCGAGACTGAAATCTGGGAATATTATTATCGCGCCCGCCTGTTGCAGGATTACATTAGCGGAATGACAGATCTGTTTGCCTGGGATGAGTATCGCCGTCTGATGGCGGTAGAGTAAAAAATGTCAGTGATGAGTTTTGTAAAGATGCACAATAATTTTTTACTTTTCCTCAATATCCAAACATGAACTTCGCGCTAAAAAATTAATCTTAATGGCACGATCGCAGCAATGGTTAATTAACTGAATCACTTGAGAATCCAACGAATGAAAAAAACAACGTTAGTACTAAGCGCACTGGCCTTCAGCATTGGACTGGCAATGAACCCTGTTACCGCCAGTGCCGCTGAAACCGCGTCATCAACAACGACCACTCAGCAACTGCCAAGCCTGGCCCCGATGCTGGAAAAAGTCATGCCTTCCGTGGTCAGTATCAATATCGAAGGCAGCACGACCGTCCGTACTCCACGTCTGCCGCAGCAGTTCCAGCAGTTCTTTGGCGATAATTCTCCGTTCTGCCAGGACGGTTCACCATTCCAGAGCTCGCCAATGTGCCAGGGTGGTGGCGGTGCAGGCGGAGATGATACCCAGCAGCAGAAGTTCCGTGCGCTCGGTTCAGGTGTAGTGATTGATGCCGCTAAAGGCTATGTGGTGACCAACAACCACGTGGTTAATAACGCCACTAAAATTCTCGTTCAGCTGAGTGATGGCCGTAAATATGACGCGAAGGTGATCGGTAAAGATCCGCGTTCTGATATCGCGCTGATTCAGCTGAAAGATGCCAAAAACCTGACTGCAGTGAAAATCGCGGATTCCGACAGTCTGCGCGTGGGTGACTATACCGTGGCTATCGGTAACCCATACGGACTGGGCGAAACCGTGACCTCGGGTATCGTATCTGCGCTGGGCCGCAGCGGTCTTAACGTTGAGAACTATGAAAACTTTATCCAGACCGATGCCGCCATCAACCGGGGTAACTCCGGCGGTGCGCTGGTGAACCTGAACGGTGAACTGATCGGGATTAACACCGCGATTCTGGCGCCGGACGGCGGTAACATCGGTATCGGCTTTGCCATCCCAAGTAATATGGTGAAAAACCTGACCAGCCAGATGGTTGAGTATGGCCAGGTGAAACGCGGCGAGCTGGGAATTATGGGCACCGAGCTGAACTCCGAGCTGGCGAAGGCGATGAAAGTTGATGCCCAGCGCGGTGCATTCGTCAGTCAGGTGCTGCCGAAGTCTTCTGCAGCGCAGGCCGGGGTGAAAGCCGGTGACGTGATTGTCTCGCTGAACAACAAGCCGATCTCCAGCTTCTCTGCGCTGCGTGCTGAAGTGGGATCGCTGCCGGTGGGCACCAAAATGGAACTGGGTCTGATCCGCGATGGCAAGCCGTTAACGGTAAACGTTGAACTGCAGCAGGGTGCGGGCGCGAAAGTGGATTCCGGTACTATTTACACCGGCGTTGAAGGTGCTGCGCTGAGCAACTATGACAGCAAAAACGTTAAGGGCGTGAAGGTGGATAGCGTGAAAGCAGGTTCGGCTGCGGCGCGTATCGGTCTGAAGAAAGACGATATTATCCTCGGTGTTAACCAGCAGCCAATTACTAACCTTGGCGAGCTGCGCAAAATCCTGGATGCCAAACCTTCTGTGCTGGCACTGAATATTCAGCGCGGTGACAGCAGTATTTATCTGCTGATGCAGTAAATTCACGTTCAGAGCAACGGTCGGTTATCTGGTCGTTGCTGATGGGCAATAAAAAACGGTGCTATTGAATAGCACCGTTTTTTTAATCCTGCCGATCGGAATAAATTAGCGACCGCCGCGGGTTAGTTTATCCAGGTCAGATTCGATCTCAGCGATCTTATTAGATACTACGCTTTCTAAATGGCGCAGATCGTCAAGAATTTTGCGTTTCAGATCGACTTCAACCTGATCGCGCTGGCAGATCTGATCCAGCTCATCAATCACATAGCGCAGATTCGGGCTGATTTCCTGAATCTCTTTGTAGCCCTGGCTGGCGTTATCCGCTACGACGGTTTTACGCTGGCGTGGATATTTAAATTTCACGCTTTTGGCAAAGAACTCGCCTTTATCCTTACGGAAATAGATTTTCAGGATGTCGTTATTCGCTTCCTGACGGAGGCTGTAGCGATCGATATCTTCAGGCGAAGTAATTCCCAGACCTTTTAAATTGTCATACATAGCATCGGTTCCTTATAAGTTAGGTGACGATCCGGCTGCGCGTTGTGACTACTGCGTTGTGCAGAGCTGGCCTTGCATTCGTACCTTGTACGCTGCGGTGGCTGCGCGCTTACGCCTTGTCTTCACTTAGCTCGTGTGTTTCAAACTACGGTGTACCCGAGGGTTGCACCTGAAACAGTCAGGATCGTTGAAATTTAATACTGAAATTAACTGGCGCGAATTATACGCCTGGAATGTGCGCAATATCACTATCTGATGAAAGGCAAAAAAGCGGTTGTGTAACGAAAAAGCGTAAAGAAAAAATTACGGGCCACATAAGCGGCCCGCAGAGAGAAATCAGTCGATGGTACGCAGCAGCTCGTTGATGCCCACTTTGCCACGGGTTTTCGCATCAACTTTCTTCACGATCACCGCACAGTACAGGCTGTAGCTGCCGTCTTTTGATGGCAGGTTACCGGATACCACGACGGAACCCGCAGGTACGCGACCGTAGTGAACTTCACCGGTTTCACGGTCATAGATTTTGGTGCTCTGGCCGATGTAAACGCCCATTGAAATCACTGCACCTTCTTCCACGATCACGCCTTCAACGATTTCAGAACGCGCGCCGATGAAGCAGTTATCTTCGATGATGGTTGGATTAGCCTGCAGCGGCTCAAGAACGCCACCGATACCCACGCCGCCGGACAGATGTACGTTTTTACCGATCTGCGCGCATGAACCCACGGTTGCCCAGGTATCCACCATTGAGCCTTCATCAACATAAGCACCGATGTTGACGTATGACGGCATCAGTACGGTGTTACGGGCGATGTATGCACCCTGACGTACCGCCGCTGGTGGCACAACGCGGAAGCCTTCTTTTTTGAAACGCGCATCGTCATAGTCAGCGAATTTCATTGGAACTTTGTCGTAGTAGCGGCTCTCTGCGCCATCAATTACCTGATTGTCATTGATGCGGAAAGAGAGCAGAACGGCTTTCTTCAGCCACTGATGCGTCACCCACTGGCCGTCAATCTTTTCTGCTACACGCAGGGCACCACTATCCAGCAGGGCGATAACCTGGTCAACCGCTTCGCGGGTAACGGTGTCAGCATTCGCTGGGGTGATGTCAGCACGGCGTTCAAAGGCTGATTCAATAACACTCTGTAACTGTTGCATGGTTTCTGCTTTCCTGGTTCTGCCAACCCGTTAAACCGCATAACAATGCGCTTCGTAAGGCATTGCGGGGTGGCGAGGTTAAAAAGTAAATCCGGGTCACACTTTATCGTTTGGATTAAGGGCCTCTGTCAACCGTTGTTGCAGCACTTCGCGCATTTCTGCATCTAATGCCCGCCGATCGCTGTTGGCGAGGATAAATAAATCCTCTACCCGCTCTCCGATCGTACTGATCCGTGCCCCGTGCAGTGAAATATTCAGGTCGGCAAAGACTTCACCTACGCGGGCCAGTAACCCTGGCTGATCGAGGGCGATTAGCTCCAGGTAGGTACGACGGTCGGTGTGGGTCGGCAGGAAGTTAACCTCGGTATCGACGTTAAAGTGCTTCAGCCGCGCTGACTGACGACGGGCACGCGGCGGCTGCCAGCTGCTCTGGGTGATTGCCTGCTCCAGCGCGTGGCGAGTCAGCTCATGCCGATCGGCCGACAGCGGACTACCGTCCGGCTCCAGCACGATAAATGTATCCATGGCCATGCCGTCGCGGCTGGTAAAAATTTGCGCATCGTGAACGCTCAGGTTACGGCGATCCAGCTCACCGGCAACGGCGGCAAACAGATAGGGACGATCCGGGCTCCAGATAAAAATCTCCGTGCCGCCGCGCGTCGCCTGCGGACTGACGAGGATCAGCGGCTGGTCGAGATCGTGCTGCATCAGATGCCGCGCATGCCAGGCCAGCTGGTTCGGCGTATGCCGCAGGAAATAGTCCGCACGGCAGCGCCCCCAGATCTGATGCAGCGCCTCTTCGTTAATATTGTCCATTCGCAGCAGGGCCAGCGCCTGCAGGCGATGGTGGCGCACCCGCTCACGCAGGTCGGGGCTGTTTTCCATGCCCCGACGCAGCTGTTTCTCAGTGGCGAAGAACAGCTCGCGCAGCAGGCTCTGTTTCCAGCTGTTCCACAGGGTTTCATTGGTGGCGCAGATATCGGCCACGGTCAGGCAGACCAGGTAACGCAGCCGGTTTTCGTTCTGCATCACTTCGGCAAACTGCTGAATAACTGTCGGGTCCTGAATATCACGACGCTGGGCGGTCACAGACATCAGCAGGTGGTGCCGTACCAGCCAGGCCACAAGCTGGGCTTCCCGCGAGTTCAGACCGTGCATCTCGGCAAATTCCAGCGCATCCTGCGCGCCGAGAATCGAATGGTCGCCGCCGCGCCCTTTGGCAATATCATGGAACAGGGCCGCCATCAGCAGCAGCTCCAGCTGCGGCAGGCGCGGCCACAGTTCCACGCAGAGAGGATGAAGGGAGCGGGTTTCTTCGTTTGCGAAGCTTTCCAGCTTTTGCAGTACGCGAATCGTATGTTCATCAACCGTATAGGCGTGGAACAGATCGAACTGCATCTGGCCGACAATGTTGCTCCACTGGGGCATGTAGGCCCACAGCACGCTGTGGCGATGCATCGGTACCAGCGCCCGGCTGACCGCTCCCGGATGGCGCAGAATCGACATAAACAGCTCGCGCGCAATCGGGATGGTACACAGCGGTTGTTTCAGATTGCGCCGGGCGTGGCGAAGATGGCGCAGGGTTGTAGAGTAGATGCCGGTGATTTTTGGCGTGCGCACCATGGTGTAAAACATGCGCATAATCGCTTCCGGCTCACGGTTGAATAGCGTTTCATCGCGCAGATCGATCAGCGATCCGCGCAGTTGGAAATCATCATCAATAGGGCGCGGCTTTTCGTCCGTCGGCAGGGCAAGAATGGCCTCATCAAACAGCTGTAGCAGCATCTGATTCAGCTCGGCCACGCGGCGGGTGACGCGGAAGAAATCTTTCATCATGTGCTCAACCGGCTCATTGCCTTCGCCCTGATAGTTGAGGCGCCGGGCAACGTTGAGCTGTCGGTCGAACAGCAGGCGGTTATCGGAGCGGGTCAGCGTCAGGTGCAGGGCGAAGCGTATCCGCCACAGAAAGCTCTGGCACTCGTTGAGTTCGTTGCGTTCGGCCTGAGTTAAAAAGCCAAAGCCGACCATCTCATCCAGCGATGTTGCGCCAAAATGGCGGCGGGCAACCCACAGCAGGGTGTGGATATCGCGCAGGCCGCCGGGGCTGCTTTTGATGTCCGGTTCAAGGTTGTAGCTGGTGCCGTGATAGCGCTTATGCCGCTCCTGCTGTTCGCCAATTTTGGCGGCGAAGAAGCGGCCGGAAGGCCAGAACCCGTCACTGAAGACGTTTTTCTGCATTTCAAGGAACAGCGCCAGATCGCCGGTCAGCATGCGCGACTCAATCAGGTTGGTCGCTACGGTCAGATCTGACAGCCCCTCCAGCAGGCACTCTTCCAGTGTGCGCACGCTGTGGCCGACCTCCAGCCGGAGGTCCCACATGAGCGTCAGCAGGTCGCTGGTGCGCTGAGCATCAGCATTGGAAAGTGGCTTACGGCTGAGGATCAGCACATCGATATCGGAAAGTGGGTGCAGTTCTCCGCGCCCGTAGCCGCCCACAGCAACCAGTGCAATACCTTCTTTTTCCGGGAAGCCGAAGAAGCGCCACAGGCGGCGCAGGAGCCGGTCAATGAACAGCGTGCGCGCGGCGATCAGGCTTTCCGCATCCTGGCCTGCATCGAAGGCCCCGGCCAGGTGTTGCTGAAAGTTATCCAGATGGGTCTTCAGGAATTCGCGAGTGATTTCAGTATCTTCCCAAAGTATGGGCGACTTGGTTAATATTTTCAGCGTGCTGGCATCGGTCACATCTTTATTCATTTCACCGCTCCGGACAGATACTGCAGACATTAAAAAGCCGGCGGGTGCCGGCTTCAGACTCACTGTAAGGGTCGATTTTACGGCGATTAGCCTTCGTGCGTCAGAACGGACGGAAGGGGTTCATCTTTACGCAGCGTCATAATTTCGCAGCCGTTTTCCGTTACTACAATAGTGTGTTCATACTGAGCGGACAAGCTGCGATCTTTGGTTTTTACGGTCCAGCCATCTTTCATCGTGCGGATGCGGTAATCCCCAACGTTGACCATCGGTTCAATGGTGAACGCCATGCCAGCCTGCAGTACCACACCGCCGTCATCGGCATCGTAGTGCAGAACCTGTGGTTCTTCATGGAAGCCTTTACCGATACCGTGGCCGCAGTACTCGCGCACCACCGAGAACTGCTCGGCTTCCACATATTTCTGAATTTCGCGGCCAAGGGCGCGCAGGCGAATGCCTGGCTTAACCATGCGCAGCGCCAGATACAGGCTCTCCTGGGTGACACGGCACAGGCGTTCGCCCTGAATCGTTGGCTTCCCAACAATAAACATTGTAGAGGTATCGCCGTGATACTCATCTTTGATTACGGTAACGTCGATATTGACTACGTCGCCATCTTTCAGAATTTTTTCATCGCTTGGGATACCGTGGCACACCACTTCGTTGACCGAAATACACACTGATTTCGGGAAGCCGTGATAGCCGAGGCAGGCAGAAACGGCCTGCTGCTTGTTGACGATGTGCTCGTGGCACAGGCGGTCCAGTTCTCCGGTGCTTACGCCGGGTTTAACGTGAGGTTCGATCATCTCAAGAACTTCGGCAGCGAGGCGACCGGCCACACGCATTTTTTCGATTTCTTCAGGTGTTTTAATTGAAATTGCCATTCATTAAGTCCGCATTTGTCGTCATTTTCGACAATAATAAAGAAAGTGCTGCAATGGTAACAGCCCGTCCTGACGCTGCCAATTGTCGTTTATGGCAATGCTTGTTCGCTATCGGTATGGGTGATGCAGTGCAGCGTAAAGCGGCAACAACTATTGGCGTCAACGGCTGCTTTATGGTATAAAGCGCGCCGACGATTCTTTGTTCGGTGGATTGTTCCCCGGCGGAGAACGCGAAAATCTCACTTTGTGTAAATAACACACACGTATCGACACCTTACTCCGGGGTGCCCAAACGCATTAACGCTTTTGTGGTCGGTTGTATGGGATACGTGGAGGCCTAACCCCAATCAATCTATTTTAGAGGTAATCATGGCAACTGTTTCCATGCGCGACATGCTCAAGGCTGGTGTTCACTTCGGTCACCAGACCCGTTACTGGAACCCGAAAATGAAGCCATTCATCTTCGGTGCACGTAACAAAGTTCACATCATCAACCTTGAGAAAACTGTACCAATGTTCAACGAAGCTCTGGCTGAGCTGAACAAGATCGCTGCTCGTAAAGGCAAGATCCTGTTTGTTGGTACTAAGCGCGCTGCAAGCGAAGCGGTAAAAGAGCATGCTTTGAGCTGCGACCAGTTCTTCGTTAACCACCGCTGGTTGGGTGGCATGCTGACTAACTGGAAAACCGTTCGTCAGTCAATCAAACGTCTGAAAGATCTGGAAACTCAGTCTCAGGACGGTACCTTCGACAAACTGACCAAGAAAGAAGCGTTGATGCGCAACCGTGAACTGGCCAAGCTGGAAAACAGCCTGGGCGGTATTAAAGACATGGGCGGCCTGCCAGACGCACTGTTTGTTGTTGATGCAGATCACGAACACATCGCTATCAAAGAAGCAAACAACCTGGGTATCCCAGTATTTGCTATCGTTGATACTAACTCTGATCCAGACGGTGTTGACTTCATTATCCCTGGTAATGACGATGCAATCCGTGCTGTTAGCCTGTACCTGACTGCAGTGGCTACCACTGTACGTGAAGGTCGCTCTCAGGACCTGGCTCAGCAGGCAGAAGAAACCTTCGCCGAAGCTGAGTAATAAGGCTTGCTCTTTACAGAGCCCTTATCAATCAGATGTAAATCTGTAAGGGGCCAGAATGGCCCCTTTATTTTTTCGACTTCGCTTTGCCGTTTGTCACAATCGGCGAGGCAGAATGTATCTCCCGAGAAATAGACATGTGATGTGGACTTGCCCGATGGCGAGCTGCAGCAGATGCTGACTAACCGAGGATTAGAGAATGGCTGAAATTACCGCTGCTCTGGTAAAAGAACTGCGCGAGCGTACTGGCGCTGGCATGATGGATTGTAAAAAAGCACTGACCGAAGCGAGCGGCGACATTGAGCTGGCGATCGAGAACATGCGTAAATCTGGCGCAATCAAAGCCGCTAAGAAAGCGGGCAACGTTGCTGCTGACGGCGTGATCAAAACCAAAATCGTTGGTAACTACAGCGTGATTCTGGAAGTTAACTGCCAGACCGACTTCGTTGCTAAAGATGCTGGTTTCCAGGCGTTCGCTGATAAAGTGCTGGATGCCGCAGTTGCTGGCAAAATCACTGACATCGAAGTGCTGAAAGCACAGTTCGAAGAAGAGCGTGTTGCGCTGGTTGCTAAAATCGGTGAAAACATCAACATTCGTCGCGTATCTTCTCTGGAAGGTGAGGTGCTGGGTAGCTACCTGCACGGCGCACGTATTGGCGTTCTGATCTCTGCTAAAGGCGCAGACGAAGAACTGGTTAAGCAGCTGGCAATGCACGTTGCAGCAAGCAAGCCAGAATTCGTTAAGCCAGAAGACGTTTCTGCAGAAGTGGTTGAGAAAGAGTACAAGGTTCAGCTGGACATCGCCATGCAGTCCGGTAAGCCAAAAGAAATCGCAGAGAAAATGGTTGAAGGCCGCATGAAGAAATTCACCGGCGAAGTTTCTCTGACCGGCCAGCCTTTCGTTATCGACCCAAGCAAAACCGTGGGCCAGGTTCTGAAAGAGCATAACGCTGACGTTGTTAACTTCATCCGCTTTGAAGTGGGCGAAGGTATTGAGAAAGTTGAGTCTGACTTCGCAGCAGAAGTTGCTGCCATGTCTCAACAGTCTTAATTTCGATAAAGGAACCGCCGAACGGCGGTTCTTTTTTGCCTGCCTCTGGCGCAGCGCAATTTCAGTCTCATCCCAATAGCATTCTTCTCCTGCTTCCAGGATGATACCGCACAGTTTATACCCCTTTTTTCGATGATTGCTTGCAGGAAAAAACACCATGGCGACTAATGCAAAACCCGTATATCAACGTATCCTGCTGAAACTAAGTGGCGAAGCACTGCAAGGTGCAGAAGGCTTTGGTATTGATGCCAGCGTTCTGGATCGCATGGCTCAGGAAGTGAAAGAGCTGGTTGAACTGGGCATTCAGGTAGGCGTGGTCATCGGTGGGGGGAACCTGTTCCGCGGCGCAGGCCTGGCACAGGCCGGCATGAACCGCGTAGTAGGCGACCACATGGGGATGCTGGCAACCGTGATGAACGGCCTGGCAATGCGTGATGCACTGCACCGCGCCTATGTGAATGCCCGTCTGATGTCGGCAATCCCGCTGAATGGCGTTTGCGACAACTACAGCTGGGCAGAAGCGATTAGCCTGCTGCGTAATAACCGCGTGGTGATTTTCTCTGCCGGTACCGGCAACCCGTTCTTTACCACCGACTCTGCAGCCTGCCTGCGCGGCATCGAAATCGAAGCCGATGTGGTTCTGAAAGCCACTAAAGTGGATGGCGTTTATTCTGCCGATCCGGTGAAGAACCCGGATGCAACGCTGTATGAACAGCTGACCTATACTGAGGTGCTGGATCAGGAACTGAAAGTGATGGATCTGGCCGCCTTTACGCTGGCGCGCGATCACCAGCTGCCTATCCGCGTGTTCAATATGAACAAACCTGGCGCACTGCGTCGCGTGGTGATGGGCGAAAAAGAAGGCACGCTGATTACGCATTAATATCAGTCTGCATTTAAAATGGTTAAGATAAGGTATATTCTGCCAGTCAGGGTTATCCTTCATACTCTGAATAATTCGATCTGCGGCAGGCCGTGAGTCAGCGGGAGCACCGATAACGGTGTGATCGGGGTGAATGGTTACAGCAAACGCACCTGCAGCTTGAATTAAGACGCGTAAACATATATTTGAACGGCTTCCGGCGTTGCCGGATGCTGGTGGATCAAACAGAATCCAAGGGTTTCAACGTGATTAACGACATCAAGAAAGATGCAGAAGTACGCATGGATAAATGCGTAGAAGCATTCAAAAACAACATCAGTAAAATTCGTACCGGCCGCGCATCACCGGCTATTCTCGACGGCATTATGGTCGATTACTACGGTTCTGCCACCCCGCTGCGCCAGCTGGCGAGCGTGACCGTGGAAGACTCCCGTACGCTGAAAATCAACGTGTTTGACCGTTCGATCAGCAATGCCGTTGAAAAAGCGATTATGTCTTCTGACCTTGGTCTGAATCCAATGTCTGCGGGCACCGATATCCGTGTTCCACTGCCAGCGCTGACGGAAGAGCGTCGTAAAGATCTGATTAAAATTGTTCGTGGTGAAGCAGAGCAGGGCCGCGTGTCCGTGCGTAACGTGCGTCGCGATGCCAACGACAAAGTCAAAGCGTTGCTGAAAGACAAAGAAATCAGTGAAGACGATGACCGTCGCTCACAGGAAGACATCCAGAAAATGACCGATGTTGGCATCAAGAAAATCGATGCTGCGCTGGCCGAGAAAGAAGCGGAGTTGATGGAATTCTGATTTCATCATGATCCGATGAAACGCCGTACAGATCGCCTTTCCCGGGAACGGCCGATCTGGCGGCGTTTTGCATTTACTCATTCCCCCAAAGGGCGGTTTTGCCTTTCCCTGGTTGCCGCCTGTGACGGGTCACTACACAGAGCAGCCTCATGAAGCAATTGACCATTCTCGGTTCGACCGGCTCAATCGGCACCAGTACGCTGGGCGTCATTCGTGCAAATCCTCATCTTTTTTCCGTCAGGGCGCTGGTTGCCGGGCGTAATGTTGAATTGATGGTTGAACAATGCCTGGAGTTTCGCCCCACTTATGCCGCGATGTCGGATGAGCAGGCCGCGGTAGAACTGCGCCTGCGCCTGCAGAGCCTTAACGTGAAGACGGAAGTGCTGAGCGGCGAGCAGGCGGCCTGCGATCTGGCCTCGCTCGATGATGTCGATCAGGTGATGGCAGCGATTGTCGGCGCAGCGGGGTTACTGCCGACTCTGGCGGCCATTCGCGCTGGTAAGCAGGTGCTGCTGGCGAATAAAGAAGCGCTGGTGACCTGTGGACGCCTGTTCCTTGATGCTGTCAGCGCGTCAAAAGCCCAGCTTTTACCCATTGATAGTGAACACAATGCGATTTTTCAGAGTTTGCCTGCTTCCTTACAGCAGAAGTTGGGGTACGCTTCTCTCGAGGAAAATGGCATAGACAGCATTATCCTCACGGGGTCGGGTGGCCCGTTCCGTGATACACCGTTGGCTGAACTCAGTCGCGTTACGCCAGATCAGGCGTGTGCACATCCGAACTGGTCAATGGGGAGAAAAATTTCCGTTGATTCGGCCACCATGATGAACAAAGGCCTGGAATATATCGAAGCCCGCTGGCTGTTTAACGCCACGGATGCGCAAATGGAAGTGATTCTGCATCCGCAGTCCGTTATCCACTCAATGGTTCGCTACCGTGACGGCAGCGTGATTGCACAGTTGGGGTCACCGGACATGCGCACGCCTATTGCTCATGCGATGGCGTGGCCGGAGCGCGTTAGCTCAGGTGCTCCGCCGCTGGATTTCACCCGCATGAAGGCACTCACTTTTGCGGAGCCGGACTACGCGCGTTACCCGTGCCTGAAGCTTGCAATCGATGCAAGTCTTGCGGGACAGGCGGCGACGACTGCGCTGAATGCGGCCAATGAGATCGCCGTTGCGGCGTTTCTGGCATCGCAAATCCGCTTTACCGATATTGCAGCACTCAATGTTGCGGTGCTGGAAAAACTGTCCAGCCAGGAGCCGCAAAGCGTAGGGGCGGTACTCGCTATCGATCGTGAAGCGCGTGCTTTGGCGACGTCCCTGGTACCTCGTTTTTCCGCTCCCTCGGCGTAACGCGATTTCGCGCGTCGCCATTTGTGGGCACCGGGAGGAGATGATATAGTCTTCGCCCACCGAACAGAGGTACTACGTGATAAAGCGGATGAGCCAACCCTTTTTGCACGAATTTTGTGCTGTGCGGGTGAAATATTCCAAAGCCGTTGTATTTCTGAACAAGGAAATCATTACGCGTTATGTCGTCCGAAAATTTATTACAAAGCGATGACCAGACGGGGCTGAAGCCTCGCCATGTGGCCATCATTATGGATGGCAATGGCCGCTGGGCTAAAAACCAGGGTAAGCTGCGCATTTCCGGCCATAAGGCGGGTGTTAAATCCGTGCGCCGCGCCGTCAGTTTCGCCGTCAGCAATAAGCTGGACGCGCTGACACTGTATGCCTTCAGCAGCGAAAACTGGAATCGTCCGCAGCAGGAAGTTCTGGCTTTGATGGAGCTGTTTGTCTGGGCACTCGACAGCGAAGTAAAAAGTCTCCATAAGCATAATGTCAGATTGAGAATTATTGGTGACATCAGCCGCTTTAATTCCCGTCTGCAGGAACGTATTCGCCGCGCTGAGGAACTTACTCAACAAAATAATGGACTAACGCTCAACATAGCCGCGAATTATGGCGGTCGTTGGGATATTATCCATGGTGTCAGAAAATTGGCCGAGCAGGTCCGGGAAGGTCTTCTTCGCCCCGATCAAATTGGGGAAGAGACGCTGGAGCCCTATCTTTGCCTCAATGAACTGGCCCCTGTGGATTTAGTAATAAGGACTGGGGGAGAGCATCGCATCAGTAACTTCCTGCTGTGGCAAGTCGCTTACGCAGAGTTCTGGTTCACTGATACTCTCTGGCCTGATTTTGATGAACAAGTTTTTGAAGGTGCACTGAATGCGTTTGCACAACGAGAGCGCCGATTTGGCGGCGCAGCACCCGGCAGCGTATAGGCGCACTGGGGGTAATCTTTGCTGAAGTCTCGCCTGATTACCGCATTTATTTTAATTCCGATTGTGATTGCAGCGCTGTTTCTGCTGCCACCGTTAGGATTTGAGATCGTCATTTTAGTTATTAGCATGCTGGCTGCCTGGGAATGGGGGCAGTTTTCCGGTTTTGCTTCGCGTTCGCAGCGGATCTGGCTGGCACTGCTTTGCGGTTTGCTACTGGCCTTTATGCTTATCACTCTCCCGGCTTATCAACATCTGGTTCAGTTGCCACAGGTTAGCGGTGCGCTCTGGATCGCGTTAGGCTGGTGGATTGCGGCGCTGCTGCTGGTGTTGTTCTATCCGGGCTCTGCAGCGCTCTGGCGGACGTCAAAGCCGCTACGACTGATATTTGGTCTGCTCACTATTGTGCCGTTTTTCTGGGGCATGTTGGCGCTACGCCAGTATCATTACGAATCCGACCATTTCGCCGGTGCCTGGTGGCTGCTGTACGTAATGCTGCTGGTGTGGGGCGCTGACTCCGGTGCCTATGTGTTTGGCAAGCTGTTTGGCAAACACAAGCTCGCGCCGAAAGTGTCTCCGGGTAAAACCTGGGAAGGTTTTTTCGGTGGGCTGGTCACTTCTGCGCTGCTCTCGTGGTTATTCAGCGCGTTTGCCCCGCTTGAAGTTTCTTTGGGCACGTTGTTGGTCTGCTCGATCGCGGCCGCACTGGCCTCGGTGCTGGGTGATTTGACCGAGAGCATGTTCAAGCGTGAAGCGGGCATCAAGGACAGCGGCAATCTTATTCCCGGCCATGGCGGCATTCTCGATCGTATTGATAGTCTGACCGCGGCGGTTCCCGTTTTTGCCTGTCTTCTACTGCTAGTGTTTGGGACTCTGTAGGGAAACATTATGTTGAGCGTACTCTGGAGTCTGGCTGCTTTTATCGTTGCGCTGGGAATTTTAATCACCGTGCATGAGTTTGGTCACTTTTGGGTGGCCCGCCGCTGCGGCGTCAAAGTCGAACGTTTCTCGGTCGGTTTTGGTAAAGCCCTGTGGCGTCGCCGTGATAAGCAGGGAACAGAGTACGTTATCGCCCTGATCCCGCTCGGCGGCTACGTCAAGATGCTCGATGAGCGTGTTGAGAGTGTACCGCCTGAACTTCGCCACCAATCCTTCAACAACAAAACCGTTCTTCAGCGCGCTGCGATTATCGGCGCGGGGCCAATGGCCAACTTCATCTTTGCTATCATTGCCTACTGGCTGGTATTTATCATCGGCGTTCCCGGTGTTCGACCGGTTGTTGGTGAAATAACCAGCAATTCGCCTGCTGCAATCGCGCAAATTACCCCAGGCATGGAACTTAAAGCCGTTGACGGTATCGAAACGCCTGATTGGGATGCTGTGCGTATGGCACTCGTTGCGAAGATTGGTGATGAAAGCACCACCGTCAGCGTAGCGCCGTTCGGTAGCGATCGGGCCAGTGACAAACGTATCGATCTGCGCAACTGGCAGTTCGAACCCGATAAGCAAGATCCGGTTGTGGCTCTGGGTATTCAGCCCCGAGGACCACAAATAGAGACGACGCTGGCGCAGGTGCAGAAGAACTCGGCGGCAAGTAAGGCGGGTTTGCAAGCGGGCGACAGGATCGTTAAAGTCAGTGGTCGGCCGCTGGACCAGTGGCAGGATTTTGTGACGACGGTGCGTGATAATCCGGGAACGGCAATCGCACTGCAGGTTGAACGTCAGAGTGGCACGGTTGATTTAACGCTGACGCCGGACATCAATCCGCGTAATAAGGCAGAAGGGTTTGCCGGGGTTGTCCCGCGGGTTATTCCACTGCCTGATGAGTACAGAACGGTACGTCAGTATGGACCGTTTGCCGCTATCGGTGAGGCCAGTGCAAAAACCTGGCAACTGATGAAGTTAACGGTAAGCATGCTGGGTAAACTGATTGTCGGTGATGTGAAACTGAACAATCTCAGCGGGCCGATTTCTATCGCCCAAGGGGCTGGGATGTCAGCGGAGTATGGCTTGATTTATTATCTGATGTTCCTCGCTCTGATTAGCGTGAACCTTGGGATAATCAACCTGTTCCCACTGCCGGTGTTAGATGGTGGACATCTGTTGTTCCTGGCGATCGAAAAGATCAAAGGAAAGCCGGTGTCCGAGCGAGTTCAGGACTTCAGTTATCGTATCGGCTCTATTTTGCTGGTGCTGTTAATGGGGCTTGCACTATTCAATGATTTCTCGCGCCTCTAGGAGCTCAGGAATCAGTCAGCGAAGGCCACAACAGGCCGGCGTGAACTGAAATCCCCTTAAGCGATGAGAACCAGTTAGGAAGAATGCATAACAACGATGGCGATGAAAAAGTTGCTCATAGCGTCGCTGCTGCTTAGCAGCGCTACCGTATACGGTGCAGACGGATTCGTAGTGAAGGATATTCATTTCGAAGGCCTGCAGCGAGTCGCCGTCGGTGCGGCATTGCTCAGTATGCCAGTCCGCGTGGGAGACACTGTCTCCGATGAAGATCTCAGTAATACTATTCGTGCACTTTTTGCGACCGGGAATTTTGAAGACGTTCAGGTTCTGCGCGACGGCAATACGCTGATCGTACAGGTTAAAGAGCGTCCGACAATTGCCAGCATTACTTTCTCCGGCAACAAAGCGGTGAAAGAGGACATGCTGAAGCAAAACCTTGAAGCTTCAGGTGTGCGCGTGGGTGAAGCGCTGGATCGCACCACTATTTCCTCGATTGAAAAGGGACTGGAAGACTTCTACTACAGCGTCGGTAAATACAGTGCCAGCGTGAAGGCGGTGGTTACGCCGCTGCCGCGCAACCGTGTTGACCTGAAGCTGGTGTTTACCGAAGGTGTTTCTGCGCAGATTCAGCAGATTAATATCGTGGGTAATAAAGCCTACAGTTCTGAAGAGTTGATCTCCCGCTTCCAGCTGCGCGATGAAGTGCCGTGGTGGAATGTGGTGGGCGATCGTAAATACCAGAAACAGAAGCTGGCCGGTGACCTTGAGACGCTGCGCAGTTTCTATCTGGATCGCGGCTATGCCCGTTTCAACATCGACTCCACCCAGGTCAGCCTGACGCCGGATAAAAAAGGTATCTACATTACCGTGAACATTTCAGAAGGCGATCAGTACAAGCTTTCCGGCGTGACGGTTAACGGCAACCTGGCTGGGCACTCGGCAGAGATCGAAGGGCTGACTAAAATCACCCCGGGCGAACTCTATAACGGCGCCAAAGTGACCCGTATGGAAGACGATATCAAGAAGCTTCTGGGGCGCTATGGCTATGCCTATCCGCGCGTTCAGACTCAGCCTGAAATCGACGACAGCAATAAAACCGTTAAGCTGCATGTGAATGTGGATGCGGGTAACCGTTACTACGTGCGTAAAGTTCGCTTCGAAGGTAACGATACGTCGAAAGATTCCGTACTGCGCCGCGAAATGCGTCAGATGGAAGGCGCATGGCTGGGCAGCGACCTGGTTGAGCAGGGTAAAGAGCGTCTGAATCGCCTTGGCTACTTCGAAACCGTGGATACAGACACGCAGCGCGTTCCAGGCTCGCCTGACCAGGTAGACGTCGTCTACAAGGTTAAAGAACGTAACACCGGTACGCTGAACTTTGGTATTGGCTACGGTACAGAAAGCGGCGTCAGCTTCCAGGTGGGTGTGACCCAGGATAACTGGCTGGGTACCGGTAATACCGTTGGTATTAGCGGTACCAAAAATGATTATCAGACCTACGCTGAATTCTCACTGACTGACCCGTACTTCACGGTCGATGGTGTCAGCCTGGGCGGTCGTCTGTTCTATAACGACTTTAAAGCCGATGATGCCGACCTGTCTGACTATACCAACAAGAGCTATGGTTTAGACGGCACGCTGGGCTTCCCGGTGAACGAGAATAATACCCTGCGCGTGGGACTTGGCTATGTGCATAACAGCCTGTCCAACATGCAGCCGCAGGTCACCATGTGGCGCTACCTGCGTTCCGTTGGGAAAAACCCGACGCTTGATGGCGACGAAGAGTACTCGGCAGATGACTTCACCTTCAACTACGGTTGGACGTACAACACCCTGGACCGCGGTTTCTTCCCGACCTCCGGTAACCGTACTAACCTGAATGGTAAGGTGACGATTCCTGGTTCCGATAACGCCTTCTACAAAGCGACGTTGGACACGCAGCAGTATCTGCCGCTAAACCAGGACCGCACCTGGGTGATGTTAGGCCGTGGTCGTGTAGGCTATGGTGACGGTCTGAGCGGCAAAGAGCTGCCGTTCTACGAGAACTTCTATGCTGGTGGTTCCAGTACGGTGCGCGGCTTCCGCTCCAATAACATTGGTCCGAAAGCGTCATACCTGAATAATGGTTCTTCAGACTGCTCAGGCACTGACGTGAACAAAGTGTGTAATTCAGACGATGCCATCGGTGGTAACGCCATGGCCGTGGCCAGCCTTGAGCTGATTACGCCAACGCCATTCATCAGTGAGAAGTACTCTAACTCGGTACGTACGTCACTGTTTGTGGATGCGGGTACGGTCTGGGATACTAAGTGGGAAAACACCGCAGAGACGCGTGCGGCGGGTATTCCTGACTACAGCGATCCAAGCAACATTCGTATGTCTGCCGGCTTAGCGTTGCAGTGGATGTCACCTTTAGGTCCATTGGTGTTCTCCTACGCTCAGCCGTTCAAAAAGTATGATGGAGATAAAGCTGAACAGTTCCAGTTTAACATTGGTAAAACCTGGTAATTCGGTGTAGCAAGGAAGTACGCAAAAGAGTATCGCGCAGTTAAGTGATGGCCTGCTTAAGCGGGCCACACAATGCGCAACACATGTGTCCATGACACAAACGTTGATGGTAAGGAGTTTATAGTGAAAAAGTTGTTGTGTGCCGCAGGTCTGGGTATTGCTATGGCGGTTTCCGCTGGAGCCCAGGCAGCTGACAAAATTGCAGTGGTGAACGTTTCCAGCATTTTCCAACAGTTACCAGCGCGTGCGACCGTTGCGAAGCAGCTTGAGAATGAATTCAAAGGCCGCGCTACAGAACTTCAGGGCATGGAACGCGATCTGCAAACTAAAATGCAGCGTTTACAGCGTGACGGTTCTACCATGAAAGCCAGCGATCGTAGCCGTCTGGAAAAAGACGTGATGGCGCAGCGTGAAACCTTCTCAACCAAAGCCCAGGCTTTCGAGCAGGATAACCGTCGTCGTCAGGCTGAAGAGCGCAACAAAATTCTGACCCGTATCCAGGATGCCGTGCGGAAAGTTGCTGATAGCGAAGGCTATGATGTGGTTATCGATCAGAATGCCGTAGCCTACTCGGCTAAAGCAAAAGACATCACTGCCGATGTACTGAAACAGGTTAAATAATACATGTCTTCAATTCGACTGGCTGATTTAGCCCAGCAGTTGGATGCAGAATTGCACGGAGATGGCGATATCGCCATCTCCGGCATCGCTTCTATGCAATCCGCTCAAACCGGTCAGATCACTTTCCTTTCCAACAGCCGCTATCGTGAGCAGCTGGCTACCTGTCAGGCGTCTGCCGTGGTGCTGTTAGAAGCAGATCGCGAATGTTTTGCTGGCGCGGCTCTGGTAGTGCAAAATCCTTATCTGACTTATGCCCGTATGGCGCAGCTGCTGGATACGACACCGCAGCCGGCCACAAATATTTCGCCTGCAGCAGTAATAGATTCAACTGCTACGCTGGGTCAAAATGTCTCGATTGGCGCTAATGCGGTGATCGAATCCGACGTTGTGCTGGGCGATAACGTGGTTATCGGCGCTGGCTGCTTCGTGGGGAAAAAGGCACGAATTGGTGCAGGCAGCCGCCTGTGGGCCAATGTGACCGTTTATCATGAAGTGCAGATTGGCAGTGATTGCCTGATCCAGTCAGGTACGGTCATTGGTGCTGACGGTTTCGGCTATGCCAACGATCGCGGCAACTGGGTGAAAATTCCTCAGCTCGGTACGGTCATCATTGGCGATCGCGTTGAGATTGGTGCCTGTACCACAATCGATCGTGGTGCGCTGGATAACACTCAAATCGGGAATGGTGTTATCATAGATAACCAGTGCCAGATTGCACACAATGTTGTAATCGGTGATAACACTGCCGTTGCAGGTGGCGTGATTATGGCTGGCAGTCTTAAGATCGGTCGTTACTGCATGATCGGTGGTGCCAGCGTAATTAATGGTCATATGGAAATTTGTGACAAAGTAACCGTCACGGGAATGGGAATGGTGATGCGACCAATCACCGAACCTGGGGTATACTCTTCGGGGATCCCACTCCAGCCCAACAAAACCTGGCGCAAAACTGCAGCGCTGGTGATGAACATTGACGAACTGAGCAAACGCTTGAAGGCCGTCGAACGCAAGGTTGATAAAGACTGAGCGACGATTCATCACTTACGCTGCCCAGCTTTCATAAATAGAACATGCTAAGCAGGGAAAGCCAAGCGCACGGAAATGATTTGCGGCCTGCTAACGATCGGCGATTGTTGCAGGCCGTGTTATTGATGCCATCAGAATGTTTAGGACAGGAAGAGTATTTTGACTACTGAAACTCATACTCTGAAGATTGAAGAGATTATTGAATTACTGCCGCACCGCTACCCGTTTCTGCTGGTCGATCGCGTACTTGAGTTTGAAGAACACAAGTATCTGCGTGCGGTGAAGAATGTCTCGGTTAACGAACCGTTTTTCCAGGGCCATTTCCCTGGTAAGCCGATTTTCCCAGGTGTATTGATCCTGGAAGCGATGGCTCAGGCCACGGGAATTCTGGCGTTCAAAAGCGTAGGGAAACTGGAACCGGGTGAGCTGTACTACTTCGCCGGAATTGACGAAGCGCGCTTTAAGCGCCCTGTAGTACCTGGTGACCAGATGATCATGGAAGTGACCTTCGAGAAAACCCGCCGTGGGTTGACGCGCTTTAAGGGCGTGGCGACCGTTGACGGTAAAATTGTCTGCGAAGCAACAATGATGTGTGCCCGCAGCCGGGAGGCTTAATTCGTGATTGACAGCACCGCCGTAATTCACCCAAGTTCGATCGTTGAAGAAGGTGCCGTCATTGGCGCTGGCGTTCAGATTGGTCCCTTTTGCGTCGTAGGCGCTAACGTATCAATCGGTGAAGGCACGATTCTCAAATCGCACGTTGTGGTGAATGGCCATACCCGTATCGGTAAGGACAATACCATTTACCAGTTTGCCTCCATCGGTGAGGTAAACCAGGATCTGAAATACGCCGGTGAACCTACCCGTGTTGAGATTGGCGATCGTAACCGTATTCGCGAGAGCGTCACCATCCACCGTGGCACGGCTCAGGCTGAAGGCGTGACCAGGCTGGGTGACGATAATTTGCTGATGGTGAATGCGCATATCGCCCATGACTGCGTTGTCGGTAATCGCTGTATCCTGGCAAATAATGCCACTCTGGCAGGCCATGTTACCGTCGATGATTTCGCGATTATCGGTGGTATGACGGCGGTGCATCAGTTCTGCATTATTGGCGCGCATGTTATGGTCGGTGGTTGTTCCGGCGTGGCGCAGGACGTTCCTCCTTACGTCATCGCTCAGGGTAATCACGCGACGCCATTCGGTATTAACCTTGTGGGTCTGCAGCGCCGAGGCTTCAGCAAAGATGCCCTGCATGCAATTCGCAACGCCTACAAGCTGTTGTACCGCAGCGGCAAAACGCTGGATGAAGTGAAGCCCGAGATTGCCGAGCTGGCCAAAGCGCACCCTGAAGTTCAGCCTTTCTATGACTTCTTTGCGCGTTCGACCCGGGGCCTGATTCGTTAACTCATGCCTAAGCATCCCTTAACGATAGCCCTTGTCGCCGGAGAAACCTCCGGCGATATTCTTGGTGCCGGTCTGATTCGTGCGTTGAAGGCAAAGCATCCTGACGCCCGTTTCGTCGGTGTAGCGGGCCCGCTGATGCAGGCCGAAGGCTGCGAAGCGTGGTATGAGATGGAAGAGCTAGCCGTGATGGGTATCGTCGAGGTACTCGGACGGCTGCGCCGTATCCTGCATATTCGCCGCGATCTCACCGCACGGTTTACCGAGCTTAAGCCGGACGTCTTTGTTGGTATTGATGCGCCCGATTTCAATATCACGCTTGAAGAGCGCCTGAAGCAGCGTGGTATTCGCACGATCCATTACGTCAGCCCGTCAGTCTGGGCATGGCGGCAAAAGCGGGTATTTAAAATAGGCCGTGCCACCGATCTGGTGCTGGCCTTCCTGCCGTTTGAAAAAGCCTTTTACGACCGCTTTAACGTTCCCTGTCGCTTTATTGGTCATACCATGGCCGATGCGATGCCGATAGAGCCGGATAAGCTGGCAGCGCGGCAGGAACTGGGCATTGCGCCCGATGCGCTTTGCCTCGCTCTGCTGCCGGGCAGCCGGAATGCTGAAGTGGAAATGCTCAGTGCTGATTTCCTGCGTACCGCCATGCTGTTGCGTCAAAAGTATCCGCAGCTGGAGGTGGTTGTTCCGCTGGTCAATCCGCGCCGCCGGGAGCAGTTTGAAAAGATAAAAGCTGAAGTTGCGCCAGATCTGACCATGCATTTGCTGGATGGCAAAGGTCGTACTGCAATGGTCGCCAGCGATGCCGCACTGCTGGCCTCTGGAACCGCCGCGCTGGAGTGTATGCTGGCGAAATGTCCCATGGTTGTGGGCTATCGAATGAAGCCGTTCACTTTCTGGCTGGCGAAACGCCTGGTGAAGACCGACTATGTTTCACTGCCTAATCTGCTGGCCGGTCGTGAGCTGGTGAAAGAGCTGTTGCAGGATGAGTGTGAACCGCAGAAACTGGCTGCGGCGTTGGAACCCCTGCTGTTTAACGGTGAAGCCCGTCAACAGTTACTGGCGACCTTTGCCGAGCTGCATCATCAAATCCGCTGGAATGCGGATGAACAGGCTGCGGCCGCCGTACTGGAGCTGTGTCCATGAGTGATTTTATTTATCCCAACGCTGCGCTGATTGCCGGCGTTGATGAAGTTGGGCGTGGCCCGCTTGTCGGTGCCGTGGTAACCGCCGCAGTGATCCTCGATCCTGCCAACCCTATCCAGGGCCTGGCCGATTCGAAAAAGCTGTCTGAAAAGCGGCGCCTGGCGCTGTACGATGAAATCGTCGAAAAAGCGCTGAGCTGGAGCCTGGGACGAGCAGAACCGGAAGAGATCGATCAGATCAATATCCTGCATGCCACTATGCTGGCAATGCAGCGTGCCGTGGCAGGTCTGCACATCGCGCCTGATTTTGTGCTGATTGACGGCAACCGCTGCCCGGTGCTGGCGATGCCCAGCCAGGCCGTGGTCAAAGGGGATAGCCTGGTGCGTGAAATCAGTGCGGCTTCCATTATCGCTAAGGTGACGCGCGATCGTGAAATGGCCGAGCTGGATCTGCTGTATCCCGAATACGGCTTTGCCCAGCATAAAGGCTACCCAACCGCCTTGCATATGGAAAAACTGACGCAGCACGGTGCAACGCCGCATCATCGCCGCAGTTTTGCCCCGGTGCGCAATGCGCTGCTGGATGCTGAAATTGCCGCTACGCGTTCCCGTACGCTGTAATCCTTTCCCTCAGTTTTAACGGAATTCCAGATGGCCGAACCTCGTTTTATTCATTTACGCGTTCACAGCGACTACTCCATGATCGATGGACTGGCGAAGACGGGCCCGTTGGTGAAAAATGCGGCGAAGATGGGCATGCCGGCGATTGGCATCACCGATTTCACCAACCTGTGCGGGCTGGTCAAATTTTACGGGACCGCGCACGGGCAGGGCATGAAGCCGATCATCGGCGCAGACTTTAACGTTGCCAGCTCACTGATGGGCGATGAACTCAGCCAGCTGACCGTCCTTGCAGCAGACAACGAAGGCTATCAAAATCTTACCCTGCTGATTTCCCGCGCCTACCAGCGTGGCTACGGACCGGCGGGCCCGACCATCGATCGCGACTGGCTGATGGCACACCAGCAGGGCATTATTCTGCTCTCCGGTGGGCGGCGCGGTGACGTCGGCAAAATGCTGTTGCGCGGTAATCCCACCGGCGTTGCCGAGTGCCTGAGCTTCTACCAGACTCATTTCCCCGATCGCTACTATCTGGAACTGATCCGTACCGGCCGCCAGGATGAAGAAGTTTACCTGCATGCGGCGGTCGATCTGGCGATTGCCGAAGGGGTGCCGGTGGTGGCAACCAACGAAGTCTGCTTCCTGCAGGAAGATGACTTTGATGCCCATGAGATCCGCGTAGCGATCCACGACGGCTTTACGCTGGACGATCCAAAGCGCCCGAAAAATTACAGCCCCCAGCAATATATGCGGACAGAAGAGGAGATGTGCGAGCTGTTCTCGGACATCCCGGAAGCGCTGGAAAACAGCGTGGAAATTGCCCGCCGCTGTAACGTGACCATTCGCCTGGGTGAATACTTCCTGCCGCAGTTCCCGACCGGTGAAATGACCACCGAAGATTTCTTGGTCATGAAATCGAAAGAGGGGCTGGAAGAGCGTCTGGAATTCCTGTTCCCCGATGAACAGGTGCGCGCAGAGCGCCGCCCGGAATATGACGACCGTCTGGATATTGAACTCAACGTTATCAACCAGATGGGCTTCCCGGGCTACTTCCTTATCGTAATGGAGTTCATCCAGTGGTCGAAGGATAACGATGTGCCGGTGGGGCCGGGGCGTGGCTCCGGTGCCGGTTCGCTGGTGGCGTATGCGCTGAAAATCACCGACCTCGATCCGCTGGAGTTTGACCTGCTGTTCGAACGCTTCCTCAACCCTGAACGTGTTTCCATGCCGGACTTCGACGTTGACTTCTGTATGGAGAAGCGCGACCTGGTGATTGACCACGTGGCTGAGATGTACGGGCGTGAAGCGGTATCGCAGATCATTACCTTTGGTACCATGGCGGCAAAAGCGGTGATCCGCGATGTGGGGCGCGTGCTCGGGCATCCGTACGGCTTTGTCGATCGTATATCCAAACTGGTGCCGCCCGATCCGGGTATGACGCTGGAAAAAGCGTTTGCCGCAGAACCGCAGCTGCCGGAAATCTACGAAGCGGATGAAGAGGTTAAAGCGCTGATTGATATGGCGCGTAAGTTAGAAGGCGTCACGCGTAATGCCGGTAAGCATGCCGGGGGCGTGGTTATCGCGCCCACTAAAATTACCGACTTTGCGCCGCTTTACTGTGATGAAAATGGCAACCACCCCGTCACTCAGTACGATAAGAATGATGTGGAGTATGCGGGCCTGGTCAAATTCGACTTCCTCGGCCTGCGCACGCTGACGATCATTGACTGGGCGCTGGGAATGATTAACGCCCGGCGTGAAAAAGAGGGGCTTGAGCCGATCGATATTGCGGCCATCCCACTTGAAGACCAGAAAAGCTTCGATATGCTGCAGCGCTCGGAAACCACCGCGGTATTCCAGCTTGAATCGCGCGGCATGAAAGATCTGATTAAGCGCCTGAAGCCTGACTGCTTCGAAGACATGATCGCTCTGGTGGCCCTGTTCCGTCCCGGACCGCTGCAGTCCGGCATGGTAGATAACTTTATTGACCGTAAGCACGGGCGTGAGGAAATCTCCTATCCTGATATTCAGTGGCAGCACGAGTCGCTGAAGCCGGTGCTGGAACCCACCTACGGCATCATTCTGTATCAGGAACAGGTCATGCAGATTGCCCAGGTGCTGGCGGGATATAGCCTGGGCGGCGCGGACATGCTGCGCCGTGCAATGGGTAAAAAGAATCCGGTCGAAATGGCCAAGCAGCGCGGCGGCTTTGAAGATGGTGCGAAAGCACGCGGCGTTGACGGCGAACTGGCGATCAAGATCTTCGACCTGGTGGAGAAATTCGCCGGTTACGGCTTTAACAAATCTCACTCCGCAGCGTATGCGCTGGTGTCTTATCAGACCCTGTGGTTGAAAGCGCACTACCCGGCGGAGTTTATGGCCGCGGTTATGACCGCCGATATGGACAACACCGAGAAGGTGGTTGGGCTGGTGGATGAGTGCTGGCGTATGGGGCTGAAGGTGCTGCCGCCGGATATTAACTCCGGACTGTATCAGTTCCACGTCAATGACGATGGTGAAATCGTTTACGGCATCGGGGCGATTAAGGGCGTTGGCGAAGGCCCAATCGAAGCGATTATAGAGGCGCGTAACGAGGGCGGATACTTCCGCGAACTGTTCGACCTCTGTGCACGGGCCGACACCAAAAAGCTGAACAAGCGGGTGCTGGAAAAACTGATTATGTCCGGCGCGTTTGACCGTCTGGGGCCACACCGTGCTGCGCTGATGAGTGCGCTGCCTGATGCGCTGAAGGCCGCCGATCAGCATGCGAAAGCGGAAGCGATTGGCCAGGCGGATATGTTTGGCGTACTGGCGGAAGCGCCTGAGCAGGTAGAAAAGTCCTATTCTGACGTTACGCCATGGCCTGAACAGATCCAACTGGATGGCGAAAGGGAAACTTTAGGGCTTTACTTAACCGGTCACCCGATAAATCAGTATTTAAAAGAAATTGAGCGCTATGTCGGTGGACTGCGCCTGAAAGACATGCACCCGACCGAACGTGGAAAAATGACCACTGCGGCCGGTCTGGTGGTGGCGGCCCGCGTTATGGTAACAAAACGCGGTAACCGGATTGGTATCTGTACACTTGACGACCGTTCGGGTCGTCTTGAAGTGATGTTATTCACAGATGCGTTAGATAAATTCCAGCATATGTTGGAAAAAGACCGTATCCTGATCGTCAGCGGACAGGTCAGCTTTGATGACTTCAACGGCGGGCTTAAAATGATGGCCCGAGATATGATGGACATCGACGAAGCACGCGAAAAATATGCGCGTGGACTTGCTATATCGCTGACGGACAGGCAAATTGATGACCAGCTTTTGAACCGTCTCCGTCAATCCCTGGAACCCCATCGTTCGGGGACAATTCCGGTACATCTCTACTATCAGAGAGAGGATGCGCGGGCGAAGTTGCGCTTTGGCGCGACCTGGCGCGTGTCGCCCAGCGATCGTTTATTAAACGATCTGCGGTCGTTGATAGGATCGGAGCAGGTGGAACTGGAGTTTGACTAAAACAGGATTATTATGAGTCTTAATTACCTGGATTTTGAACAGCCAATCGCAGAACTTGAAGCGAAAATTGATTCACTTAAATCGGTTGGCCGTCAGGATGAAAAACTGGATATTAATCTGGATGAAGAAGTTCAGCGTCTGCGCGATAAAAGCGTAGAACTGACGCGTAAAATCTTCTCCGATTTAGGTGCATGGCAGATCGCGCAGCTTGCGCGTCATCCGCTGCGTCCTTATACGCTGGATTATGTTCGTAACGTTTTCACCGATTTTGATGAGCTGGCGGGCGACCGTGCCTATGCCGATGATAAAGCCATTGTTGGCGGTATCGCTCGTCTGGAAGGTCGTCCGGTGATGATCATTGGTCATCAGAAAGGGCGCGAAACCAAAGAGAAGATTCGCCGTAACTTCGGCATGCCGGCACCGGAAGGTTACCGTAAAGCGCTGCGTCTGATGGAGATGGCCGAGCGTTTTAAAATGCCTGTCGTTACCTTTATTGACACCCCGGGTGCCTATCCTGGTGTGGGTGCGGAAGAGCGCGGTCAGTCTGAAGCCATCGCCCGTAACCTGCGTGAGATGTCCGGCCTGAAAGTGCCGGTTATCTGTACGGTAATTGGTGAGGGTGGCTCAGGTGGTGCACTCGCTATCGGCGTGGGCGACAAAGTGAACATGCTGCAGTACAGCACCTATTCGGTGATCTCACCGGAGGGCTGTGCGTCGATTCTGTGGAAAAGCGCCGACAAAGCGCCACTGGCTGCGGAAGCGATGGGGATTATTGCCCCGCGCCTTAAAGAGCTGAACCTGATCGACAGCGTGATCCCGGAGCCGCTGGGCGGTGCGCACCGTAATCCACTGGCGATTGCTGATTCTCTGAAAGCACAGCTGCTTTCAGACCTGGCGGAACTTGATGCGTTAAGCACAGAGGAACTGCTGGATCGTCGCTATCAGCGTCTGATGAACTACGGTTACGCTTAATTTAGCACCCGTCGTGATAAAGGCCCCTCAGGGGCCTTTTTTGTCTCAGCATTTTCACAATTTATGCTATCTTTAATCTTTCCCGAGTCATGTTAGCCTTTTTTGCTAACTTATTAAAAGGAAGGGATATTATGGATATTAATCGTCGTAAATTAGCCATGGGTTTACTGACCCTCCCGGCTGTCGCCGCCGTTAGCGGCTGCGTTTCAGCAGAAAAGCCCCACAAAGATAAAACCTTCGATCGGATGGCGCTTAATCAGCTGAGCGACCAGCTGGAGGATCGTCACACGGCCGATATTCTGGCCCCGTTCATTCTGGATGCCGCTTTTAATATGACACCGCCGGCCGGCCACATACAGGAGGCCAGCATGGTGATGGCTTTCGCTTTCGGCAACCGACCGAATCCTGAACACGATCCCAATAAGCTTGCTCTGCCGGGACCGATGAATCGGGTGCTGGCCCAGTGTTGCGCTGCCGTATGGCGTAAAAAACGCATGCCGCTCTATTTGCAATGGGAAATTGCGCGCTGGATGGAATCTACTGAGTTCTCAGACATTCCACGCAGTGACATTATTTCCATTGAGCCCTACTGGGATGAAGGCGGTAAGCTGGTTTATCTCAGTACCGATGGCGTTGTGCAGGAAATTATTAATAAGTACTTTTCCGGCGATCCTGCAAAAATGGGCAAGGCAGCGATCGTGGGTCATCGCGACCATGTTAAACGCTGCATTATGACCTGTGCGGCACGTCAGGTGCGTGGGTTTGCACCCAGGGGAGTTTCCCTGCCGCGATGGTATGACCCACAGTCCGATCAACCCTGGACCCGGCGTAGGGATCTTTATGTGCTACAGGACATTACCGCACAGTTGTCGATGAGCGCCCAGGCAAACATCGCGAAGGCTTACCCGCAGGGATAAGCGCAAGAGGATGCGATCCGCTATGCTTACAGTTTGACTGCAGGGTCAACCGGTCTTGACCAGGCGGAAGCAATCTTCCGCCTTTGTATGCAGATGGAGGTAAGCATTGAACATTATCGCGATCGTAGGACCGCACAACGTTTTTTATAAAGATGAACCGATCCGACAGCTGGATGCCGCACTGCAATTACAGGGCTTCCAGACCATCTACCCGCACGATGCTGCGGACCTGCTGAAGCTGATTGAACACAACCCGCGAATAAGCGGCGTGATTTTTGACTGGGATGAACACAGCTTTGAGCTTTGCAGTGAAATCAATCAGCTGAACGAATATCTGCCGCTGTATGCTTTTATCAATACCCATTCGACGATGGACGTCAGCATTAACGAGATGCGTATGGCGATCTGGTTCTTCGAATATGCGCTTAACGCGGCAGAGGATATCGCCCAGAGGATACGCCAGTACACCGATGAGTATCTGGAAAACATCACGCCGCCGCTGACCCGCGCGCTGTTTACCTACGTTAAAGAGGGGAAATATACCTTCTGTACGCCCGGGCACATGGCCGGAACGGCTTTCCAGAAAAGCCCGGTAGGCTGCCTGTTTTACGATTTCTTTGGCGCCAACACCCTGAAGGCGGATATTTCTATCTCGGTGACCGAACTGGGATCGCTGCTCGACCATACCGGCCCGCATCTTGAGGCCGAAGAATATGTTGCCCGTACCTTCGGCGCCGAGCAGAGCTACATGGTCACTAACGGAACCTCGACCTCTAATAAAATTGTCGGCATGTATGCAGCCCCCGCCGGAAGCACCGTGCTGGTCGATCGTAACTGCCATAAATCGCTGACCCATTTGCTGATGATGAGTGATGTTATCCCGCTCTGGCTGAAACCAACGCGTAACGCGTTAGGGATACTAGGCGGCATTCCTAAGCGGGAGTTCACCCGAGAGAGCATCAAGCAGAAAGTGGCCCAAACACCGCGTGCCAGCTGGCCGGTCCATGCGGTGATTACCAATTCAACCTACGACGGTCTGCTTTATAACACGCAGTATATTAAAGAGACGCTGGACGTTCCCTCCATCCACTTTGATTCTGCCTGGGTGCCGTATACCAATTTTCATCCTATCTACAGCGGGCTGAGCGGCATGAGTGGGGAGCGAACGGCGGGAAAAGTGATTTATGAAACGCAGTCTACGCATAAACTGTTGGCCGCTTTCTCGCAGGCGTCGCTGATCCACATTAAGGGCGACTACGACGAACAGACCTTTAATGAGGTCTATATGATGCACACGACCACATCACCCAACTATTCAATTGTCGCCTCTATTGAAACGGCGGCGGCCATGCTACGCGGCAATCCCGGTAAGCGGCTGATTAACCGCTCGGTTGAGCGGGCACTGCATTTCCGCCGTGAAATCCAGCGCTTGCGCGAAGAGTCCGACGGCTGGTTCTTTGATATCTGGCAGCCGGAAGGCATTGATGAACCGGAATGCTGGCCGATCCAGCCGGGCGAGGAGGACTGGCACGGTTTTCGCGATGCGGATGCCGATCATATGTACCTTGATCCGATCAAAGTCACCATCCTGACTCCCGGTATGAGCGAGCTTGGCGAGATGGCGGAAGAGGGCATTCCGGCGGCTCTGGTAGCGAAATTCCTCGATCAGCACGGCATCGTGGTGGAGAAAACCGGGCCTTACAATCTGCTGTTCCTGTTCAGTATTGGCATCGATAAAACCAAAGCGATGAGCGTGCTGCGCGGGTTGACGGAGTTCAAGCGGGCCTACGACCTTAACCTGCGGGTCAAAAATATGCTGCCGGATCTGTATGCGGCAGATCCGGACTTTTATCGCAATATGCGTATTCAGGATCTGGCGCAGGGAATCCACTCACTGATCTGCCAGCATGACTTATCGCGCCTGATGCTGCAGGCGTTTGCCGTACTGCCGGAGATGAAACTTACCCCGCACCAAATGTTCCAGCAGCAGGTCAAGGGCAATGTTGAAACCGTGGATATCAGCGAGCTGGTGGGGCGGATCTCGGCCAATATGATCCTGCCCTATCCGCCGGGCGTACCGGTGGTAATGCCGGGTGAGATGATCACCGCTGAAAGCCGCGCCGTGCTCGATTTTCTGTTGATGCTGTGTTCGGTAGGGGAACGCTATCCCGGCTTTGAAACGGATATACACGGTGCCACTCTTACCGAGGACGGGCAGTATCGGGTGCGGGTACTGAAAAATGACGCGGTAATTTAGACCATTTTACGGAATCTCACCCGTTGCGGTCAGGCTCGTCGCTGAGTAAGGTACTGCTAAACAGCATTGAGTCAGGTGGCAGCATGTCCGGTTTACAGTTAAAGCAGGTGCATCATATTGCGATTATTGCGCGTGACTATCCGCTCAGCCGAGCGTTTTACTGCGATATTCTGGGGTTTACGCTCATGGCAGAGGTATATCGTGAAGCGCGTGATTCCTGGAAGGGCGATCTGGCACTGAACGGCAGCTATGTGGTTGAGCTGTTTTCGTTCCCTAATCCCCCGTCGCGGCCGTCGCGGCCGGAAGCCTGCGGCCTGCGTCATCTGGCGTTCAGCGTGGAGGATATTGATGCCGCCACGCAATATCTGAGCGAACGCGGCGTGGCCTGTGAAGATATTCGCATCGATCCGCTGACCGGCAAGCGTTTTACCTTCTTCAGCGATCCTGACGGTTTGCCCCTGGAACTATATCAGGCTTAAAATAGGAACGGTTAAACCCGGTGTACCGCGCCGGGTGTTCTATTTAGGATTACCATGTCAGATCTTGCTCATCTCGAACGTTCACTGACCGCAGAGCAACCTGTACTGCTGGCCTACAGCGGCGGGCTGGATTCAACCGTGCTACTTCACCAGCTGGTGCAGCTGCGCCAGCAGTGGCCGACGCTGCGACTGCGGGCGTTACACGTTCATCATGGTCTTAGCCCGCTGGCGGATGGCTGGGTGGCACACTGCCGCCGCCAGTGTGCGGAGTGGCAGGTGCCGCTGGAGGTGGTGAAGGTGACGGTTGATGCGCGGCAGGGGGGCATTGAGTCGGCGGCGAGAAGCGCACGCTATCAGGCGCTGGCTCAGCATATCGATCCGAAGGAAACGCTGCTGACCGCGCAGCACCGGGACGATCAGAGTGAAACCCTGCTGCTGGCGCTCAAGCGCGGTAGCGGCCCGGCGGGCCTGGCGGCCATGTCACCGGTGCAGATGCGTGGTGACAATCTGCATCTGCGCCCACTGCTGGATTTCAGTCGCCAGCAGCTTGAGGCGTGGGCCGCGCGCCATCGACTCAGCTGGATTGAAGATGAGAGTAATCAGGACCCGCGCTATGACCGCAACTTCCTGCGCTTAGAGATATTGCCGTTACTGAATGAACGCTGGCCACACTTTTCTGCTGCAGCTGCCCGCAGCGCCGCACTGTGCGGCGAACAGGAGCAGCTGCTTGACGAGCTGCTGGCCGAGTCGCTTGATGCACTGATCGCCGAAGACGGCAGCCTGGGTTTTACGCCGCTGTTGAGCATGAGCCCGGTCCGTCGCGCTGCGCTGCTGCGGCGCTGGATTGCGCGGCAAAACGGTGCGATGCCCTCGCGGGAAGGGTTGGAGCGACTGTGGCAGGAGGTGGTTCTGAGCCGTGAAGATGCCACGCCGTGCCTGCGGCTGGGGGCTGCTGAAGTTCGCCGTTTTCGCGATCGCCTGTGGTGGTTACTCCCATCTGAGCCGCTGGCCGATCGTCATATCGACTGGGCTGCACCCTGGCTGCCGTTGACGTTACCGGCTGAGCTGGGGCAGCTGATGGTCGATGATGACGGGATCTCGCTGCGCCGGCCTCAGGCGTCGGAAAGGGTCAGCGTTCGCTTTCAGGCTCGGGGCACGTTTCATATTGTGGGCCGCGCAGGGAGCCGCCCGTTGAAAAAGCTCTGGCAGGAGGCCAGTATTCCGCCCTGGCAGCGTGAGCGCATTCCAATGCTGTTTTATGGTGAGCAACTAATTGCTGCGCTGGGGGTATTTGTGACCCGTGATGGAGCACCATCTTCAGCGGAAACCGCCTGGCGGGTACGCTGGCAACAATGAATCCAGGAAATGCTATGTTTAAAAAAAATCTGACGGTAGCGATATTTCTGTTAACCAGCCTGCCGGTTATCGCGGTGGGTGACAGCAGCGCCGGGCAGCAAAAATCCGCAACTTGCATGGCCTGTCATGGCGCAAACGGTAAAGCCGCTGCGCCGATCTACCCTAATCTGGCTGGGCAGAATGAGGCGTATCTCGGGTTGGCGTTACACGCGTATAAAACTGGTGCGCGCAGTGGCGGGCAGGCTGAGGTGATGAAGGCGTTTGTCGCCGGTCTCAGTGACGAAGATATCGATGATTTAGCAGCGTACTACGCGGGCCTGAAGCCCTGACGGGACAGGGGCGAGCTGTTTGCCGCCCCTGTTATGATTGACGTGTGGGTTAATCGGATTCGCTGACCACGACGGTGCCGAGGTCGGGATGGCTGAAACTGGCGATATGATCGAGACGAAGGTCGCTGGTTTCACCGGCAATCTCCACCGTCAGGTACTCAACGTTTTTCCGCGACAGAATGTCTTTCGCTTTGGCTTTCAGCTGCTCGCCGTTTTTCAGCGTCAGCGCCAGCGTCCAGTGTTTTTGGCAGGCGAGTTCCAGGCTGTCATAGTCATCGCAGTTGATCGGTTTGTAGGCTTCATTCATCAACATAGTCGCTCACCAATAAGTTAGCGGCAGCAAAGGCTGCCTGTTCCCTGATGGAAGAGTTTAGCTCAGGATTCCCGGCTATTTCATCGAGTGCTTTCAATACGCAGGCCAGAGCATCCGGCACGTATCCCAGGTCGCCACTGCCGATCTCGGCATATTTACGGCGAACTAATTCACAATAGTTTTGCACTTGCACCCCCTTCAGAGTGTTTCTCTGACTAACATCGACTATAGCACAGGCTTTTATCGGAAATCAGCCGGGTACGGGTGAATTGCTGCACCATCGGTTACAATGACCGGCAACTAAGATAAGGATACCTATGGCACTGAAAGCAACGATTTACAAAGCGACCGTTAACGTCGCGGATATGGACCGCAATGTATTTATTGACCAGGTACTGACGCTGGCGCGTCACCCGTCTGAAACCGAAGAGCGTCTGATGCTACGGCTGCTGGCGTGGATGGTGCATGCCCATGAACGTTTAACCTTTACCCGCGGCTTAAGCGCCGAGGATGAACCCGAAATTTGGCAGCTTAACGATCATAACGGCATCGACCTGTGGGTTGACCTGGGGCTGCCCGAAGAGCGGCGCATTAAAAAAGCCTGCAGTCGTTCACAGCATGTATGGCTGTATGCCTATAACTGGCGCGCGGCACAGCCGTGGTGGCAGCAGAACCAGAACAAACTGGCACAGCAGGATAATCTGTCCATTCGTTACCTGGGCGATGAACAGCTCAGTGCGCTCACCCAGCTTGCCTCCCGTTCAATGCAGCTACAGGCAACCATTCAGGATGGCACAATATGGCTATCTGATGACACCCACCACCTTGAAACTCAGTTTGAGACGTGGTTGGATGCAGGTAAGAAGCCATGATTATTCTTTCACGTAATGTCACCATTCCCGACGCTGAAATCGAAATTACGGCGATTCGCGCACAGGGGGCGGGTGGGCAGCACGTGAACAAAAGCTCTACGGCCATTCATCTGCGGTTTGATATCCGGGCTTCCAGCCTGCCCGAGTTTTATCAGTCGCGTATGCTGGCCGCCAGCCATCATTTGATTACGCCAGAGGGCATAGTGATTATCAAGGCGCAGGAGTATCGCAGCCAGGACATGAACCGTGAAGCGGCGTTAAAAAGGCTGGAGAATTTAATTCTTGAGTTGACGATTGTTGAAAAGGTTCGCCGCAGTACGCGCCCGACACTGGCATCTAAAAAGCGCAGGTTGGAGAGCAAAGCGCGTAAATCGTCAACTAAATCGCTGCGAGGCAAAGTTCGCAGCGACTAACGGACCCAGGGTCTACTTATTCAGGCAGCAGGAGATGTGATGAAAACGGTTTTGTTAAGCTTTAGTGCGGCACTGGTACTTGCCACGCTGATTGGCTGTAATAACCATCAGCCCGCGCAGCAGTATGCGGCACTGGAACCGATGCGCCAGAGCTATAGCGGGCTGATGCCCTGTGGGCAAAATTGCCGCGACAGCGAATCTTCGCTTTTCCTGGCTGCCGATGGCAGCTATGTACTGGCGCAGCGAGAAGCAGGTGCCAGTGGAATGCGGTTTGCCCAGTACGGGAAGTGGGCGCGTACGGCAGACACATTAACGCTGGTGGCGATGAACGGCGAGAAACAGCTGTTCCGCCCAACGGAAGAGGGGCTTGAGGTGTTATCGGTCCGCGGTGTGCCGGTAAGCAATCAGCAGCGCTATCATTTAGCCGCCCGAACGCAGCAGCCCGCCAGCTGAAGATATTGAATACTATCCCCGCTTAAAATAAAACGGCCACCGCATTAGCGATGGCCGTTTTTCGTCAACAAACCGGGGAATTACTTCGCCAGTTCGGCAACCAGGAACTCAACGATCTCGTTGGTTTTGATCATACGCTTCTCACCTTCGCGACGGGATTTGTATTCAATCTCTTCGCTGTCGAGGTTCCGATCGCCAATCACGATGGTATGAGGTACGCCAATTAGTTCCATATCGGCAAACATTACCCCCGGACGCTCTTTGCGGTCGTCGAGGATCACATCAATGCCTTTGGCACGTAGCGTGCTGTAAAGCTCTTCCGCCAGCTCTTTCACGCGGAACGATTTCTGCATGTTCATTGGCAGGATCGCGACCTGGAACGGTGCCAGCGCCGCTGGCCAGATGATGCCGCGTTCGTCGTGGTTCTGTTCAATTGCAGCGGCCACGACGCGGGTGATACCGATACCGTAGCAGCCCATGGTCAAAATCTGGTTACGGCCATCTTCACCCTGCACGGAGGCTTTCATCGCCTCCGAGTACTTGGTGCCGAGCTGGAAGATATGACCCACCTCGATGCCACGCTTGATTTGCAGCGTACCTTTCCCGTCAGGGCTGGCATCGCCTTCCACCACGTTACGGATATCCGCAACGCGCGGCAGCGGCAGATCCCGCTCCCAGTTAATACCCGAGAAGTGTTTGTGATCGATGTTCGCACCGGCGCTGAAATCGCTCATCGCGGCAACGGTACGGTCTGCGACGATTGGCATCGGCAGGCCAACGGGACCGAGCGAACCCGGGCCGGCGCTGACCAGTGCACGGATTTCCTCTTCGGTAGCAAAGGTCAGCGGCGCGGCAACGATATCAATTTTCTCTGCTTTGACTTCGTTCAGTTCGTGATCACCGCGCACCAGCAGGGCAACCAGCGTGTGGCCGCTCTCTTCTGCCGCTCTCACCATCAGCGTTTTCACGGTTTTCTCAACCGGCAGATTAAACTGCTCGACCAGCTCGGCGATGGTTTTCGCATTTGGCGTATCGAACTGTGCCATTGCCTGAGAGGGGGCTGCACGGCCACCGGCGGGTGCGACCGCTTCCGCTTTTTCCATATTGGCCGCGTAATCTGATTCGGTGGAGAACACCACGTCGTCTTCACCACTTTGCGCCAGTACCTGGAACTCATGGGAAGCGCTACCGCCGATTGAACCGGTATCGGCATCCACCGCACGGAAATTCAGGCCCATACGGGTGAAGCTCTGGCTGTAAGCGCGATACATCGCATCGTAGGTATCCTGCAGCGACTCCTGCGTGGTGTGGAAGGAGTAAGCGTCTTTCATGATGAATTCGCGTGAACGCATCACGCCAAAGCGTGGGCGGACTTCATCGCGGAATTTTGTCTGGATCTGGAACACGTTCAGCGGCAGCTGCTTGTAGGAGCTGAGTTCATTACGGATCAGATCGGTGACCACTTCTTCATGCGTTGGGCCCAGTACAAATGGACGATCGCCGCGATCGACAAAGCGCAGTAGTTCCGGACCGTACTGCTCCCAACGACCGCTCTCCTGCCAGAGATCGGCAGGCTGGACCACCGGCATCGAAATCTCAATAGCACCGGCGTTGTTCATCTCTTCGCGCACGATGTTTTCAACTTTTTTCAGCACGCGCAGACCGGTCGGTAACCAGGTATAAAGTCCGGATGCCAGTTTGCGGATCATCCCGGCGCGCAGCATCAGCTGGTGGCTGATCACTTCAGCGTCGGCAGGTGTCTCCTTTTGAGTGGAGAGCAGGTATTGAGTAGTACGCATGAGTTACGATTCCATATGAACGGAAGAGAGTCAAAAAACGTGGCGGCTAGTGTACCAGCGTGTCGGGTGAGTCAAAAGATGCCGGGCTAAATTAACGTGGGTCGATAGCGATAACTTCGGTACCCGCAAGGGTGACGCGCCAGCGAACGTTAAAATCCAGCAGCCAGGCGGCATATTCCCGATCCGGCTCTTCGCCTTTACGATAGGCAGGTCGCGGGTCCTGTGCCAGCACCTGAGAAATAAAACGCTTCAGATACGGATAGCGAGGCAGTTGTTGTGCCAGCTGCTCGTAGGCTGCCGGAGTAAAGGATACGGGCATATCGGCCGCAGGAGCCTGTTGGGCAAAACCGGCACGGGCATCGGGCAGGGCTTCAGCAAACGGCAGATAGGGTTTGATATCGACAATCGGCGTGCCATCGACCAGATCGAGGCTGCCCAGCTCCAGAACAACCTGCTGTTGCTCACAGCGGATACCTTTCAGTTCGACAAGGGACATACCGACTGGGTTAGGGCGGAAGGTTGACCGCGTAGCAAACACGCCCATACGTGCATTACCCCCCAGACGCGGCGGGCGTACGGTAGGGCGCCAGCCACCTTCCATGGTTTGATGGAAAACAAACAACAGCCAGAGATGGCTGAATGCCTCCAGGCCTTTCACCGCTTCCGGCTGGTTATAGGGGGGTAAAAGACGCAGTTCACCACCGCCGTCTTCAATCAGACCGGGCTGTCTGGGAACGGCAAATTTCTCCTTCCAGGGGGAATAAATAGTACCAATTTGCTGGAAGGAGAATGAGGACATTTTACTCTGCGACTCTTATGGCGGAACCCTGACATGTGGCTTCGCGATAACAACCCGGAGAGCCACTCAATACTTCGCAGCTTTGCATCAGCAGGGCATTACCCGACAGTGCAGCGGCGCGTTTTTGCATTTGCTGGCGAACATTAACCAGATTAGGTGGGAAATCTTTCGCTTCAACCTGGCAATCATCACCTGAAACGCCACCCAGCGCAAGAAACGCTTTGCCGTTCAGCGCTTCAACGCTGTTATAAATAGCAATGCTCGGGCGAGTGGTGTTGGTCAGCATTTTATTAGCTGGAGTAGCGTGCTGAGCGGGTGTTGCAGCCTGGACCTGCTTAGTTTTATGAGACTGTGCAGTACAACCTGCCAGAGCCATAGCCAGCAAACAAAATGTAATAAGACGCATGGAAAATCCTTTTTATGTTAATCGTGGGGGCTGAATATAACAACCCCATAATTAACCCGCAATCTTGCTAAGTAATTAAAAAACAATGGTTTTGCTCTTTATTTTTAGCGATTTTTTACGGCATGGCTCTTACTTTTTGTCATAGGTTGCGAGATGAAATATCGCAATAAATTCTTGAGAATTCAGGCTGAGTGGACCAATAACGATTGTTAATTGGATACTTTCAGTGCCGAGCCCTGACAAATTGCCTGGCGGTAGCATCCCTGTGTTGAACTCACAATTTCGCATTTGTGCAGCAGTACAGCATTGGCCTTCATGCCTGAAGCCCGGACCTGCATGCGCTTGCGTGCAGTAGCAATATTCGGTGGAGAGTCCTGGTTGCTGCTTTGGCAGTCGTCACCGTACACTTCGCCAAGATCGCGGAAAGGTTTACTGACCAGTTCAGCGGCGTCGGTATACAGTTTTACCGGCGCAGGGTGAGCGGCGGGTTTAGCGCGGGCAGGTTCCGTTTGCGCTGGTTTCTCGAATGGCGTGATGGGCTGGTAGGGTTTCTGCAGCAGCGAACAGCCTGTCAGCGACAGGGCCAGCAAACAGAGCGGCAAAACACGCATGGGGAATCCTCATGTTCGGTAAAAGTGGCGTTATTGAAGCAAGCCGTAGCAGAAATAACAAGAGGAGAGCGGGATATGCAGAACGAGAGCCATTTATTCGTAAAACATGCAGGCCGCTGGCGCGGCCTGCATTCAGGTATTACCAGCCTTTAACCGCGCCGCCGTTAAAGGTTTTATTCGCCGCTTCGTTAACTTCGTCAGACTGATAGGCCTGAACGAATTTCTTCACGTTCTCCGCGTCTTTATTATCTTCGCGGGCAACGATCAGGTTAACGTATGGAGAGTTTTTATCTTCCACAAAGATACCGTCTTTCGCCGGGGTCAGGCCGATCTGGCTGGCGTAGGTAGTGTTAATCACCGCCAGTGCGATCTGCTGATCGTCCAGAGAGCGCGGCAGCTGTGGCGCTTCCAGCTCAACCAGCTTGATGTTTTTCGGGTTCTCAACCACATCCAGCGAGGTTGGCAGCAGGCCAACACCATCTTTCAGTTTAATCAGGCCCACTTTCTGCAGCAGCAGCAGTGAACGACCGAGGTTAGTTGGATCGTTTGGAATGGCAACCTGCGCGCCTTCCTGCAGTTCATCCAGTGATTTGATTTTTTTCGAATAGCCGGCAATCGGATAAACGAAGGAGTTACCCACGGAAACCAGTTTGTAGCCGCGATCTTTGATCTGCTGATCGAGGTATGGTTTATGCTGGAAGGCATTGACGTCAATATCGCCTTTGCTTAATGCTTCGTTAGGCAGTACGTAGTCGTTAAACGTCACCAGCTCAACGTTCAGACCGTATTTCTCTTTCGCCACTTTCTGTGCGACTTCAGCAACCTGCTGCTCGGCACCGACAATCACCCCCACCTTAATGTGGTTAGGATCTTTCTCTTTCTGATCGCAGCCAACCAGAGCCAGAGTACCGATCAGTGCGCCTACGGCAGCAAACGTTTTAAAATTAAAAGACATGTCCCTTCCTTAAATAACGAATAATACTGTTGTGTTTACTTATGAGTGACCGCGCGAACAATGCGATCGCCGCCAAACTGAATCAAATACACCAGAACAACCAGCAGAACTAAAACGATATTCATTACTGTGGCGTTATAACCAATATAGCCATACTGATAGCCAATCTGCCCCAGACCGCCTGCGCCCACTGCACCGCCCATCGCGGAGTAGCCCACCAGGGTGATCAAAGTAATAGTAGCTGCATTCACCAGACCCGGTAGCGCTTCCGGTAGCAGAACCTTGCAGATAATTTGCAGGGGGGTGGCACCCATCGCGCGCGAGGCTTCAATCAGACCGGTTGGCAGCTCCAGCAGGGTGTTTTCCACCATACGTGCAATAAACGGCGCCGCACCAATGGTCAACGGTACAATCGCCGCCTGCAGACCGATAGAGGTTCCGACAATCATTCGGGTGAACGGAATCATCCACACCAGCAGTATAATGAAAGGAATCGAGCGGAAGATGTTAACCACCGCAGACAGCACGCGATAGAGTTTAGCGTTGGCGATAATCTGTCCCGGGCGGGTGACGTACAGCAGCACGCCGACCGGCAGACCGATAACAAAACCAAAAAAGCCGGAGACAAAGGTCATCATCAGGGTTTCCCAGATGCCGCGGCCCATTAACCACATCATTGCCTCAGACATAACCCAATACCTCTACCTTTACGTGATTTTGCTGTAGAAACGCGATAGCAGCCTGAACATCGTCGGCGCTGCCGTGGATTTCGGCCAGCATAATGCCGAACTTGACACCGCCTGCGTAATCCATCTGAGCACTGATAATGTTGTTGTTCACATTAAAACGGCGAGCGGATTCTGAAAGGAGAGGCGCATCAACTGACTGGCCGGTAAATTCCAGGCGCAGTAAAGGAACGGTATTCTCACGGGATTCAGGGGACAGGCGCTGAAGGTAATCCTCAGGAATGTCCAGATGCAGGGTAGACTGAATAAACTGCTGAGCCAGTGGCGTCTTCGGATGGGAGAAGACCTCGCTCACCGTATCCTGTTCGATCAGCTTGCCGTCGCTGATGACGGCAACGCAGTCGCAGATGCGCTTAACAACATCCATTTCATGGGTGATCAACAGAATAGTGATGCCCAGGCGGCGGTTAATATCCTTGAGTAATTCGAGAATCGAACGTGTAGTGGCCGGATCGAGGGCGCTGGTGGCTTCATCACACAGCAGTACTTTTGGATTGCTGGCCAGTGCGCGAGCAATTGCCACGCGCTGCTTCTGACCGCCGGAAAGGTTGGCAGGCCATGCATCGTGCTTATCGCCAAGGCCGACCAGTTCCAGTAACTCAGTAACGCGTTTCTTTATTTCCGCTTTCGACAGGCTGCCCAGTTCCAGCGGCAGTGCAACGTTGCCTGCAACCGTACGGGAGTTCAGCAGATTAAAGTGCTGGAAGATCATGCCAATCTGACGGCGTGCCAGGGTCAGCTGTGCTGAAGAGAGTGTCGTAAGATCCTGATCGTCAACAAGGACTTTACCGGAGGTCGGGCGCTCCAGCAGATTAACACAGCGAATAAGGGTACTTTTACCAGCGCCGGAAGCACCGATAACCCCGTAAATTTGCCCGGCAGGCACGTGCAGACTGACATCGGACAGCGCTGTAATCGTGCGTGAACCCTGCCGGAACACTTTGGTGATATTTGAAAGTTTTATCATTGCTTTATTTATTATCGTGATGGGGTTGTCCGTGGCGTTCATTCTTACTTATGCATTCAGTAGTAAAGGAGAACGCAACTGGATGTTAAGGCATCCAGACGTCTAAATCAATCGAAGTCATTCAAACTGGCATTCTCTCTTCTATAGCAATCGTGAGATACTCTACGGCAAATTTTTTAGCAGGAGTGACTACGTGGCTACCAATGTCCCGGCAATTTTTCTTGATCGTGATGGCACCATTAATATCGATCATGGCTATGTTTTTGAAAGCGACAACTTTGAGTTTATCGATGGCGTTATTGAAGCCATGGCAGAACTAAAGAAGATGGGGTTCGCCCTGGTATTGGTGACTAACCAGTCCGGTATCGCACGTGGCATGTTTACTGAAGATCAGTTTATGCACCTGACCGAGTGGATGGACTGGTCTCTGGCCGATCGTGATGTCGATCTCGACGGCATCTATTTCTGCCCTCACCATCCGGAAGCTGTAGTAGAAGAACTTCGTCAAAAGTGTGACTGTCGCAAACCGCAACCGGGAATGCTGCTGTCTGCACAGCAGGAATTGCACATCGATATGGCTGCTTCTTATATGGTTGGCGACAAGATAGAAGACATGATGGCAGGCGCAGCGGCCGGAGTGGGTAAAAAAGTACTGGTTCGCACCGGGAAGCCCGTTACCGCCGAGGGTGAAAAAGCGGCAGATTGGGTGCTAAATAGCCTTGCAGAGCTGCCTGCACGCATCAAACAGGGCTAAAAAGCAGCGTTTCGCACGAAGTTTCAGCAAGCAGATAAAAACTTAACATTTCTGCTTGCGTTCCCGCTCGGTCTCCCTATAATGCGCAACCACTGAGACGGCACAACGACTGACAGGCCAGCCACTCAGAGGTTCAGGAAGTCTCTGAACCGCCGGAAAAAACTTCTCAAAAAGAGGTTGACTCCGAAGGAGGAAAGCGTAATATACGCCACCTCGCAGCAGTACGCTCCGGCGACTGGCT
>NZ_JBWKUK010000006.1:0-23672 GCF_059420805.1 Erwinia sp. GW821-FHT03D09
AGTGGAGGCGCAGTATAGGGGTTTTCTGGCGGCTGACAAGGGCTAATTTTAAAAAGATGTTCGAATGTTGTTTTTTTACCCAAAAGTCCCTTTTAACACTCTTTTTTGCCGATTTAATAAACAAAAATGGGCCTTACGGCCCATTTTAATTACGACAAATCTAAATAACCCTATTCCAAATGGCTTGTTCTAAGCATTGAGGGTTACTGATGCGCAACAATAACGCCATCCTGCAGATCCATTTCAATCACTTTACCCGGTACCAAAGCCCCGGAGAGAATCTGCTGCGCCAGCGGGTTTTCTATCTGCTGCTGGATAGCACGTTTCAGCGGTCGCGCACCGTATACCGGATCATAACCATTCTCACCGAGCTGCTGCAGAGCGGCATCGGAAATATGCAGCTCATAACCCCGCTCTTCCAGACGCTGGTACAAACGCTGCAGCTGGATACGGGCAATAGAAGCAATATGCTTCTCGCCCAGTGGATGGAAGACCACCAGCTCATCGATACGGTTAATGAACTCCGGACGGAAGCTGTGGCTGACAACCGACATGACCAGCTCTTTCATTTCGCCATAGCTCAGTGCACCGAACCGTTCCTGAATCAAATCGGAGCCAAGGTTAGAAGTCATGATCACCACGGTGTTACGGAAATCGACCGTTCTGCCCTGACCATCGGTTAAACGACCATCATCCAGCACCTGCAGAAGGATATTGAAAACATCCGGATGGGCTTTCTCAACTTCATCCAGCAGGATCACGGAATAAGGACGACGACGTACCGCTTCGGTCAGGTATCCGCCTTCTTCATAACCAACATATCCCGGAGGTGCCCCAACCAGACGCGATACAGAGTGTTTCTCCATAAACTCGGACATGTCGATACGTACCATCGCGTCGTCACTGTCAAACATAAAGTTAGCCAGCGCTTTACACAGCTCGGTTTTACCCACCCCGGTCGGTCCGAGGAACAGGAACGAACCAATTGGACGATTGGGATCGGCCAGCCCCGCACGGCTACGACGAATAGCGTTGGACACGGCTTCCACCGCCTCATTCTGTCCAATCACCCGCGTATGCAGTTCCTGCTCCATTCGCAGCAGTTTGTCACGTTCGCCTTCCATCATGCGGGCCACAGGAATCCCGGTCCAGCGAGCCAGCACGTCGGCAATTTCAACATCGGTCACGCGGTTACGCAGCAGGCGCATGGTTTTACCTTCTGCCTGGGTGGCTGCCGCCAGCTGTTTTTCCAGCTCCGGAATTTTACCGTACTGCAGCTCAGACATCTGCCCAAGGTCACCCAGTCGGCGCGCCTGTTCCATATTCAGCCTTGCCTGCTCCAGCTCGGCTTTAATATGCTGAGTACCCGAGAGAGAGGCTTTCTCAGCCTTCCACTCTTCTTCCAGCTCGGAGTATTCACGCTCTTTCTGCGAAAGTTCGTTTTCCAGCATCTCCAGACGCTTAATACTGGCATCGTCAGATTCTTTCTTCAGCGCCTGCTGTTCCAGTTTCAGCTGAATGATACGGCGCTCCAGGCGATCGAGAGATTCTGGCTTAGAATCGATCTGCATACGGATACTGGAAGCCGCTTCATCGATTAGGTCGATAGCTTTATCCGGCAGCTGACGATCGGCAATATAACGGTGGGACAACGTTGCCGCCGCGACAATTGCCGGGTCGGTAATCTGTACATGGTGATGCAGCTCATAACGCTCTTTCAGCCCACGCAAGATGGCAATGGTATCTTCCACACTTGGCTCAGCCACGAACACCTTCTGGAAACGACGTTCCAGCGCAGCATCTTTTTCAATGTACTGGCGATATTCATCAAGCGTCGTGGCACCCACGCAGTGCAGTTCGCCGCGCGCCAGCGCAGGCTTCAGCATATTACCGGCGTCCATCGCACCGTCGGCCTTACCGGCACCCACCATGGTATGCAATTCATCGATAAACAGAATGACGTTGCCTTCCTGTTTCGATAAATCGTTCAGTACGCCTTTCAGACGCTCTTCAAATTCGCCGCGGTATTTAGCCCCGGCCACCAGCGCGCCCATATCCAGCGCCAGCACGCGGCGGCCTTTAAGCCCTTCCGGCACCTCACCGTTAATGATGCGCTGCGCCAGCCCTTCAACGATGGCCGTTTTACCGACGCCGGGTTCACCAATCAGCACCGGGTTATTTTTGGTACGACGCTGTAGTACCTGAATGGTACGGCGAATCTCTTCATCACGGCCGATGACCGGGTCAAGCTTGCCCTTCTCGGCGCGCTCGGTGAGATCGATAGTGTATTTACTTAATGCCTGGCGTTGATCTTCCGCCCCTTGATCGTTCACGTTCTCTCCTCCTCGCATCTGGTCAATCGCTTTCGTCAGCTTGTCATTGGTGACACCGGCCGATTTCAGTAAGTCGGCCAGTGAACCTCGGGAGTCGAGTGCTGCCAGAACAAATAATTCTGATGAAATGAAGTTGTCGGCGCGCTTTTGCGCCAGCTTGTCACACAGGTTCAGTACGCGGACCAGGTCAGCAGAAGGCTGGACATCGCCATCGGTACCTTCAACCTGCGGTAAGCGACTGAGTGCCTGTTCAATATCGCTGCGTAAGGAAGCAACATCAACCCCAGCTGCGGTCAGTAAAGGACGTACGGAACCACCTTCCTGATTAAGCAGTGCGCTCATCAGGTGCAAAGGTTCGATGAATTGGTTATCTCGGCCGAGGGCCAGGGATTGGGCGTCAGCCAGTGCCAGCTGAAATTTGTTAGTAAGACGATCCAGACGCATAATTTCCCCCATTCAGGTCAAATTGCTACTGGAGATTAAGTGAGGTCATCCCTCAAATTTTTCAAGGTAATGACCTGAACATTTCGGAGAAAAAAACATCAATCCGGACCGTCTTATGGCGCTAGGTTATATCAGCCAGATGAAACTTGCCATACGCCCGGTGATTCCATCGCGCCGGAAGGAGAAAAATTGTTCTTCCTGCGTATAAGTACAATCACCGCCGCCCCTGATATTCCGCACTCCGGCAGCGTTTAAGCGCTGTGTTGCCAGCATCCAGAGATCGGCATAAAACTTTTCACCCGCAGCACGAAAAGCGGAGCCGGCAGCAGGATCGATGGCACAAAACGCGTCGCGAACCTCCGCTCCGACCTCAAATGCGTTCGGCCCGATAGCCGGCCCGAGCCAGACGGTAATCTCTCCGGCCGGAGCAGAAAAAGCACCCAGTGTTGCTTCGAGTACTCCGGAACACAAACCGCGCCAGCCTGCGTGAGCAGCCGCGACTTCCCGACCATCCGCCGAGCAAAGGAGCACCGGCAGACAATCGGCAGTCATGACGGCACAAACAACCCCTGGTTCACGGGTATAGACCGCATCCGCCCGCCGTGAAGCCGATGGCTGCCCATCAAGCCGCAGTACATCCGTACCGTGAACCTGCTCCAGCCAAACCGGCATCGAAGGTAAATTAAGTTCCTTCACCAGGCGCTGCCGGTTAGCCTGTACATGCTGGGGATCGTCGCCAACGTTCGCGCCAAGATTCAAACTGTCCCACGGAGCATGGCTAACGCCGCCACCGCGCGTGCTGCTGCACGCACGGACATTGGCGGGAAGTGACCAGTCAGGAATCACGGGCTTCATTACCAGTCCATCTGATCTTTAAACTCTTCGGTATCCGCTTTCAGGGCATTGATCAGATCGACCATGTCCTGCGGCAGCGGCGCGTGCCACTCCATCTCGATACCGGTAATTGGATGGTACAGACGCAGCATGGTGGCATGCAGGGCCTGGCGATCGAAACCGCGTAGCGCAGTAATAAATGCTTCGGAAGCACCTTTTGGTGGACGTGGACGACCACCATAGAGCGGATCGCCCACCAGCGGATGTGTAATGTGCGACATATGCACACGGATCTGGTGAGTACGCCCCGTTTCCAGACGCAGACGCAGACGCGTATGGGCACGGAAGTGCTCCATAATACGATAATGCGTGGTTGCCGGTTTACCCATCGGGTGCACCGCCATGTGCGTACGCTTAGTTGAGTGACGACTAATCGGTTCATCAACGGTGCCACCCGCCGTCATGCGCCCAATGGCCACAGCTTCATACTCGCGAGTAATTTCGCGTCGCTGAAGCGAATCAACCAGATGCGTCTGTGCCGGAACGGTTTTAGCGACAACCATCAGCCCGGTTGTATCTTTATCCAGACGATGGACGATACCCGCGCGCGGTACATCGGCAATGGCCGGGAAATGATGCAACAGCGCATTCAGCACCGTCCCATCGGGATTACCGGCACCAGGATGGACGACCAGATCGCGCGGTTTGTTAATGACCAGGATATCATCATCTTCATAAACAATGTCCAATGGGATGTCCTCCGCTTCCCATCTGGCTTCTTCTTCGATTTCCGCATCGATGATAATTTGCTCACTCCCGAGCACTTTTTCCTTCGGTTTGTCGATTATTTCGCCGTTTACGGTTACGCGACGGTCAAGAATCCATTCTTTTATGCGAGAACGTGAATAATCAGGGAACAATTCGGCCAAAGCCTGATCTAAGCGTTGTCCGAGTTGCGATTCGGATACCGTTGCGTTGAGTTTTACTTGTTGTGCCATACACAGCTTCTTCGTTAACGTTGGGTTTTCACGGCGATGCCGTTTAATATAATGTGCTATTGTACCTGGTCACTATCGGGAGCTATACGGACAGCTTCCTGAATAACACTCTGAGGATAATCAAATCGTCATGACGCGTATGAAATATCTGGTGGCTGCAGCCACGTTGAGCCTGGCATTAGCTGGATGTTCCGGCTCCAAGGATGTGGTGCCTGACAGCCCGCCTTCCGAGATTTATGCCACTGCCCAGCAAAAACTGCAGGACGGTAACTTTAAAGGAGCAATAACGCAACTGGAAGCGCTAGATAACCGCTATCCATTCGGCCCTTACTCCCAGCAAGTTCAGCTAGACCTGATCTACGCATACTATAAGAATGCCGATTTGCCGCTGGCCCAGGCTGCCATCGACCGCTTTATGCGCCTCAATCCCACCCATCCGAACATTGACTACGTCATTTACATGCGTGGCCTGACGGATATGGCGTTGGATGATAGTGCACTGCAGGGATTCTTTGGTATTGACCGTTCAGACCGCGATCCAGCTCATGCGCGTAATGCTTTTAAGGACTTCTCGCAGTTACTGCGCGGCTACCCTAACAGTCAATATGCGACCGATGCACGTAAGCGCCTGGTGTTCCTGAAAGATCGCCTGGCGAAATACGAATTATCCGTGGCTGAATTCTACACTAAACGCGGTGCTTATGTCGCTGTGGTTAACCGTGTAGAGCAAATGCTGAAAGATTACCCGGATACGAAAGCAACGCGCACTGCGTTACCACTGATGGAAAATGCTTATCGTCAGCTGCAGCTTAATGCCGAAGCTGAGCGTGTGGCTAAAATCATCACTGCTAATCAGGCTTGATTCGCTGGTAACAAAAAAGGCAGCGTAAGCTGCCTTTTTTACGCCTGAAAAATGCCATCCCGGCAAAGTTCCAGTCAAGTTATCTCATCAACAATGCCATTGAAAATACGTGTCGGCAAGGACCCAGGCCGCTTTTATCTGTCGGTTTCACACTTTTATCCTTCTTGACAAAAAGTGACAATAAAACGTGATCTAAATCACACATTTTACTATTTTTGGCGCTATGCTGGACTTACCAAGACGGAAATGACAGAGAGGTAAGCACTATGGTTCTGAACATTACCAGCAAACAAATGGAAATTACTCCGGCTATCCGCCAGCATGTCGAAGACCGTCTCTCTAAGCTCGAAAAATGGCAAACCCATCTGATTAATCCGCACATTGTTCTTTCAAAGGAGCCGAAAGAGTTCGTTGCCGATGCTAACATCAATACGCCTAACGGCCCGCTGGTTGCCACCGCCAAACATGAAGATATGTACACGGCTATCAACGAGCTGCTCAATAAACTCGAGCGCCAGCTGAACAAAGTTCAGCACAAAGGTGAAGCGCGCCGCGCCGCCGCCAGTGTCAAAGATCTCAGTCCGATTGACGAAGAATAAATTATACATCCCGAATAACGCGCCTGCGGGCGCGCTTTTTATTGACAGAATGAAATTACAGCGGTTACTTTAACCCTCCAGACCACTGCTAAGAATTGAGCAAAATGAAATTTATTCCGTTTTTCTTCGCATTCTTTTTTACCTTCCCCTGACTGGGAGGCAATTCGTCGTGTAAGAATGAATGCGAAGACGAACAATAAAGCCTCCCGACAAAGGGAGGCTTTTTTTTTAGCGACATCTGACAGGTAGCGATATGAACTCCGAGAATCCTTTGCTGGCCCTGCGTGGTAAAATCAGCGCGCTGGATGAAGAACTACTGCAACTGCTGGCTCAACGCCGCGCGCTGGCGATCGACGTTGCCACGGCTAAAATGGCGACGCATCGCCCCATCCGCGACATCGATCGCGAACGCGATTTGCTTGAACATCTGATTACGCTGGGCAAAGCACATAAGCTGGATGCCCACTACATCACCCGCCTGTTTCAGCTAATTATTGAAGATTCCGTACTAACCCAGCAGGCGCTGCTGCAAAAGCATCTCAATAACACTAACGCACAGTCTGCCCGTATCGCTTTCCTTGGTCCAAAGGGTTCCTATTCGCATCTGGCCTCGCGCCACTATGCGGCGCGCCATTTTGATAATTTCATCGAGAGTGGCTGCCTGAAATTCCACGATATTTTTAACCAGGTTGAGACCGGTCAGGCGGATTACGCCGTTCTGCCGATCGAAAACACCACATCCGGCTCCATCACCGATGTCTACGATCTGTTGCAGCAAACCAGTCTGTCGATTGTCGGGGAAATCACTCTACCCATTGACCACTGTGTGCTGGTTTCCGGCAGCACCGATCTCCAGCAGATTGAAACGGTTTACAGCCACCCTCAGCCTTTCCAGCAGTGCAGCCAGTTTATTCACCGCTACCCGCACTGGAAAATTGAGTACACCGAAAGCACTGCTGCCGCAATGGAAAAAGTCGCTGCGATGAATTCACCGAAAGTCGCCGCACTGGGCAGCGAAGCCGGGGGCGATCTGTATGGTTTGCAGGTTCTGGAAAGAAATCTCGCCAATCAGCGGCAGAATATCACCCGCTTTATCGTACTGGCCCGCAAACCGGTAGATGTCTCAATGCAGGTTCCGGCTAAAACCACGCTGATCATGGCCACCGGACAGCAGGCGGGCGCGCTGGTTGAGGCATTACTGGTACTGCGCCAGCATAATCTGACTATGAGTAAGCTGGAGTCCCGCCCGATCAACGGTAATCCGTGGGAAGAGATGTTTTACATCGATTTCCAGGGCAACCTGCGTTCAGATGAGGTTCAGCAGGCGCTGCGCGAGCTGGCCCCGATTACCCGCTCGCTTAAAGTGCTGGGCTGCTATCCAAGTGAAAACGTTGTGGCGGTAGAGCCACTCTGACGAACAGAGGTGGCCTGTCGTGCGGGCCGCCGATTTCCTGCCACAGAATCATTCCCCCCGGCCCCCTGACGCTATATCATTAGGTATATAGCGAATTTCAGGAAATCTTCATGCGTCAAATTCTCCGTTCCTTTGGCCTACTGGTCCTGATGACCTCCGTACCCTGTTTCTCTTATGCCGATCGCGTGGTTACCGATCAGCTTGGCCGACAGGTTATCATTCCCGATCGGGTTGATCGGGTCGTCGTACTACAGCATCAGACTCTGAACCTGCTGGTTCAGCTGGATGCCACGAATAAGATGGTGGGGATACTCGCCAACTGGCGACAGCAGCTTGGTGATAGTTATGCACGCCTGGTGCCTGAGTTAACCAAAGTACCGATGCTTGGCGATCTCACCCATGTCGATCTGGAAAAGCTGGTCGCTCTCCATCCTCAGGTTGTCTTTGTCACCAACTACGCACCACAGGAGATCATCGACCAGATACAACAGCTCGGTATTGCCGTAATTGCTATCTCGCTGCGGGCGGATGATAAACAGCAGAGCCATCTTAATCCCGAGTTGCAGAACGAGGAACAAGCTTACAATCAGGGTCTGAAAGACGGTATCCGTTTAATCGGCACGGTGGTGAACCATCAGCAGCAGGCCGAGGCGCTGATTAAAGCCACTTTTAGCCTGCGCCAGCAAACCACCGACCGCCTTAAGGGCATTCCCGCCGACCAGCGTATCCGCGTGTATATGGCGAACCCCGACCTGACAACCTACGGTTCCGGTAAGTACACCGGACTGATGATGAACCATACCGGCGCGATGAACGTCGCTGCCGCAACGGTAAAAGGCTATAAGCAGGTTTCAATGGAGCAGATAATGGCCTGGAACCCTCAGGCCATCTTTGTCCAGGATCGATACCCGCAGGTGGTAAATGAGATATATCAGCAGCCGGTTTGGCAGGCTTTAGATGCGGTAAAAAACCATCGCGTTTATCTGATGCCGGAATATGCCAAGGCCTGGGGGTATCCGATGCCTGAAGCGATAGCACTGGGTGAACTTTGGATGGCGAAAAAGCTTTATCCCGAAAAATTCAAGGATATCGATATGCAACAGCAGGCCGAAAGCTGGTATCAGCGTTTTTATCGCACTGATTACCGCGGCAGCAACTGATGAAAACGCTGCACGTACTGGCCGCCGGCAGCCTGCGCCCCGTCTGGTCAGCCATCACTGAACGCTTTCAGAACCTTTATCCGTCAGGCGTGGAGACGCAGTTCGGCCCGGCGGGCCTGCTTCGGCAATCTAAGGTTTTGCGGTTTGTGATGTAGGGGCACAACCTCTGGCTGATTTTTTACTGTCGGAAGAGGCACGGGAAATTTTGCATCAGCACGGTTTTGGCTCCGCGAAGCCGTAAGCCATACTGGACCAGGTGAATTCGGAACAGAGCAATAAAAAAGGACAGCCCGAAAGTTACTTCCGCACACTCTGAGTGCGCGCGGTTAACCAACGGCTGCCCTTCTACAAGGCAAATTATGCTCGGCTGTCATTTGCCTGGCGCAGCAGCGTCCGGCTCTCGGCCTGGAAGCGTTTAGCGTAGTCGCCAAACCAGTGCTCTACCCGGCGGAAGCTGTCGATAAATGCCTGCTTATCACCATGTTCCAGCAGCTTTATCGCCTCACCAAACCGCGTGTAGTAACGTTTAATCAGCGCCAGGTTGCTTTCCGAAGACATAATAATATCTGCGTAAAGCTGAGGGTCCTGCGCGAACAGACGGCCGACCATCGCCAGCTCAAGCCGGTAGATCGGTGAAGAGAGTGCCAGCAGCTGTTCCAGCTGCACGTTCTCTTCTGCCAGATGTAAGCCATAGGCAAACGTCGCAAAGTGGCGCAGCGCCTGAATAAACGCCATATTCTGATCGTGTTCGACCGCGCTGATGCGGTGAAGCCGCGCACCCCAGACCTGAATCTGCTCCAGGAACCACTGATAGGCTTCCGGCTGACGACCATCGCACCATACCACTACCTGTTTCGCCAGGCTGCCGCTGTCCGGGCCAAACATCGGGTGCAGCCCCAGTACCGGCCCACCGTGCGCGGCCAGCATTGCCTGCAACGGTTTATTTTTTACCGATGCCAGATCGACCAGAATACAGTCCTGCGGCAGCTGCGGCAGCTCAGCGATCACCTGTTCGGTCAGATGAATAGGTACGCTGATAATCACCATCCCCGCATCCGCTAGAAGTTCCGCCGCCTGATGATGCTCCTCTTTATCGAGGATCTTCACCTGATAGCCGGAAAGGGTCAGCATTTTTTCAAACAGCCGCCCCATCTGCCCTTTACCGCCAACGATCACCACCGGACGCAGTTCAGGGTTCAGCGTTTTGAAGCCTTTATCATTTTCACTGGTGTAGGATTCACGCATGACCCGACGCAGCACATCTTCGATCAGATCCGGCGGTACCCCCAGCAACTCGGCTTCTTTGCGGCGCGAGGCCAGCATAGTCGCCTCGCGTTCCGGTACATAGATGGGTAATCCGTAGCGGCTTTTCACTTCCCCCACTTCCGCTACCAGTTCCAGCCGTTTAGCCAGTAAATCCAGTAGCGCTTTATCCACTTCATCAATTTGATCGCGCAGTGCGGTCAGTTCAGCCACCATAACTCATTAATCCTCTTACTACAGACGTGCCGCCAGTACGCCATTGAGATCCTGATGAATTTCACGCAGCAGGCTTTCTGTCGTTTCCCAATTGATGCAGGCATCGGTGACCGAAACACCGTAGCGCATTTCGCTGCGCGGCTGCTCGGAAGACTGATTGCCTTCATTGAGGTGACTTTCCAGCATCAGACCGATAATCGAACGGTTACCGTCTTTGATCTGCGCAACAGCAGATTCAGCCACGCCCGACTGGCGGCGGAAATCTTTATTAGAATTGCCGTGACTGCAATCTATCATCAAGGATGGGCGGAGTCCCGCCTGCTGCATCTCTTTTTCACACTGGGCTACATCTTCCGGACCATAGTTAGGTTTTTTACCACCGCGCAGGATCACGTGCCCGTCCGGGTTGCCCTGAGTTTGTAGCAGGCAGACCTGGCCCGCCTGGTTAATGCCGACAAAGCGGTGCGGCATCGCTGCGGCGCGCATGGCGTTGATCGCGGTGCCCAGACTACCATCGGTGCCGTTTTTAAAACCAACCGGCATCGAGAGGCCGGAAGCCATTTCGCGGTGAGTTTGCGACTCGGTGGTACGTGCACCGATAGCGGACCAGCTGAACAGGTCGCCGAGGTACTGTGGGCTGTTTGGGTCCAGCGCTTCGGTTGCCAGCGACAGGCCCATCTCAACCAGATTCAGCAACAGCTGGCGCGCAATATGCAAACCACCTTCCATATCGAAGGTGTTATCCATGTGCGGATCGTTAATCAGGCCTTTCCAGCCAACGGTGGTACGTGGTTTTTCAAAGTAAACGCGCATCACAATGTACAGCTGATCCCCAACCTGGTCAGCGAGCGTTTTCAAATGACGAGCGTATTCCAGCGCTGCATCCGTATCGTGAATCGAACAAGGTCCGCACACCACCAGCAGGCGGTGATCTTTGCCATTGATAATGTCGGAAATGGTCTGGCGTGAAGCGGCAATCTGCTGCTCCAGCGCGCTATTCAGCGGGAAACGTTTTTTAAGTTCCTCCGGAGTAATCAGAACCTGTTCGTCAGCGATATGAATGTTGTTCAGCGCATCTTTTTGCATGATCGTAATCCTGGGCAATTCGATTAATAGGGGTCCTCAATGAGGTTGAAAAGAACTGTACCACAATACGTACATTACTCAACCCACAAACGTACAGTTTTATTACCACCAACAAAAAATCAGCCATTATAATTAATATAAATCCTTTGTTATCAATAATGTTGATTCAAAAAACAACAAAGAAGGCAAGTGATAATCGTAAACAATTAATTACACATAACATCTTAGTAAAAAAGCCTGTCTTTTCCGTCACCTGCCGCCTTCCCCTCATTGTACTGTGATACTGTTAGTACCGATCATCGGTATTTAAGGCAAATCATCGGGAGAAACGAATGGATTTTATCATGCGCGCATTCGAGGACACTGACGCAGCAGCCTTCTCGCAGGCTATTAATCAGTCACTGGATACGCTTCTGCCATGGATGACATGGGCACATAAGAATTATACGGAAGATGAGGCCCGGCTCTGGTTTCACCTGACTCATCTGCAGCGCCAGCAGGGTACAGCCAACGAACTGGGTCTGTTCGCTGCAGATGGCCGCCTGCTCGGCGGTGCCGGTTTACGTTACAGCAGCAATCCTCTGATTCCCACCTCGATTGGCTATTGGGTTCACATCAATGAACAACGACAGGGGATTGCCAGTGAGGCGGTTCGCCGGCTGGCCACTTGTGCCTTTAGCCAGCCGGACGTTGATGTGGTTGAGATCCTCGTTGCAGAGAGAAATATCGCCAGCCGATCCGTCGCGGAAAAAGTGGGGGCGAAGACTATCGCTATTCGCTACGGGCTGATCGTGCTGGACAGCGGTCCGGTCAGCACGGTTATCTATCATCTGCACCGTCCCTCACCGGACGAAAATGAAGATGGCATTGCCAGATAATCCCGTCTCATATAGCATTCTGTTTTACCTGCACAGGATAAATAGCCATGGCGTCTCACGTTCGCTTAGCTCTTATTGGCGATTACCGCGCCGATGCGGTTGCCCATCAGGCCATACCTTTGGCGGTGGATCTTGCCGCACAGTCCCTGAATATCGATGTTACTGCCGAATGGCTGCCAACTCCTGAACTTACCGATGCGTCGGTGCTGGACAAATATGATGCCGTCTGGCTGGTCCCCGGCAGTCCCTATCTGAATGATGCCGGCGCGTTTATGGCTATCCGGCATGCACGCGAAAACAATCTGCCGTTTCTTGGTTCATGCGGCGGCTTTCAGTATGCCGTTGTGGAATATGCCCGCAATGTGTTGGGCTGGGAAGATGCGGGACATGCCGAAACCGACACCGGCGGGCGCCTGGTCATTGCACCACTAAGCTGTTCACTGGTAGAGAAAACAGGAACTATCATCATTCAGCCCGAAACGCGTCTGGCCACACTGTACGGTAAAAGCGAGATCGAGGAAGGCTACCACTGCAATTATGGGGTAAATGCTGACTTCGTCAACGAACTGAACGCCCACTCACTGCGTATCAGCGCCCACGATCGTGACGGCGATGTTCGCGCTATTGAACTGCCCGAACACAGGTTCTTTATGGCAACGCTGTTCCAGTCAGAGCGAGCCGCCCTGCGTAATGAACTGTCGCCGATGGTCGTTGAGCTTCTGCGCATCGCCGGCCAACGCGGATAAAGATCAATGGGGCCGGGAAAACATCAGGCCCCTTTACTTTCGCCTTTGCAACCAGCCTGGCTTTCCGCACTGGGCTCAACCTAACTTTCCGTACTTAGCGAAGCAACAATCCGTCGGTTACGCCGCTCAAAATACATTGAGATCATCCCACCCGCGACCACCAGGCCAGCACCGATTAACGTCGCCGTCTCCGGCATATTTCCCCAGAAGAGAAAACCAATCATCGCCGACCAGACCAGCGTAGTGTAATCAAACGGTGCGAGCAGTGAAGCATCCGCATAGCGCAGGCTTAGCGTTAACAATATCTGGGTGATCCCTCCCAGCAATCCGCAGCTGATCAACAGCACCAGTTGTCGGGCATTCGGTACCGTCCAGCCAAACCATAGTGTGGTCATCACCGCAAACCAGAAAGCAATGGCTCCCGGCTTTTCAATGCCGTTAAGATAGCGGATCTGAATCGACGCACCGGCAATACATACCGCGGCCGCTAATGCGAGGATGATTCCCAGAGAGGAGGTCCAGTTTACGGATGTTAAGGCACCTTCACGATTAAAGAAGAGATGTCCCGACAGCATAAACCAATATGCCGGCGAATCCGGCAGCCACCGCTATCCAGCGATGAAACTTGACTTTTTCCCGCAGAATAACCGCCGCCATCACCACCGTAATCAGCGGAGAGGCATAGTTGATCGCCGTTACGTCAACGAGGGAAATATAGATCAGCGAAAGATAACTAAAGTAGAGCCCGCCGGTACCGGCCAGGCCGCGAACAAAGTGCCCGCGAACGTTCTTCGTCCTGATGCCATCGAGAATACTGCCCTGGCTCCATAACCAGATAAACAGCGGAATCAGCGCGATAAACGACCGAAAGAAAATCACTTCACCGACGGGGATGGTACCATCCAGATCTTTAACACAGGCCATCATCAGCGTTGAGCTAAGCGCTGCGGCGATTTTCATCGAAATACCCGTTGAAGGGCTACTCATATCAGGAAAGATTCCGGCTGTGGGGTATCAATCAAACATACTCGTTACGCTGTTTAAAAAAGCTTTTAAATCAGCGGACAACGGCATTATATTTTGTATTTGCGTATTTGTCGGCAGAGAATTTTTCATAAAAAAAGGGGCTAGCATACGCTAACCCCTTTTCACTATTAACTATCAGATGTCGCTTAAGCGCCCAGACGTTCTTTGATACGTGCAGACTTACCAGTACGCTCACGCAGGTAGTACAGTTTAGCTTTACGCACAGCACCGCGACGTTTCACGGTAATGCTGCCAACAACTGGGGAGTGAGTCTGGAATACACGCTCAACACCTTCGCCGTTGGAAATTTTGCGAACAGTGAATGCAGAGTGCAGACCGCGGTTACGAATAGCGATAACCACGCCCTCGAATGCCTGCAGACGCTTTTTAGCACCTTCAACGACCCATACTTTCACTTCCACGGAATCACCCGGACGGAATGAAGGTACGTCCTGTTTCAGCTGTTCTTGTTCAAGTTGCTTGATAATGTTGCTCATAATTAAATCTCTTATCCTGGGTAAACTGATAGTTAAGGCGAACCCGGCGTTATGCCTGTCCAGCCGTCTCATCGTTTTGTTGCCTGGCGTGTTCCCGTTGGAACTCGGCCAGCAACTTTGCTTGCTCTACAGTCAGAGCCAGGTTTTCCAGAAGTTCAGGTCTTCTAAGCCAGGTACGGCCCAGCGACTGTTTCAAGCGCCACCGGCGAATATCAGCATGGTTGCCCGACAGCAAAACTGGCGGAACCGCCATACCTTCTAACACTTCAGGACGGGTGTAGTGTGGGCAGTCCAGCAAACCGTCAGAAAACGAATCTTCTTCCGCCGACGCCTGTTTCCCCAGCACTCCCGGAATAAACCGGGAAACCGAGTCGATCAGCGTCATCGCTGGCAGCTCCCCACCGCTGAGTACGTAATCTCCAATCGACCATTCTTCATCGATTTCGGTTTTGATTACGCGCTCATCAATCCCTTCATAACGACCACAGACCAGAATTAACTTCTGATTGGTCGCCAGCTCGCAAACGCCATCTTGATCGAGTTTGCGGCCCTGAGGTGAAAGATAAATCACCTTAACACCTTCCCCTGCCGCCGCTTTTGCTGCGTGAATGGCATCCCGCAAGGGTTGTACCATCATTAGCATTCCCGGACCGCCGCCGTACGGACGTTCATCCACGGTACGATGACGATCGTGAGCGAAATCACGAGGACTCCAGCTCTGAATGCTGAGCAGGCCATTTTTTACTGCCCGGCCAGTTACTCCGTAATCGGTAACTGCGCGAAACATTTCAGGAAACAGGCTGATTATGCCAATCCACATACTTTGCGCCGGAGTATTACCGTTTTGTTCGGAGTTCAAAAACCAGGATCCCAATCTACTTTGATCGAACGAGTAGTGAGATCGACATTCTTGATAACCTGTTCATCGAGGAACGGGATTAACCGTTCCTGCACACCAAATGCATCTTTCAGGTTTGCCTTCACGACCATAACGTCGTTTGAGCCGGTTTCCATCATATCGATGACTTTACCCAGCTCGTAGCCTTCAGTGGTGACGACCTGGCAGCCCATAAGGTCTTTCCAGTAGTATTCACCGCTACCAAGCTCCGGCAGTTGCTCCGAGTCCACGACAATTTCGCAATTAGTCAGTAGACCTGCAGCATCACGATCGTCAATGCCTTTAACTTTGATGATCATATCCTGATTGTGGCGCTTCCAGCCTTCCAGCTCGACATGCTGCCACCGACCCGCCCGCTGGATAAACCACGGCTGATAGTCGAAAATGCTTTCGGCGTCTTCGGTGGAGGAAAACACTTTGAGCCAACCACGGATACCGTAGGCCGAGCCCATCTTTCCCAGAATTAACGGGTTAGCGGGAGGCTGGTTGTGTTGCTTGCTCATGTTGACCACCGTGACAGATTAAGCTGCTTTCTTTGCTTCTTTGACCAGCGCACCAACGCGGTCGGACAGAGTTGCGCCCTGGCCAACCCAGTGCTCAATGCGGTCCAGATCAAGACGCAGTGCTTCAGCCTGACCAGATGCGATCGGGTTGAAGAAACCAACGCGCTCAATGAAACGACCATTGCGAGCATTACGGCTGTCAGTGACGACTACCTGGTAGAATGGACGCTTTTTAGCGCCGTGACGTGCCAAACGAATTGTTACCATAACATCCTCTTTAGTTAATAAAACAACCGGGCCCCATTGAGGGAACGGGGCCCGGGTGCAATATAAAAAGCCCAAAAATTTTACTCATTTTGGCGAAAAAAGCAACCTAATTCGCCCGAGCGCTTTTCCGACTTGTTTAACGGCCTGGGAAGCCAGGCGGCATCATACCTTTCATGCCGCGCATCATCTTCGCCATGCCACCTTTTTTCATCTTTTTCATCATGCGTTGCATGTCGTCAAACTGCTTCAATAAGCGGTTAACGTCCTGCACCTGCATACCCGAACCGGTTGCAATACGACGCTTGCGGGAACCTTTAATAATCTCAGGTTTTTCGCGCTCTTTACGCGTCATTGAGTTAATCATGGCTTCCATACGCACCAGAACTTTATCGTCCATCTGCGATTTAACGTTGTCCGGCAGCTGTCCCATACCCGGCAGTTTGCCCATCAGGCTGGCCATGCCACCCATGTTACGCATCTGCTTAAGCTGATCGAGGAAGTCGTTCAGGTCGAAACCGTCGCCCTTCTTCAGCTTGCTGGCCAGCTTTTCAGCCTGCGCACGGTCAACTTTGCTTTCGATATCTTCGATCAGCGACAGCATGTCGCCCATGCCGAGGATACGTGACGCAATACGCTCAGGATAGAACGGCTCAAGGGCTTCGGTTTTCTCACCGACACCCATAAATTTGATTGGCTTGCCGGTAATATGACGAATCGACAGGGCCGCACCACCGCGGGCATCACCGTCAACCTTCGTCAGCACCACACCGGTCAGCGGCAGCGCTTCATTAAACGCTTTCGCCGTATTGGCCGCATCCTGGCCGGTCATGGCATCAACAACGAACAGTGTTTCAACCGGATTAATCGCGGCGTGAACCTGTTTGATCTCGTCCATCATCGCTTCATCTACATGAAGTCGGCCGGCGGTATCCACCAGCAGCACATCGTAGAATTTCAGCCTGGCCTGTTGCAGAGCGTTCTTAACAATATCGACCGGCTTCTGGCTGAGATCGGAAGGGCAAAAATCAACGCCAACCTGTTCCGCCAGGGTTTCCAACTGTTTGATCGCCGCAGGGCGATAGACGTCGGCAGAAACCACTAACACCTTTTTCTTGTGCTTTTCACGCAGGAACTTACCGAGTTTACCAACGCTGGTGGTTTTACCTGCTCCCTGCAAACCCGCCATCAACACGACTGCAGGTGGCTGAGCGGCCAGGTTCAGAGTATTGTTCTCCTCCCCCATGGCGGCAACCAACTCATTTTTAACGATCTTGACGAATTCCTGACCCGGGGTCAGGCTTTTGTTCACTTCATGACCAACGGCGCTTTCTTTTACGCGGCTGATAAATTCGCGTACCACCGGCAGTGCAACGTCGGCTTCTAACAGCGCCATACGCACTTCGCGCAGCGTGTCTTTAATATTGTCTTCTGTCAGCCGTCCACGGCCACTGATGTTGCGCAGGGTCTGCGACAATCTATCGGATAAATTAGTAAACATCGTCTCTCGCTTAACGTAATGAGAGGCCGCCATGGCGACACAATTGGCCGGATTATAACACAGCGATGCAGGGATCTCAGCCATATGCGATGAGATCGTTTGGAGCCTGCTGCCGCTGGCGCTATACTGACTTTTTTCACAGTTCTGGCCGGTACTAACACTTAATATGTCCGTATTTGCGATTCTGGCACTACTCGCCTATTCATGTAGCCTTGCACTGATTGTTCCCAGCCTGCTGCGTAAAAACAGCAGCTGGCGCAGGTTGGCCGTTTTGTCTGCCGTCATCGCGCTGGTGTTTCACGCCGTTGCATTGCAGCAGCGAATCTTCTCCCTCGATGGGGGGCAGAACCTCAGCCTGCTGAATATTGGTTCCCTGGTCAGTCTGCTGATCTGCTCGATCATGACCATTGTCGCCTCGCGCAACCGCGGCTGGATCTTGCTGCCGATTGTTTACAGCTTTGCCCTGATCAACCTGGCGTTTGCAACTTTCGTCCCTAATGCGTTTATTACGCATCTGGAAACGACACCGGGGATGATGGTGCATATCGGCCTGGCGTTGTTTGCCTATGCTACGCTGATTATTGCCGCGCTTTATGCGCTCCAACTGGCCTGGATTGACTGGCTGTTGAAAACCAAGAGGCTGGCGTTTACTACTGATATTCCGCCGCTAATGACCATCGAGCGGAAAATGTTTCATATCACCCAGATTGGTGTGGTGCTGCTGACGCTGGTGCTCTGTACCGGTTTGTTCTTTCTACCGGACCTTTTCAGCCGTGAAAACATTGATAAAGCCGTACTGTCATTCCTTGCCTGGTCCCTCTATATCGTCCTGCTGTGGGGCCATTACCATGAGGGCTGGCGTGGGCGGCGCGTTGTCTGGTTCAACTGCAGCGGCGCGTTTCTTTTGACTATGGCCTACTTCGGCAGCCGCATGCTGCAGCACTTTTTAACCTCCTGATCGACCAAAACAAGGATCTCCCTTGGAACACGTTTCCACCACGACTCTGATCGTGACGCTGATTATCATGATTCTGGTATCAGCGTACTTTTCCGGTTCCGAAACCGGCATGATGACGCTGAATCGCTATAAGCTCCGTCATCAGGCCAAAAACGGTGACCGTGCCGCGCGCAGGGTTGAGAAATTACTCCGCCGTCCCGACCGCCTGATAAGCCTGGTGCTGATTGGCAACAACCTGGTGAATATTCTGGCTTCTGCGCTGGGCACCATTGTTGGTATCCGTCTCTACGGTGATGCTGGCGTGGCCATTGCAACGGGTATCCTTACCTTCCTGGTGCTGGTGTTCGCGGAAGTTCTGCCTAAAACCATCGCCGCGCTCTACCCCGAAAAGGTGGCTTTCCCCAGCAGCGTTATTCTTGGCCCCTTGCAGATCATGATGATGCCACTGGTGTGGCTACTGAATACCATCACCCGCCTGCTGATGCGTATGGTAGGAATGAAGAGCAACGGTTCGATTAATTCCGCGCTGAGCAAAGAAGAGTTACGCACCATCGTTTATGAGTCGCGCTCGCTGATGTCACACCGCAATCAGGACATGCTGCTGTCGGTACTTGACCTCGACAAGGTCAACGTCGATGACATCATGGTGCCGCGCAACGAGATTGTAGGCATCAACATCAATGATGACTGGAAATCGATCGTGCGTCAGCTGGCTCACTCTCCACATGGCCGTATTGTGCTTTATCGCGACTCTCTGGACGATACGATCAGCATGCTGCGCGTGCGGGAGGCCTATCGCCTGATGACCGAGAAAAAGGAATTTACGAAAGAGGTGATGTTGCGCGCAGCGGATGAAATTTACTACGTACCCGAGGGAACGCCGCTAAACGTTCAACTGGTTAAGTTTCAGCGTAATAAAGAGAAAGTGGGGCTGGTTGTCGATGAGTACGGTGACATCAAAGGGCTGGTCACTATTGAGGATATCCTTGAAGAGATCGTCGGCGATTTCACCACCTCCATGTCCCCTTCACTGGCTGAAGAGGTTGTACCGCAAAATGATGGCTCCGTACTGATTGAAGGCAGCGCCAACGTCCGCGAGCTCAACAAAGCCTTCAACTGGATGTTACCGGAAGAAGGCGCACGTACCGTGAACGGTATGATTCAGGAAGAGCTACAGGATATTCCGCAGCCGGATACCACGATACACATTGGTCGATACGCAGTGGATATTCTGGACGTCCAGGAGAATATGATTAAGCAGGTGCGGGTTACACCTCAAAAACCGCTGAAAGAGTCAGTGAGTTCGTAAATCAGTATGACTGCCCGACGGCAGTGGAAGAGAACAGATAACAGGGCAATCGGTGAACCCGATCGCCCTGAACCGTTTAGATGTGCAGTTCTTTCAGTTTTTCTTTCGGCAGAGCCAGATCTTCGTTACGGTTAACGCGGATATCATTAGCAATAATGTGACGCGCGATTTCCTGTGCTTCTTCCAGTGAGTGCATCTCACAGGTGCCACACTGATAGATGTTCAGCTCAGGAATATCGTTCTGGTTGGCAACCTTGAGAACATCCTCCATTGCCGCTTTCCACGCCTTCGCCACACGCTGCTCGTCCGGCACACCAATCAGGCTCATATAGAACCCCGTCCGGCATCCCATCGGCGAGATATCAACGATTTCTACGCCTTCACCGTTCAGGTGATCGCGCATAAAACCGGCGAACAGGTGTTCCAGAGTATGGATACCGCGCTCAGGCAGGATTTCGATATTCGGTCGGCAAAAACGCAGATCGAAAACGGTGATGGTGTCGCCATGAGGGGTCTTCATGGTCTTAGCTACGCGGACTGCAGGAGCGGCCATGATGGTGTGATCAACGGTAAAACTATCCAGCAATGGCATATTGTTACCTCAACTAATGAATTTATTTTAGATATCGTGAAACTTTTTCTGTCAGCTCGCATCTTACTATGTGAAAGACGCGCATTTGTTATCATCATCCCTGACAACAGAGATGTTACTTTGGCCACAATGATGTGGCCATTTTCTTTTGGCGCTAGCCTTTACCTTTCAGAAATTCTTCCAGGCTCAGCGTATCACTTTCTTCAATCTGCTGCTGGCTTACCTGCGAGCGACGCGCTTCCTCAGTAAACTGTTCAGCACTCAATACTTCCAGCGGCTCTTCATTCAGCTGCTGACGATACTGTTCGGCAAGCGCCAGTCCGGTACCGGCAATGCCGTTTTCCTTCAGCGATTGCAGGAAACGTGCGGAGTAGGTCAAATCCGGGTCGTCAAACGAGGCCACAAGGCGATCGCACACCTGCTGGTAGTGATTTTCCCCATTCTGACTGTCCAGCGTTTCGGCAACCCGTTGCAGATCGCGGAACAGCGCTTTACCCACATCGACCAGCGGTTGTTCTGTCTCGCCGCAGCCTATGCCAATGGTTTGCCCCGGTTTACGCCCTTCGAGGATCACCCGATTCCAGTTTTTACGTGTACAGAGCAGTTCGTCACTGTTCATATCCGGCGCTTCCGCCAGCGTACACCAGATCAGGAACAAATCGAGGAAACGCACCTGGTTAGCATCGACCCCGATCGCAGAGAACGGGTTAATATCCAGCGAACGCACTTCAATATATTCAATACCGCCACGCAGCAGCGCGTCTGAAGGCGCTTCGCCGGAACGCGTCACGCGCTTTGGCCTGATTGGCGCATACAGCTCATTTTCAATTTGCAGCACGTTGGTATTCAGCTGCAGCCAGTCGCCGTTGGCGTCCTTCACACCCATCGCCGCGAATTCGGCGGATGGTGTTTTAATGGCCGCTTTCAGCGCCTTGATATAGCCAGGCAGATCGTTAAAGGTGATACCGAGGTTGCTTTGTGACTTGTTGGTATAACCCAGATCGCTCAGGCGCAGAGAGGTGGCATACGGTAACGACAGCATGCCCTGTTCACTGCGTTCGAAAGGCAGATTGCTTTCTTTCCCCTGCAGGAAGGAAGAGCAGATAGCCGGTGATGCGCCGAACAGATAAGGGATAATCCAGCCGAAGCGATAATAGTTGCGGATCAGGCGCAGATAGCCGTCTGAAATCGCCTCTTTACCACTTTCCGCATTCTCTACGCCTGCCCAGGCCTGCCAGAAAGAGAGCGGCAGCGAGAAGTTGTAATGCACGCCAGAAATCACCTGCATCAGCGCACCGTAGCGATTTTTCAATCCCTGACGGTAGAGCGTTTTCATGCGCCCAATGTTCGAACTGCCGTACTGCGCCAGCTCAATATCCTGACCCGGCTCAATAATGCACGGCATACTCATCGGCCACATCCGCTCTTCACCCAGCTCCCGGGAAGTGTAGCGATGAATATCACGCAAGAATGCCAGCAGATGATCAATATCCTGATCGACCGGCGTGATAAATTCTAACAGCGCTTCGGCAAAATCAGTGGTGATCCACTTATGCGTCAGCGTGGAGCCCAGTGAAGATGGATGCCGGGTTGTCGCCAGATGCCCATCGGGCCTGACACGCAGCGTTTCGCGTTCAATACCGCGACCAATTCCTTTAAGTGCGCCAGGGTGGGCTTCCAGCCACGCAAGTGCCTGTGATACGTCCGGGATCAAATTGACCTCCCGCTCAGAGAAAATTTATTATTGTTAAGCATAATGTTAACCGTAGCATCGTCTAATAGCGAATCAATGCCACCATTCCATGCCCTGTAAAGTTGCGGCAGCCAATGCGATATATCGCAAGGTTTTACCGATGGCGAGAAAAAACACCATCGGTAACCAGGCGAAACGCAGCCAGCCGGCAATAACGCACAGCAGGTCACCGATCACCGGTAACCAGCTAAATATCAGCGCAGCAGGCCCTAAACGATGTAGCCATGCCATCGCTGTTGTATGCCATCGCCCCTGTTTTTTTAGCGGCAACAGGCGACCAATCAAAATATTTGTCAGACCACCCAGGGTGTTACCCACGGCGGCAACCAATACCAATTTTACAACGGGAACCTTTCCTGCCAGCAACAGGCCTACCAGCATCGCCTCTGAGCTGCCGGGCAACAGCGTAGCGCTCAGAAAACTGCTGGCAAACATCGAACCGTATGTCAGCCACTCAGTCACAGCAGACGGACATCAACAGCATCCATACCCGCGGCACATGCAGCCTGCAAACCAAAGTCCGCATCTTCAAATACTACGCAGCGCGCAGGCGGTACGCCCATCAGTTCCGCGCAGCGAATAAATGTATCAGGCTCTGGCTTATGACGTTTAACATCATCTGCTCCGACAATCGCCGAGAAATAGTCACGGAGCCCCAGATGCTGCAACAGTGCAACCGCCATGGCATGCTCGCTGCCGGTACCTACCGCCATCGGTCGCCGTCCCTTATAGGCTTTAACCACCTCAATTAGCGGAAGCGGTTTCACCACGTCAAACAGAATGCTTTTAAATAAAGAGGTCTTTTCCGCAGCAAGGCGGTGAGGATCGAGATCGCTCTGATGCTGTTCAACGATAAACTGAGCGATACGCCAGGTCGGAGAACCATTTAGGCCAATCAGTGCCTTTTCATCAAAAGCCATCCCATGCTGAGCAAGCACCTGACGCCAGGCCTGGCGGTGCGTTGGTTCAGTATCGAGGATGGTGCCATCCATATCGAAGATCAAGCCGTCGTAAGCGTCGTACATTCTCTTAACCACCCTGATAAAGGAACGATTACTTTAGCGTAAAGCAGTATGAATGTCGCTGTCAGCGTGGTTCCGCAAATGCCTTGAAAGCCATAGGGATTTCTAACAGTAAATTTGCACAGGGAAAACGAATTAAAATGCAAGATAACAGCGGGTAACTGACTAAAGACGTAAAGGTTCAGTATGCCAGTTTGGTACAGAAAAAACGCATGGGTATGATGACGCACAATCGAGAAGGGTTTGACAGGCGAGAAATAAGAAACGGGCGTTCATGGGGAAAGATGGTGCATCCAGGAGGATTCGAACCTCCGACCGCTCGGTTCGTAGCCGAGTACTCTATCCAGCTGAGCTATGGATGCATCGGAAAAGCTTTGAGTTTGGGGGTAACGCGACAAACCTGAGGAGATACTGAAGAAAATCACTGCCACTCTAAAGAATGGTGCATCCAGGAGGATTCGAACCTCCGACCGCTCGGTTCGTAGCCGAGTACTCTATCCAGCTGAGCTATGGATG
>NZ_JBWKUK010000006.1:23770-112046 GCF_059420805.1 Erwinia sp. GW821-FHT03D09
ATGGTGCATCCAGGAGGATTCGAACCTCCGACCGCTCGGTTCGTAGCCGAGTACTCTATCCAGCTGAGCTATGGATGCAAAATGGCGGTGAGGCGGGGATTCGAACCCCGGATGCAGCTTTTGACCGCATACTCCCTTAGCAGGGGAGCGCCTTCAGCCTCTCGGCCACCTCACCACTAGCACTCTTTCGAGTTGTGCTTCAGAACTTTCTAACTGCTCATCGGCACTGCGTGGCGCACATATTACTTTCTGGGCGTTGTAAGTCAAACAATTTCTCCCCCTTTTTTCACCCTCTACGTTCAATTGCACAAAAGCCATGCAATCAGGCGGTTTTAAAGGCAAAAAGAGTGAATTATCAACAGTAAAAATGGGGTTCTGCTAGGAAAAGCGCAGCAGCAAAAATCCACCAGAGCAGCTAATTTGATAAAAAACCAAGAAACGAAAAGAAGAAATGTAAGGATCGCGAGGCAAAATGAGGTCGAAAGGGGCAAAGCTGCAGTGACCTCGCTACAGAGAGCGAGGCACGGAATACGTTAGTAGCTCGTTTGCTGAGTTTTTTCAGCCTGAATACGCTGATAAATCTCTTCGCGATGCACCGATACTTCTTTAGGGGCGTTCACGCCAATACGGACCTGGTTACCTTTAACACCCAGCACAGTTACAGTAACCTCATCACCGATCATGAGGGTTTCACCAACTCGACGAGTTAGAATAAGCATTCTTTGCTCCTTGAAAGATTAAAAGAGTCGGGTTAACTGTTCCCGGCATTATCCATCATACAACGTGCAATGTAGATTATGACAAATACACCAAGAGTGCATCCTCATACTAATACATTCTGCTGATACTTAGTTTAGCCGAAAACCTGCTCATCAACCTGACTTTATGATTACAGTGCGCACCGCATATGAAGAGCGCCAGGTTTTCGCTTCCTGGCGCTCATCAGCGGTACATTTTTATCGGTGTTACAGTTTTGCAACCACCCAGGACTCAACGCCAGCCAGTGCAGCAGGGAGTGCCTGTGCATCTGTGCCGCCCGCCTGAGCCATGTCTGGCCGACCGCCACCTTTCCCGCCAACCTGCTGCGCAAGTTCGCCAACCAGCTCACCCGCTTTCACACGATCGGTCAGGTCTTTAGTCACCCCACTAATCAGAGAGACTTTTCCATCTGCAACGGTTGCCAGTACGATAACCGCGGAGCCGAGCTGATTCTTCAGATCGTCTACCATCGTACGTAGCATTTTCGGCTCAACGTTTTTCAATTCACTAACCAGCAGCTTTGTACCCTTTACGGTAATCGCTTTACTGCTCAGAAGGTTGCTCTCCTGCGCGGCCTGCTGATCTTTCAGCTGCTGCAGTTCTTTTTCCAGCCCGCGAGCGTGGTCGATCAACGCACGAACTTTGTCATTAAGGTTACTGCTATTTGCTTTCACCAGTTGAGCAATATCCAGCAGCTGTTCGCTCTGGCTATAAACCTGAGACAGCGCACCTTCACCCGTTACGGCTTCAATACGGCGCACGCCCGCAGCCGTACCGGATTCAGACAGGATACGGAACAGGCCGATATCACCAGTGCGGCTGGCGTGAACGCCCCCGCACAGCTCGGTTGAGAAGTCGCCCATACCGACAACGCGCACATGATCGTCATACTTCTCGCCAAACAGCGCCATGGCGCCTTTGGCTCTGGCCGCTTCCAGCTCCATGATATCGGTATCAATCGCCAGGTTGCGACGGATCTGTGCGTTAACGATCTCTTCAACCTGGCGGATTTCCTGCTGCTTCATCGCTTCAAAATGCGAGAAGTCAAAACGCAGGTATTTATCGTTTACCAGTGAGCCTTTCTGAGCAACGTGATCGCCCAGAACCTGGCGCAGCGCAGCATGCAGCAGGTGCGTCGCGGAATGGTTAAGGCGGATACGCGCGCGACGCGCTTCATCAACCTGAGCCGCCAGACGATCGCCAATGCGTAATGTCCCTGCGAGCAGCTTGCCGCTATGGCCAATAGCCTGGCCATATTTTTGAGTATCGGTCACGGTGAAGCTGGTGCTCTCGCCCTTTAGCTCGCCCGTATCACCAACCTGTCCGCCTGATTCGCCATAGAATGGCGTTTCATCCAGAACGATCACCCCTTCCTGCCCGGCGGTGATTTCAGTAGCCGCCTGGCCATTCACGAAGATGGCGGTAACGGTCGCATTCAGCGCCAGCTGGTCATAGCCTTTAAACGCTGATGCTTTATCAATGCTGATCACGCTGCTGTAGTCAGCACCAAAACCGCTGGCATCACGTGCGCGCTGCCGCTGCTGCTCCATCGCCCGCTCGAAACCTTCTTCATCAATCTTCAGGTTACGTTCACGGCATACATCGGCAGTCAGATCCACCGGGAAGCCAAAGGTGTCATACAGACGGAAGACGGTTTCACCGTCCAGGGTATCACCCTGAAGTTTTTCCAGCTCGTCATCCAGCAGTGCCAGACCGCGCTCCAGGGTTTTTGCGAACTGCTCTTCTTCTGACTTCAGAACCTGCTCAACCTGAGCCTGCTGACGCTGCAGCTCTTCTCCCGCCGCGCCCATCACGTCAATCAGTGGCGCAACCAGTTTATAGAAGAAGGTGCCCTTCGCGCCCAGTATATTGCCGTGACGAACCGCACGACGAATAATACGGCGCAGAACGTAGCCACGGTTTTCATTAGAAGGAATAACGCCATCGGCGATCAGGAAAGCACAGGAACGGATATGGTCAGCAATCACGCGCAGTGATTTATTGCCGAGATCGCTGGCGCCGGTCACCTCAGCAACAGAGGCAATCAGTTTCGCAAACAGATCGATTTCATAGTTCGAGTTCACATGCTGCAGAACCGCAGAAATACGCTCCAGGCCCATACCGGTATCCACGGACGGTTTTGGCAGCGGCAGCATAGTACCGTCAGGCTGACGGTTGAACTGCATAAATACGATGTTCCAGATTTCAATATAGCGATCGCCATCCTCTTCCGGGCTGCCCGGAGGTCCGCCCCAGATGTGGTCGCCGTGATCGAAGAAGATTTCAGAGCACGGACCACAAGGGCCGGTATCGCCCATCTGCCAGAAGTTATCTGAAGCGTAAGCGCCGCCTTTATTGTCGCCGATGCGAATAATACGCTCGCGAGGTACACCGATTTCATTCGCCCAGATATCAAAAGCTTCGTCATCGGTTTCGTACACGGTCACCCACAGTTTCTCTTTCGGCAGTGCAAACCACTCCGGTCCGGTCAACAGTTCCCAGGCAAAGGAAATTGCCTCTTTCTTGAAATAGTCACCAAAGCTGAAGTTGCCCAGCATCTCGAAGAAAGTATGGTGGCGGGCAGTGTAGCCAACGTTTTCAAGATCGTTGTGTTTACCACCGGCGCGTACACAGCGCTGCGAGGTCGTCGCACGGGAGTAGCTGCGTTTATCCTGACCAAGGAAGACATCCTTGAACTGGTTCATCCCGGCGTTGGTAAACAGCAAAGTCGGATCGTTGTTGGGGACGAGGGAGCTACTGGCTACAACCTGATGTCCCTTGCTCTGGAAAAAGTCGAGAAACGCTTGACGAATCTCCGCAGTGCTCTTGCTCATATTTGTCCTGGAATCACGCTAACGAACGTTTCGTGGGTCTTGCTGCGCCGGAATTACACTTGCCTGCGGCGACACACGAACAAAAAGTGGTGAATAAGATAAATTTTCTTCGGAGGGAAGTAAAATCCCATTGGCGTTCAATCGTCAAAATTTGTAAAAACAGACCTGATATCTTCCATAAAAAAGCCTTTTGTCATCAGATAACGCTGCACTTTCGCTTTTTCCTTCCATTCCGTCGGCAACGGCAAGCCAAACTTGCGCTCGGCCAGATTGAAAGCGAGGCTTTGCCAGTCCGTTTCCGTGTTAGACATTGCCTCATCAATTAAGGCTTTGTCCACTCCCTTCTGGCCCAGTTCCAGCCTGATGCGCTGTGGGCCATAGCCTTTCCTGCTGCGCCCTGCCAGATAGCGTTCAGCAAAACGAGCATCATCCAGCCAGTTGTGCTGGTAACACCATTCTACAACCTGGTCGATCTCTTCTGGTGTTAACGGCTCCGGCGGGGTTTCACTACGGGAAAACTGCGCCGCGCGTTCAGTGGCTAACGTTAGCTTGCGGCGAAACTCCGCCTCACTGTGGTCACGCATAGCAAGAATGCGCGTTGCTCGCTCCAGTAAGCGAGCATGCCGGGTCCGTTCTGAATGCTCTGTCATAGAGGCAGCACCATGTTTATGCAAAAAATACATCCATAAGGGTAACGTCTGGCGGCGATACTGACGAGGAAAATACACATTGGTGAAGGAAGGTTTGGCCGGATTATGATGCCCTTTTCCAGGCACAAATCACCCATAAAAAAAGGAACGGGGTTACCGTTCCTTTTTCTTGATACAAAAACATCAGACGAATCAGAAGTCTTCGTGAGTTTCCTCATTCGCTTCTTCTGCCGTTGGCACAAAATCAGCTTTCTGATCCTGGTTATTCAGCAGCAGCTCACGCAGCTTTGCATCGATTTCGTTAGCTTTTTCCGGGTTCTCTTTCAGGAAGTTAGACGCATTCGCTTTACCCTGACCGATTTTGTCGCCGTTATAGCTGTACCATGCACCCGCTTTTTCAATCAGCTTGTGCTTCACGCCCAGATCCACCAGCTCACCAAAGATGTTGATGCCTTCGCCGTACATAATCTGGAATTCAGCCTGACGGAAAGGTGCAGCGATTTTGTTCTTCACCACTTTAACTCGGGTTTCACTGCCCACAACCTCGTCGCCTTCTTTAATAGCGCCGATGCGGCGGATATCCAGACGCACGGAAGCATAGAATTTAAGCGCATTACCACCGGTTGTGGTTTCGGGGTTACCAAACATCACACCAATCTTCATACGGATCTGGTTGATAAAAATCAGCAGCGTATTGGAGTTTTTCAGGTTACCAGCCAGCTTACGCATCGCCTGGCTCATCATACGTGCCGCAAGGCCCATATGAGAGTCACCAATTTCACCCTCGATTTCCGCTTTTGGCGTCAGTGCCGCAACGGAGTCAACGATGATGACATCGACTGCGCCGGAACGTGCCAGTGCATCACAGATTTCCAGCGCCTGCTCTCCGGTATCCGGCTGAGAACACAGCAAATTATCGATATCCACGCCCAGCTTCTTGGCATAAACGGGGTCCAGCGCGTGCTCGGCGTCAATAAAGGCACAGGTTTTACCTTTACGCTGTGCGGCAGCAATCACCTGCAGGGTCAGCGTGGTTTTACCTGAGGATTCTGGTCCGTAGATCTCGACGATACGGCCCATCGGCAGGCCGCCCGCGCCCAGCGCGATATCAAGCGATAAAGAACCGGTAGAGATGGTTTCAACATCCATAGTACGGTCTTCACCCAGGCGCATGATGGAGCCTTTACCAAATTGTTTTTCAATCTGGCCCAGCGCTGCTGCCAGTGCTTTTTGCTTGTTTTCGTCAATAGCCATTTTTACTCCTAGTCATGCGGGTAAAGCACACGCGGACGCTGCTTTGTCTCTAAAATATGCAGTGATTATACTGTATGGTCATACAGTATCAAGTTTAATTTTTCAGAAAGCGATCGAGCAGGGTTTGTAATGCCCGGGCAGTTGCCTGACGGCGAACGGCCTCACGGTCTCCGCTGAAACAGTAGCGATCTGCCAGCACTTCACCGCCTGCGCTGGCAAAACCGAACCATACCGTACCCACAGGTTTTTCCTCACTGCCGCCATCCGGCCCGGCAATACCACTCACCGAGATCGCGAAATCAGCAGCGGCTTCGCGCAGCGCGCCCTGTGCCATCTCACGCACGACGGATTCGCTGACAGCACCGTGTTCCGTCAGCGAACGTTCGCTTACGCCGATCATTTGCTGTTTGGCATCATTGCTGTAAGTCACAAAGCCGCGATGAAACCAGGCAGAACTGCCCGCAATATCGGTCAGAACCTTTGCAATCCAGCCCCCGGTGCAGGATTCAGCGGTGGTAACCGTTGCGCCACGGGCTAGCAGTTGCTGACCGACACGCGTACTTAACTGCGTTAATTGCTCATCCGTCATGGTGCGTACCTTTTTCCGTTTTTATTGCCGCAAAGCCTAACATTTTTCCAGGGGACGAGAAGCAGATGAAGCCATTTTTGCGGCCCCTCTTCCAGGCCGGCGTTAAATTTTCTGCGCCACCATAAACAAACGGGGGAAAGCCATCAGCAGGTTACCATCGGCGCGGGCAGGATAGGCCTGTGAAATTTCCGACTGATAAGCGGCCAGAAACGCCCCCTGCTGCTGCTCCTCCAGTGCGGCAAGAAACGGCCGTAACCCAGTCGCTCGCAGCCAGTCAACAATCGCCTGTGGCGAAGGCATTACGTGATAGTAGGTGGTACGCCAGATATCCACACGGCAGCCCGCTCCACACAGCAGATCGTAATACTGCTCGGTGGACAACAGCTTCTTCCTGTCGGCGGACTGCGGATCGATAATATCCACCCACGGTGCACGGTGCGCCACTTCCCGCATCAAACGATGAGTAGGTTGTTCAAGGTTGTCCGGCATTTGTACTGCCAGCACGCCCGACGGCGCCAGCTGGGCAATCAGATGAGGAAAAAGCGTCTGATGTTCAGTCAGCCACTGCAGCGAAGCGTTAGCATAGATAACATCCTGTGGCTGAACGGCCTGCCACTGGCGAATATCCTCGCGAATAAACGTGCACCCCGGTAACCGTTGTTGTGCTTTATCAAGCATCGCCTGCGAGCTGTCCAGCCCGGTAATATGCGCATCGGGCCAGACGTTGCACAGCAGCTCGGTACTGTTACCAGGCCCACAGCCAAGATCGGTGGCAAAGGTGACGTGTGTCAAAGGGATTCGGCTCAGTAGCTCCTGCGCCGGGCGGGTACGTTCTGCTTCAAACTGTCGGTAAAGATCGGGATTCCAGTCTTTCATTATTCCTCGCTCAGTTGGTCAGTGCGGCCGGACACAGTGTATGCCCGACCGCGCTGGCGATAAATAACGAAATCGCAACAATTTAACCGGCGGGAGCTACATTCCCTGGCGGGCGCGCCCGACTGCCTCGCCCAACTGCCATACGGCCATAGCGTAATGGTTGCTGTGGTTATAGCGGGTAATTGCATAGAAGTTCGGCAGGCCGTACCAGTATTGATAGTAGGTACCCATATCGAACTTAAGCAGGCTAACCTGCTGGTTATTATCCAGGGGGATCTGTGGCGACAGCCCGACTGCAGCAAGGGTCGCTACCGAATAACGCGTTTTGAATCCGCTTTCCATCCCCGGAGCCTGGCCGTTAGCCTGTACGGCAACCGTACCGTTGGTCAGCCAGCCGTGAGCCTGGAAATAGTGCGCGACGCTACCGATTGCATCCACCGGGTCCCAGAGGTTGATATGACCGTCGCCGTTGAAGTCCACCGCATACTGCTTAAATGCCGATGGCATAAACTGACCGTAGCCCATCGCACCGGCAAAAGAACCGCGCAGATTCAGCGGGTCATTGCCTTCTTCACGCGCCATCAGCAGGAAGGTTTTCAGCTCGCCGCTGAAGTAGGCGGCACGGCGCGGATAGTTAAAGGACAGCGTCGCCAGAGCATCAAGAATACGCGTCTTACCCATCACCCTGCCCCAGCGCGTTTCCACCCCGATAATCCCGACGATGATTTCCGGCGGAACGCCGTAAACCTGCTGCGCACGCTGCAGCGCATCCTGATACTGATTCCAGAAGGCGACACCGTTCTGCACGTTGTCCGACGTAATAAACTTGCTGCGGTAGCGCATCCAGGCACCGTTAGGTCTGGTTGGCCCCTGCGCGGTTGTCGGAGCCTGGCGATCCATCAGGCGGATTACCCAGTCCAGATTCTTCGCCTGCCCCAGCACATCATGGAGCTGCTGGCGTTCGAAACCGTGCTCACGCACCATCTTATCGATAAAGGCATTCGCCGCCTGGTTATCGGAAAAATCACCGCCGAACGGAGCGGCCGAGTAATCGGGACTTAACAGAAAACCGCCGTTTCCCTTAAACGGATTACCGTGCGGTTCAGCCGGAGCCTGATGCGGCTGACTGCTACAGGCGGAGAGTAATACGACTGCGGGAAGAAGAGTTGCCAGAAAACGCATGGGGTATCCATTTTGCCGTGCATGAAAAATCAGAAAGCAGATGGTAAAACAGAGTCGGGATAGAATTAAAGTGGATTTACCTGTCAGGCGATAAAACTGCGCAGCGGGTAGAAAAAACGCCCCGCCGCAGGGTTTCAATCAGTGTTTATAATAGATCTCGCCGGATTCTGCCTTGAGGATTTTCCCGTCAGCATTGGCGATCATGACATAATTGCCGCCCATATAGGTCCAGTGGCTTTCTGCAACAGGCGCAGGGAGATGACGTACCGTCCACTGAGTCACTTCATATTTTTTCGTACGATAAAGTTCAGGCACCGTGTCGCCAATGGCAAAATGCGTAAAGTCAGCGAAGAAGCTTTTTACGCTATAGGGATCGGCAGAATTTGCCAGTGCCTGTACGGTCTGATCGGATGGCTGCTCAGCGGTAGCGGTTTCAGCTGGCGCTTCCGTGGCCTGGCTTTCCGGCGCGGCTGAATCCGTCTGCTGAGCAACCGACTCAGGGGCCTGCAGTACCGCACCCTGCTCATCTTCTGCCCAGGCAGCAGACACGCTGGTGAGAGCCAACGTTGAGAATACCGCTGAACATAATATCACTTGCAACTTACGCATAACGTCTCCACTTTTAACGACAACGAGCGACACGCCAACATGCTGTCGCCACAGATATCAGGTTGGCTAACTCAGTCAGGCTGATGTTTACTCAGTTGCAGCATTAGATATCGCAACCTCACAGGAGTTCCAGCCTGTCCGGTCTGCGATGATAATGCTATGCCGTCCTATCCGACCGCGAATATTTGTTAAGAAAAATGATCGCGGTACTGAAAGCATTCGGCAGACAAAACCCTTGATCATCTGGCTCGGGTGCAAATCACCATCGGCGTTGTCGCTGTACCGAGGATATAAGCATTGCGGCCAAGTTTACTGATTTTGGATACGCGGGTGGTGCCCACTTTATCCGATAAATAGCGCCAGTAAAGTTCCTGCGGCACAGTTTCTCGCTGGTTAATCTCAACGGCGGTGACGGTAAAATGATAGGTCTCATTGCCATAAGGTTTATAGGTGAAATGAACGGTACGGGCAACGCGATATTTTTCCGTACGTTATCAAAGATGCCATCAACGCTGTACAAACCAGTACCCTCAGGCTTTGCATGATAACGCAGCATCGCACTTTCTTTCTGCAGTGATTCTTTTTCACCCAGCAGAAAAGTAAACTGACTTAAACATTCGAAATTGAGCATATTCTTTTCAGAGGACTTTTTATAAAAAAACACGCTAAAAGAAATCAGTAAAAAACAGCCAGCAAAACAAAAATAATAATTTTATTCATCATAATCACTCACTGAGTATATGAAATGGCTTTCGCAACTTACTATTTATCCACCTTCCGCTTTACAATTTGAGATGAGTGCCCTTCCGTTATAAACATTATTATTAAACACTCCAAAAAAATCATAAATGACAACGTTATTATCATAACAGGATGCAGAATATTTATTTGCCAGTGATAAAATGACCCTGCGAGAATTTTCGGCATCGATACTGCTATAGCTATTTCAGGCGTGTAGAATGAGCAGCCACTCTCTGTGAAATAATATTTAACACCACTTATCATACGAGGACCAGGAGCATTAAAAGCAGCGATCCCTTCTCATAAAAGTACACTCAGCGTTCCAGCCGTGACGGTGGTGGCGAGCCAAAACCAGCTCCTTTTTAACGAATACGCAGGGCTTCTGAAACCACACGTCTTATCGGCAAAATGTAGCGGCTTTTTATCGATGTGGGCAACAGTATCCGGGAGATTTTCCATTTGTTTCTCATCAGGATAAAGCTCAACGCTCACCCGATCGGCATCTATTCTGAAGCCAATTTTGGGTTCCGTGATGAGCAACGGTATTTCCAGACCAAGTGCGACAAGCTGCTTCCTTAACCTACTGATATAATTATTTAGGTTGCTACCAGAAGCGGTCAGACTGTGTTCATCCCAGACTTTTTGTAAAATGATGTCACGTGGGATAGTACTACCGTCACTTTCCAGGAAAAGACGGAATAGCCGGTTACTTATATGGGTAAGAACCATCCAGGAGAGATCGTCATCAATTCTCACCAAAGAGCGGTCCGCAGGATCGTAGAGTAACTGGTTGTCTATTCGATATTTTTTCATAGTCTGGTATTTGAGAGCGCGGATGATTCTGGAAGAATAGCCCTGTCGCTCAGGCTGCACAAGTTCACCTGCTTAAAGATTAATGATGCTTAAGAACAACAAGAAGTATTCATTCATCCAAATGAATAAAGAGGGAAATTAAGCGAAGAATTGAATGATTCGCCATATCGTAAAGAGGTTTTAAGGTTCATTATTTCTTAATACTTAATCGCTATGGGTTTAACAGACACCTCAGAGCCATAAATGGACTGCCCCCACGACAGTAGACAAATTCTGTCCTCACGACGAGGCCTGTTCGAAGGCCTCCGGACTGACGCCGCCGAGATGACTGTGGCGCCGGGCCCGGTTATAGAAGACTTCAATGTAATCGAAGATATCGGCCCGGGTCAGCTCCCGGGTTTTGTATATTCTTTTCCTGATGCGTTCTTTTTTCAGTGAACTGAAGAACGATTCGGCTACCGCATTATCCCGGCAGTTGCCACGCCGGCTCATACTGGGTGCCAGATTATTCGCCCGGCAGAACCGTTGCCAGTCAGAGAGCTTGTGTAACGGTAGAAAAAAGACTTAACCCCAGTTGCACCACAGGAGACACGTAAGCCTCGATTTTCGCCTACATCAGCCTTATCTTTGTCGCCAGGCTTCATCATTTCTACCGCTTTAAACGAAAGTGGCTTTCCCTCTTGTTTTCCTGCCATAAAGACTCCGTTATCATGCACCTTATGCAGTCATGAACATAAATGTAGGTTGCGCTGTATGTGCCCATATTTTACCAGGCCATAGGTTGGCAAGCTACACTTTAACCTACATTTAAATGCAGGATTTCATGATATTCGATGAGACAACGTGAAACCTAATGATAACCACAACAATCACTAACTTATTAAAAATTAAGAAAATGGATATCACAAACCGATGAGTACAATAGAAAATTTAGACTCACACACCCCAATGATGCAGCAGTACCTGCGACTGAAAGCTGAACACCCGGAAATCCTGATGTTCTACCGCATGGGTGACTTCTACGAACTGTTTTATGACGATGCCAAACGTGCATCTCAGCTGCTGGAAATTTCGCTGACCAAACGCGGCGCCTCCGCCGGAGAGCCAATCCCGATGGCGGGCGTGCCCTATCACGCTGTAGAAAACTATCTGGCGAAGCTGGTACAGCTGGGCGAATCCGTGGCGATTTGTGAGCAGGTCGGCGATCCGGCACTGAGCAAAGGCCCGGTTGAGCGTAAAGTGGTGCGCATTGTCACCCCAGGAACGATCAGCGATGAAGCGCTGCTGCAGGAGCGCCAGGATAACCTGCTGGCGGCCATCTGGCAGAGCGCGCGCGGATTTGGTTACGCCACGTTGGATATCAGCTCCGGCCGTTTCCGTGTAGCAGAGCCGGAAGACCAGGAAACAATGGCCGCTGAGCTGCAGCGCTCCAACCCGGCCGAGCTGCTGTACCCGGAAGACTTCCCGTCGATGGCGCTGATTGAAAACCGCCGCGGACTGCGCCGCCGTCCGCTGTGGGAGTTTGAGCTGGATACCGCCCGCCAGCAGCTTAACCTGCAGTTCGCCACTCGCGATCTCAGCGGTTTCGGGGTGGAGCAGGCACATCAGGCGCTGCGTGCCGCAGGCTGTCTGCTGCAGTACGTGAAAGATACCCAGCGCACTTCGCTGCCGCATATCCGTTCGCTGACCATGGAGCGCCAGCAGGACAGCATCATTATGGATGCGGCCACCCGCCGAAATCTTGAAATCACGCAGAACCTTTCCGGCGGCATTGAAAACACGCTGGCTTCGGTACTGGATAAAACCGTGACGCCAATGGGTAGCCGCATGCTGAAGCGCTGGCTGCACAGCCCGGTGCGCAATACTCAGGTGATTACCCAGCGTCAGCAAAGTATTTCTGCCCTGCAGGATCTCAATGATGAACTGTCGCCGTTGCTGCGTCAGGTCGGCGATCTTGAGCGAATTCTGGCACGTCTGGCGCTGCGTACCGCGCGCCCGCGCGATCTGTCCCGTATGCGACATTCCTTCCAGCAGCTACCGCTGCTGAACCAGGTGCTGGAAAATAATCAAACCGGCCACTTGCAAACCCTGCGCAGCCAGATGGGTGAGTTCGCTGAACTGCGTGAACTGCTTGAGCGCGCGATTATCGAAACCCCGCCGGTGCTGGTGCGCGACGGTGGCGTTATCGCTCCGGGCTATAACGAAGAGCTGGATGAATGGCGGGCGCTGGCTGACGGTGCGACCGACTATTTAGACCGACTGGAAGTCCGCGAGCGTGAAAAGCTGGGTCTGGACACGCTGAAGGTCGGGTTCAATGCCATCCACGGTTACTACATTCAGGTCAGTCGTGGCCAGAGCCATCAGGTGCCGATTCACTATGTACGTCGCCAGACGCTGAAAAATGCCGAGCGCTATATCATTCCCGAGCTGAAGGAATATGAAGATAAAGTTCTGACTTCAAAAGGCAAAGCGCTGACGCTGGAAAAAGCGCTGTATGAGCAGCTGTTCGATATGCTGCTGCCGCACCTGGAAGCGTTACAGGTGAGCGCCGCTGCACTGGCCGAGCTGGACGTGCTGAGCAACCTGGCCGAACGTGCATGGACGCTAAACTACAGCTGCCCAACGCTGAGCGATAAAGCGGGAATTAAGCTGACCGGGGGGCGCCATCCGGTGGTTGAACAGGTACTGAAAGAGCCGTTTATCGCCAACCCGCTGTCGCTTTCACCGCAGCGCCGCATGCTGATCGTTACCGGCCCGAATATGGGCGGTAAAAGTACCTATATGCGCCAGGCCGCGCTGATCACGCTGATGGCCTGTATCGGCAGCTTCGTTCCGGCAGAGCAGGCGGTCATCGGCCCGGTAGACCGAATCTTTACCCGCGTCGGCGCGTCGGACGATCTGGCATCTGGCCGCTCCACCTTTATGGTGGAAATGACCGAAACCGCCAATATCCTGCACAATGCCACCGAGTACAGCCTGGTGCTGATGGATGAAATTGGCCGTGGAACCTCCACCTACGACGGCCTGTCGCTGGCCTGGGCCTGCGCGGAAAGCCTGGCTACCCGTATTAAAGCGATGACGCTGTTTGCCACCCACTATTTCGAGCTGACCACGCTGCCGGACCAGATTGAAGGTGTAGCTAACGTTCATCTTGATGCCGTTGAGCACGGCGATACCATCGCCTTTATGCACAGCGTGCAGGATGGCGCAGCCAGCAAAAGCTACGGGCTGGCGGTCGCTGCGCTGGCGGGTGTGCCGAAGGACGTGATTAAGCGCGCGCGGCAGAAGCTGAAAGAGCTTGAAGCCCTTTCCGGCAGTGCCGTCGCCACTAAAGCCGATGGCTCGCAGCTGCCGCTGCTGGTGGAAGAGACATCCCCCGCCGTTGAAGCACTGGAAGCGCTCGATCCCGACTCGCTGTCGCCGCGCCAGGCGCTGGAATGGATTTATCGTCTGAAATCACTGGTTTAATCCGGCATTAACAGGCGCTGGTTGATAACCCTCTGAAAGACCCGGTTCGCAGCGGGTTCGGGCAGAAATCAAAAGGGGCTTTAAGCGCCTGCTCACAGCGATAAGCCTGATGGCAGGGGTAGCAACGTATAAAAAATGGGCTGGTAGATACCTGCCCGTTTTATATTTCACCGTTTATTTTCAGCGGCGGTTACGCACCAGCTGATAGCGACGGGTGAGGTACTCGACCGGCGCGCTCCAGATATGCACCAGGCGGCAGAACGGGAAAAGCAGGAACAATGTCATACCCAGTACCATATGCACGCGGTAGATAAAGGCCACGCCCTCCAGGTGCTGCGATGCGCCACCGTGGAAGGTTACCACCGCCTGCGCCCAGCCCACCAGCTTCATCATTTCTAACCCATCCGCATGCTGCGCCGAGAATGGAATAGTTAACAGTCCCAGTGCCGCCTGAACCACCAACAGCGTCAGGATCATAATGTCAGCAAAGCTGCTGGTTGCCCGCACGCGCACGTTAGTCAGGCGGCGCTTCAGCAGCAGACCGCCACCGATCAGCGTCATTGCGCCGCAGATGCCGCCGGCAATCATCGCCAGCTGCTGCTTGGCGGCAATCGGCAGGAAGGACTGATAGACCCAGTGCGGGGTCAGCAGACCAACGATATGACCAAAAAAGATGCCGAGTATCCCAATATGGAACAGGTTAGAGGCAAACCGCATTCCCTTCTTACTCAACATCTGACTGGAACCTGCCCGCCAGCTGTACTGGCCGTAATCGTAACGCAGCCAACTTCCTACCAGAAATACCGTACCGGCCAGATAGGGGTAGATATCAAAAAAGAACATATTCAAAAATTGCATAACCTACTCTCCCCTTACCTGGCTGAGTGTCGAAACGTCGAGATACTGCGGAGTTACGGCCCCCGCGAAACGGCGCTGATGTGTGGCCGTACAGCCTTCCCCCTGCGGATTCATACGGGCAATAAAGGACACCTGTTCCTCTTCCCACACCGCATCAAGCGCCTGTGGTGTATCGTCCCGTGTTTCACCCGCAACCTGCGACTGCAGCAACTCAGGACTGGCGATGCTGCCGGACAGGTCCAGCAACAGAGGGAATAGCTCAGCATAAGGACTGCCACGCTGTTCCAGACGCGCACCCAGCAGGGCAAGAATAGGCGCAACATCCTGTAAACCCCGACGAACGCGGGCAAGCCCACCCTGCGCAAGATATTCCAGATAAAGCGGCAGATGATCCGGCAGTTCGCGGGCATCCAACTCCAGGCCGTCGGCACGGTACTGATCCAACAGATCGACCATAGCCTGTCCGCGATCGCGTGATTCACCGTGTACATGTTCAAACAGCAGCAGCGAGGTCGCACGGCCGCGATCGAACAGCTCACAGTAGTCGGATTGCAGATCCAATAACGGCCGCTTTGCACTGTGCCGGATAAATTCCGCCAGCATCGCTTTTTGCTCGTCGCTGAGTTCGTCCGCTTCCTGTAGGGCTGCCAGCAGCTCTTCCTGATGCTCGAAGAGTTCCTGCTCCGGATAATCCAGCAGGCGGGCGATAAGACGTATCGCAATCATGATGCATCTTCCTCCCGCTTAGTTTTGATCGACACGTCAATCGCATCGATGCGGCGACTGTTAAACAAATTAAATTTCACGTCACTGCCGTGGCAGCCGTCGCCGAAGCTAAAGCCACAGCCCTTACTTTCAGGGAAGGCTTCACGCGCCTGCTCGCGATGGCTGGATGGGATCACGAAGCGATCTTCGTAGTTGGCGATCGCCAGATAGCGATACATCTCCTGCGCCTGTGCCTCGGTCAGTCCCACCTGCTCCAGCGCGCTGATGTCATGAACGCCGTCAACGGTTTCGGCACGCTTGTAGTGACGCATCGCCAGCATGCGTTTCAACGCCAGCAGTACCGGTGCAGTATCGCCAGCCGTTAACAGGTTAGCGAGGTACTGCACAGGAATACGCAGGCTTTCCACATCCGGCAGTACGCCGTTATGGCCCAGCTGTCCCGCATCAGCAACTGACTGAATTGGCGACAGCGGCGGCACGTACCATACCATCGGCAACGTGCGATATTCAGGGTGCAGCGGCAGCGCCAGCTTCCAGTCCATCGCCATTTTGTACACCGGTGAACGCTGTGCCGCGTCGATCACACTCTGCGGTACACCATCTTTCAGTGCCTGTTCAATGACCGCCGGATCGTTCGGATCGAGGAAAACATCCAGCTGACTCTGATAGAGATCTTTTTCATTCTCCACCGAGGCGGCCTGCTCAATACGATCGGCGTCATACAGCAGTACGCCGAGATAACGGATACGGCCCACGCAGGTTTCTGAACACACAGTCGGCGCACCGGACTCGATGCGCGGATAGCAGAAAATACATTTTTCCGACTTGCCGCTTTTCCAGTTAAAGTAGATTTTCTTGTAAGGACAACCGGTCAGGCACATGCGCCAGCCGCGACACTTATCCTGATCGATCAGCACGATGCCATCTTCGCCGCGCTTGTAGATAGCACCGCTTGGACAGGTCGCCACGCACGCCGGATTCAGGCAGTGTTCGCAGAGGCGCGGCAGATACATCATGAAGGTGTTTTCGAACTGGCCGTACATCTCCTTCTGGATATGCGCAAAGTTGGCATCTTTCGAACGTTTGCTGAATTCGCCGCCGAGAATTTCTTCCCAGTTAGGGCCATTCTCAATTTTTTTCATCCGCTCGCCGGTAATCAGCGAGCGCGGACGGGCGATCGGCTGGTGTTTACCGGCCGGTGCGTTATGCAAATGCTGATAGTCGAAATCAAACGGCTCGTAGTAGTCATCCAGCTCAGGTACGTGCGGGTTGGCAAAGATTTTCGACAGCACGCCAACGCGACTGCCCATGCGCGGTTCCAGCTTGCCGTTAATTTTGCGTATCCAGCCGCCCTTCCACTTTTCCTGATCTTCCCAGGCATGAGGGAAGCCCACGCCCGGTTTGCTTTCTACGTTGTTGAACCAGGCGTACTCCATCCCTTCGCGGCTGGTCCAGACGCTTTTACAGGTCACTGAGCAGGTGTGGCAGCCAATGCATTTGTCGAGATTCAATACCATCCCAACCTGTGAGCGAATTTTCATTTAGCGACCTCCTGCTGGCTTCCCTGGCGATCGTCGTTGCCTTCACCATCTAACCAGTTAATATTATTCATTTTTCTTACAATAACGAACTCATCGCGGTTGGAACCGACGGTGCCGTAATAGTTAAAGCCGTAGGACTGCTGTGCATAACCGCCAATCATATGCGTCGGTTTCGGGCAGACGCGCGTTACCGAGTTATGAATTCCCCCGCGCTGCTGGGTGGTTTCCGCACCGGGAATATTCACAAGACGTTCCTGAGCGTGGTACATCATGGTCATACCCGCAGGCACACGCTGGCTGACCACGGCTCTGGCCGTCAGCGCACCGTTGGCGTTAAAGGCCTCAATCCAGTCGTTATCTTCAATGCCTAACTGCTTCGCATCGTCCTCGCTTAGCCAGACAATCGGGCCACCGCGCGACAGCGTCAGCATCAGCAGGTTTTCACTGTAGGTTGAGTGAATACCCCACTTCTGGTGCGGCGTGATGAAGTTCAGCGCCAGCTCCGGGTTGCCGTTAGGCTTGCGGTTCATCAGCGGCTGCACGCTGCGCGTATCAATCGGCGGACGGTAGACCAGCAGGCTTTCACCAAAATCACGCATCCACTGGTGATCCTGATACAGCTGCTGACGACCGGTCAGCGTACGCCATGGGATCAGTTCGTGAACGTTGGTATAACCAGCGTTATAGGACACATGCTCATCTTCCAGTCCGGACCAGGTCGGGCTGGAGATAATTTTGCGCGGCTGTGCCTGAATATCGCGGAAGCGGATTTTTTCATCCTCTTTATTCAGCGCCAGATGGGTATGATCGCGCCCGGTGAATTCACCCAGCGCCTGCCAGGCCTTGACCGCAACCTGACCGTTAGTTTCCGGTGCCAGCGACAGAATGACCTCGGCTGCATCAATGGCGCTATCGATATTAGGACGACCCGCTGCCGGACCATCGGCCTTAACGTAGTTAAGCTTTTTGAGGAAATCGACCTCGGTCTGAGTATTCCAGCTGATGCCCTTACCGCCGTTGCCCAGCTTATCGAGCAGAGGTCCCAGTGAGGTAAAGCGCTCATAGGTTGATGGATAGTCACGCTCCACCACCATCAGATGCGGCGCAGTTTTACCCGGAATCAGATCGCATTCGCCTTTATGCCAGTCCTGCACGCCCAACGGCTGTGCCAGCTCGGCAGCGGAGTCATGCTGCATCGGCAGCGTGACCACATCGGTTTCAACCCCCAAATGGCCGACGCAAAGCTCCGAGAAGCACTTCGCAATACCCTTGTAGATTTCCCAGTCGCTACGGGATTCCCAGGCCGGATCGACGGCGGCAGACAGCGGATGAATAAACGGATGCATGTCCGAGGTATTCATATCGTCTTTTTCATACCAGGTTGCGGTTGGCAGCACGATATCGGAGTAGAGGCAGGTGCTCGACATACGGAAATCGAGGGTCACAACCAGGTCAAGCTTGCCCTTGCCAGGATTGTCGCGCCATTCCACTTCTTCCGGCTTGGCCGCACCCATTTCCCCCAGGTCTTCACCCAGCACGCCGCTGTCGGTACCCAGCAGGTATTTCAGCAGATACTCATGGCCCTTACCGGATGAGCCCAGCAGGTTAGAACGCCAGACGAACAGGTTACGCGGGAAGTTCTGCGGATCGTCAGGCTGCTCGGCTGCAAAACGCACGGAACCGTCTTTCAAACCGGCTACGGTGTAATCTACCGGGGAAACGCCTGCCGCTTTTGCTTTTGCCGCCAGATGCAGCGGGTTAACGTTCAGCTGCGGTGCCGACGGCAGCCAGCCCATACGTTCAGAACGCACGTTAAAGTCGATCAGGCTGCCGGTGTAGCGAGATTTATCCGCCAGCGGTGACAGCAGTTCGTCGGTTTGCAGGCTCTCATAGCGCCACTGGCTTGAGTGATTGTAGAAAAACGAGGTGCCGTTCATATGACGCGGTGGACGCTGCCAGTCCAGGCCAAAGGCCAGCGGCAGCCAGCCAGTTTGTGGGCGAAGTTTTTCCTGGCCGACATAGTGTGCCCAGCCGCCGCCGCTCTGACCTACGCAGCCGCAGAAGATCAGCATATTGATCAGGCCGCGATAGTTCATATCCATGTGATACCAGTGGTTCAGACCGGCACCGACGATAATCATGGAGCGTCCACGCGTTTTTTCAGCGGTTTCGGCAAACTCACGCGCAATGCGAATCGTATTCTGACGCGGCACGCCGGTGATCTGCTCAGCCCATGCCGGGCTGTAGGCTTTCACCTCATCATAATTTGCAGCGCAGTTAACATCATTCATGCCGCGCTCAACGCCGTAGTTCGCCAGCGTCAGGTCGTAGACGCTGGTCACCAGCGCGGTGCTGCCATCCGCCAGCTGCAGACGTTTTACCGGCAGTTTATGCAGCAGGATTTCATCCAGCGCGACGGTGTTGAAGTCCTGAACTTCGGTACCGCCAAAGTAAGGGAAGCCAACGTCCACAATTTCATCGTGCTTGTCCAGCAGGCTCAGCTGCAGCTCAACTTCATGCTGATCCTTACCTTCGCGCTGTTCAAGGTTCCATTTCCCCTTCTCGCCCCAGCGATAGCCAATGGAACCCTGCGGTGCTACCAGTTCACCGTTGGTTTCGTTGATGGCGATGGTTTTCCACTGTGGGTTGTTTTCTTGCCCCAGACCATCAACCAGATCGCTGGCTCGCAGCATGCGTCCGGCAGCGTAGTAGCCTCCGTCGCGCGGCTCCAACATCACCAGCATCGGCATATCGGTGTAGGTACGCACGTAGTTACGGAAGTATTCCACCTGGCGCTGCTGGTGGAATTCGGTCAGCATCACGTGGCCCATCGCCATCGCCAGTGCGCTGTCTGTGCCCTGTTTAGGTGCCAGCCACTGATCGCAGAGCTTGGCGATTTCGGCATAGTCCGGCGTTATGGCGACGGTTTTGGTACCTTTGTATCGAACTTCAGTAAAGAAGTGCGCATCCGGGGTACGGGTCTGCGGAACGTTGCTGCCCCACGCCATAATATAAGAAGAGTTATACCAGTCAGCGGACTCGGGAACGTCGGTTTGCTCGCCCCAGGTCATTGGCGATGCTGGCGGCAGATCGCAGTACCAGTCATAGAAGCTCAGGCAGGTACCACCAATTAACGACAGGTAGCGCGAACCCGAGGCGTAGGAAACCATCGACATTGCCGGAATCGGGGAGAAGCCAATAATACGGTCAGGCCCGAAGGTTTTCGCGGTATAGACGTTAGCCGCAGCAATCAGCTCATTGACCTCCTGCCAGCTTGAACGCACGAAACCACCGCGACCGCGCGCTGCTTTATAGCTGGTGGCCTGTTCGGCATCTTCCACGATCGATTGCCACGCCAGTACCGGATCGGTATGGCGGGCTTTCGCTTTGCGCCATAGCGTAATCAGACTCTTGCGCATCAGGGGGTACTTCAGGCGGTTAGCGCTGTATAAGTACCAGGAATAACTGGCTCCGCGGGGACAGCCGCGAGGCTCATGGTTTGGCAAGTCCGGACGGGTGCGCGGATAGTCAGTTTGTTGGGTTTCCCAGGTGACCAGGCCATTTTTTACATAGATTTTCCAGCTGCACGAACCGGTACAGTTCACACCGTGGGTAGAGCGAACGATTTTGTCATGCTGCCAGCGGCTGCGATAGCCATCCTCCCAGTCACGGTTAGTGTTCAGGGTTTGCCCGTGATCGCCGGAGAAGGGTTCCCCCAGCTGTTTGAAATAGCGTAAACGATCCAGAAATTTGCTCATACGACATGCTCCAAGAAGGAATTATTTTTTATCGCGCTTAGTTATTTTTTTTACGGCCGTAAACCAGCCAGGTAATCGCGATACACACCAGGTAAAACACTAAAAATACTTTCATTGCACCCGCTGGCGATCCGCTCATACTCAGCGAAATGCCGAAGGTTTGTGGGATAAAGAATCCACCCAGTGCCCCAATGGCAGAGATAAAGCCCAACGCGGCGCTGGTCTCGGTCACCGCTTCGCGCTGCGCGGTTTCATCGCTACCACCTGCGGCTTTGACACGATCGACAGTCAGTTTGCGGAAGACCACGGCGATCATCTGGAAGGTCGATCCGCTACCTAATCCGGCGGCGAAGAACAGCACCATAAAGACGCCGTAGAAGGCGATAAACGATCCTGAACTGGTTGCAGTTGGCAACGTCAGGAACAACAGGCCGGTGAATATCGCCATCAGGATGAAGGTAAACAGCGAGACGCGAACGCCGCCCAGACGGTCAGAGATAATCCCACCCGCGGAACGCGCCAGTGCGCCGATAAACGGGCCGAAGAAGGCATATTTCATGATGGCGACATCGGGGAACTGGGTTTTGGATAACATGGCAAAACCAGCAGAAAAACCGATGAAAGAACCGAATGCGGCCAGATAGAGCAGCGAGAGCATCCACAAATGGCCGCGTTTCAATACCGGCAGTTGCTCGCTCAGCGATGATTTCGCTGCTGCCAGGTCGTTCATACCGAACCATGCCGCAACCGTGGCAATAATCAGCAACGGCACCCAAATCCACGCCGCGTTCTCCAGCCAGATACCGCTGTTACCAGTTGAGCCACCGCCGTTGAAAAAACCAAAGATAGCCAGTGAAATGGCCAGCGGGGCCAGCAGTTGCATAACACTGACGCCGAGATTACCCAGCCCACCGTTGATACCCAGTGCACCGCCCTGCATTGATTTCGGGAAGAAGAAGCTGATGTTTCCCATGCTTGACGCAAAGTTAGCGCCGGCAAAACCGCAGAGCAGAGAAATGATCACAAAAATGGCAAACGGCGTTTCGGGATTCTGTACCGCAAAACCCAGCCAGATGCAGGGGAGCAGCAAAAAACAGGTGCTAAACGTTGTCCAGCGACGACCACCAAAAATAGGGATAACAAAAGAGTACGGCACGCGCAGAATAGCGCCAGAGACTGAAGGCAATGCGGTCAGCAGAAAAAGCTGGTCAGTGGTGAAGTTGAAGCCAACTTTGTTGAGGTTCACTGCAACGGCGCTAAACAGCATCCAGACGCAGAAGGCCAGCATCAGACAAAAAACTGAGATCCACAGATTCCGGCTGGCAATCCGCTTTCCCGTAGCGGCCCAAAATTGGGCGTCTTCAGGCTGCCAGTTCTCGATAACTGCGCTATTTTTCTTTCCTGGTGAAGGGGATGATTGGGACATATTCTTCTCAGTGGTGTTGTTAATGATGGCACCATCCTGAGTAGTAATGCCTCTGATCGAATTGACGTATATCAACGAGCCTGCAGGTGGCTACTCGCTAAGACGTAGCCTTACCTCCAAAGAGGGGTAGGATTGATAAAAAATAAAAATAATAAAATCATATGGTTATTAAAAATTTGAAGTAATTAACTATAGTTATCATATAATCAAGATATTAAGTATTACCCCAAAAGAGGTATGGGTATTCTTTCTTCAATGAAAGACAATAGTACCAACTACTGTATATTCAGTTGTTTTACGCAACTAACCCCCCGGAATAATGGATGACTAAAAACCCTGCTCCCGCGACCGTTCTGCTGATTGACGATCACCCTATGATTCGTACCGGACTGAAACAACTGATCGGCATGGACGATCGTCTGAAGGTGATTGGCGAAGCGGGTAATGGTGCGGAAGGTGTGCTGCTGGCGGAAAAAAATGACTACGATCTGATCCTGCTGGATCTGCATATGCCAGGAATGAATGGTCTGGAAACGCTGGAACAACTGCGTGCGATAGACGCCCGCGGCCGCATCGTGGTATTTAGCGTTTCGGATTATGAAGATGATGTGGTGCGCGCGCTCAAGCGGGGTGCCGATGGCTATCTGCTGAAGGACATGGAGCCTGAAGCATTGTTGAATTCACTCCATCGCGCCGCTGCAGGAGAGATGGTGCTGAGCGAAACGCTTCCACCGCTTCTTGCCGCCAGTCTGCGCCAGCAGCGGCCAAAAGAATTGCCGGATATTGAACAGCTTACCGCGCGCGAGCGCGATATCCTCAAACTGATTGCAATGGGAATGAGTAATAAATTGATCGCGCGTCGCCTGTGCATCAGTGAAAGTACGGTGAAGGTACACGTCAAACATTTGCTGAAGAAACTACAGATGAAATCGCGGGTTGAGGCGGCAGTCTGGTCGTTGCAAAACGGTTATAGCTGAAAAAATGGCAATAAAAAAGCGACGATCCAGGATCGTCGCTTTTCGCATTAACTCAGTCAGGCAGTTTCGCGATTATTCGCGGAACAGTGCTTCGATATTCAGTCCCTGTGCCTGCAGAATCTCACGCAGACGACGCAGACCTTCAACCTGAATCTGACGTACACGCTCGCGGGTCAGACCAATTTCGCGACCCACATCTTCCAGCGTCGCCGCTTCATAGCCCAACAGGCCGAAACGACGTGCCAGCACTTCACGCTGCTTGGCGTTCAGTTCGAACAACCATTTGACGATGCTTTGCTTCATATCATCGTCCTGCGTGGTGTCTTCCGGACCGTTATCTTTCTCGTCGGCCAGAATATCCAGCAGCGCTTTCTCAGAATCTCCGCCCAGCGGCGTATCAACTGAGGTAATGCGTTCGTTGAGGCGCAGCATCCGGCTTACGTCATCAACAGGTTTATCTAACTGCTCGGCAATCTCTTCCGCACTCGGCTCATGATCGAGCTTATGGGAAAGTTCTCGCGCGGTGCGCAGATAAACGTTCAGCTCTTTCACGATGTGAATCGGCAAGCGGATGGTACGGGTTTGATTCATGATCGCCCGTTCAATCGTCTGACGAATCCACCAGGTGGCGTACGTGGAGAAACGGAACCCTCTTTCCGGGTCAAACTTCTCTACGGCACGGATCAGACCGAGGTTACCTTCTTCAATCAGATCCAGCAGCGCCAGACCACGATTGCTGTAACGACGGGCGATTTTTACCACCAGACGCAGGTTGCTTTCAATCATTCGGCGACGTGAAGGAATGTCGCCACGAAGCGCCCGACGGGCAAAGAAGACTTCTTCTTCCGCCGTTAACAGTGGGGAATAACCGATCTCCCCAAGATAGAGCTGCGTCGCGTCGAGCACACGCTGTGTGGCTCCCTGCGACAGCAGTTCTTCTTCTGCTAAATCGTTATCACCAGGTTCATTTCCGACAAGAGCCTTCTCATCAAAAACCTCAGCTCCGTTTTCGTCGAATTCCGCATCTTCATTTAACTCATTAACTTTCAGCGTATTCTGGCTCATAAGCGGCTCCTACCCGTGATTCCAGGGCAGAACACCAAGGTTCTGCCGGTTATCGCTGCGGTAAATAACGCAACGGGTTTACGGATTTCCCCTTGTAACGAATTTCAAAGTGCAATCTAACCGAACTCGTGCCAGTACTGCCCATGGTGGCTATTTTCTGACCAGCTTTAACCTCTTGTTGTTCGCGGACCAGCATAGTGTCGTTATGGGCATAAGCACTCAGGTAGTCATCATTATGTTTGATGATTATCAGATTACCGTAACCGCGCAGCGCATTCCCGGCATAGACCACCCTACCTGAAGCGGTGGATACAACGGACTGACCACGTGAACCCGCGATGTCAATACCTTTATTGCCGCCTTCGGAAGCAGAGAAGTTATCGATAATCTTACCGTCTGTCGGCCAACGCCAGCTTCCCACTGGGGTAGCGCTGTCCGTTGTACTGCTGACGGTCGGGGCGGTAACCGGCGCTGTCGTCGTTGCAACAGTTGTACCGGATGAAGGCAGCATTTTGCCTCCACTTGGAGTACCTGAATCCTCAGAATACGTAATAACCGGTTGCCGTGCAACAGGTGTTGGCTTCATTTGTGTACTGGAAGGAGGAGTCGTTACGCCACCTGCAGTCGCATCGGCAACCGTGATGGCATTGCCACCGGTGATCGGCGTACCGCCGCCGTTTCCAACCTGAATCTGCTGGCCAACGTTGAGCCCGTAAGGGGCAGGGATATTATTGCGCTGCGCCAAATCTCGGAAATCATTGCCGGTAATCCATGCAATATAGAACAGAGTATCGCCACGCTTAACGGTATAGCTGTCACCGCTGTAGCTACCTTTCGGAATGTTCCCATAACTGCGGTTATAAACAATACGCCCGTTTTCCGTCACTACGTTCGGTGAGGGGGACGAAATCATTCCACCATTTGAAGACGACTGCGGGCGTGCGGGAGTAAAGCCACCGCCGCCTGAATTACTCAGCATGCCTGAATCATTACCGCCAACTGAACTGATGGGAGCCTGCGTATTATCGCTGGAACAACCTGCCAGCCAAAAACCTATCAATGAAACGGCCGCAATACGGCGCAACTTAAAAACCGGGCTTCCAGTGCTCATTCTTCCCCCATTACGGCAATGCTTATTAAAGACAGAACTGCGGCTGGGCTGATGGTTTACAGCATCTTCTGTCAGCCCGCGCGAATTATTCAGATACTAGCAATATCAACCACAACGTGCCATGCCAGTTGTATTAATCTTTATTAGCGGCTCACTTCAGGCCAGATCGCCCTGCACCAGGGGAACAAAGCGAACCGGCTCAATGGTTTCAACCACAAACTCCTCTCCCCGGCGGCGAATGCGCTGCAAAACCTGCTGCTCTTCCCCAACCGGCAGCACCATAATACCCCCCTCATCCAGCTGCGCCAGTAAAGCATCCGGTATTTCCGGCGGGGCGGCCGTCACGATAATGGCATCGAATGGCCCACGGGAACGCCAGCCAAGCCAGCCGTCACCGTGGCGGGTTGAAACATTGTGCAGGTCGAGCTGCTTCAGTCGGCGCTTGGCCTGCCACTGCAACCCTTTAATACGTTCTACCGAGCAAACATGCTCGACCAGGTGCGCCAGAATGGCCGTCTGATAGCCGGAGCCGGTACCGATTTCCAGCACGCGCGACTGCGGAGTCAGCTCCAGCAGCGCGGTCATTCTGGCCACCATATACGGCTGCGAAATCGTCTGCCCGGAACCAATAGGCAGCGCCATATTGTCCCAGGCTTTATGTTCGAAGGCTTCATCAACGAAGCGTTCGCGCGGCACATCTTCAATAGCCTGCAGCAATCGCTCATCGGTAATGCCCTGCTTACGCAGTAGTGTAAGCAGCGTATCGATCCGGCCGCCGCTTACCATTGTTGATCAACCTCAACGCGTGACAGCCAGGAAGATACAACCTCCTGTGCCGCATGGGCGGTTAAGTCCACATGAAGAGCAGTCACCGACACATATCCCTCATCAACCGCTGCAAAGTCGGTACCCGGGCCTGCGTCAAGCTTGTTACCCGGAGGCCCAATCCAGTACATCGTGTTGCCGCGCGGGTCCTGCTGCTGAATCGCCCTGTCGCTGGGGTGGCGACTGCCGCAGCGCGTCACGCGGATACCTTTTATCTGCTCCAGCGGCAAATCAGGAACATTGATATTGAGAATGCGCCCGGTCCGCAGCGGTTCTTGCATCAGTGCGCGCAGAATCGAGCAGGTCACCGCCGCCGCCGTTTCATAATGCTGATGCCCGTCCAGCGACACAGCCAAAGCGGGAAGCCCCAGATGACGCCCTTCCATCGCCGCCGCAACGGTCCCGGAATAGATCACATCGTCACCGAGGTTTGGCCCGGCGTTGATTCCGGAGACCACGATATCCGGCTTTGGGCGCATCAGGGTATTTACCCCCAGATAAACACAGTCGGTAGGCGTTCCCATCTGCACGGCAATATCGCCGTTGGGATAGTCAAACGTGCGCAGCGGTGTTTCCAGCGTCAGCGAGTTTGACGCCCCGCTGCGATTACGATCGGGAGCAACAACCTGAACCTCAGCAAACTGGCGCAGCGCCTTTGCCAGTGCCTGAATGCCAGGCGCGTGGATACCGTCATCGTTACTCAATAATATTTTCATTTTTAATTTTAAGAAACTTTGTTCATGATAAAAATAAACTGCATATCGTCACACTAAAATTTAGTTATTTGATTTTTAATGTTTTTTAAGCAAAAAGCCTAAGTGACATTTTCTTTATTGTGATGAAGTTCGTGCAGCAAGGCAAGTATTGTAACGATTATGTATTGAAGTAATAAAGCCAAATGTTAACGGGGTGATATACCGCCTAACCAAATCTGAAATTTGTCTTAAATTTTGCTATTAATCCAGGCTTTGTTGAACAAAGCAGATTTGGACAATAAACCCTCCTTGAATGTGCATATACCTCAGGCAACACGCACACTTTTTGGCAAACCCGCGAGCGTCATCTTGTTCAGGGCACGGAGCATCGCCATAGCCTCTGCCACTTGCGCATCGTAATTACGCAAGGTCATGTAACCACTAAACAACTGTTTTATCCGGTACATCGCTGTTTCTGCTACCGAACATCGGTGGTAGCCAGTCATGTCTTTCCATCGTGTGTTGTCCCCCGTAAGGCACGGGTTCACCACGGCTTGATTTCGGTCTGTGTAGTCTGCGGATCAGTAGCGGGCTTCGTTTTTTTGGGGGAAGGGAGGGTAACACCTTGACTTTACGGTGCGTCGGTCCAATAAGGCCTGGCAAGGCTTTCATATCGGTGATAATGCTCAATGACAGATCTGCACAGATGACTTCATGCGCTTTCGCGTCTACCGCCAGATGCAGACTTTTCCAGATTCGCCGTTTCTCCTGACCGTGTTTTTTCACCTTCCACTCCCTTTCACTAAAGGCTTTGAGGCCGATGGAATCGATAACGGGGTGCGCAATTTCACCTCGCGTTGGGGTTTTAAACGAGATATTCACGGATTTTACCCGTCTGCTGATGCAGGTGTAATCAGGACAATTTAACGGCACTTTCATCAGTGCGAAAATGGCGTCGACGAAGCCCCGAAGGGCCATACCGAAAACACGCTTCAGCATCACTACCGTGGTGATGGTCATATCGGAATGATGGTGCGGGCGACCCCGCACTGACAATGTTGCCTCGCAGTACCAGGCAGGGATTGCTGTTTCATCCCCCCAGAAAGTGAGAGCACCTCAAAGTGATAAGGGCCTTTTTGTAAGCCTTCCAGTTGGCAATCCTGAACTTTTGATTTGCCACGGTATGTCGCTGTTCTGTCAGAACGAGAGTGATCTGATCCTGTGGGTCAGAAAAAGTTCTGATTTATTCAACAAAGCCTTTAATCCACTCAAAACAGGATTGTCATACTCCTGATTTAAATATAAAAATGTGGAGAAAAAGCACCATCTTCCAGTATTTGTAGATAGGCGCGCCACAAAAAGGTCAACAACCATCATCGCTTCTCCTCCCCCAATCTGCACATGAAAGAATGCCAGAATGTGGGGTTGTATTTCACTTCATCACTTGTGCACCGTTAAGGTTAGGGATACTCGATGGTAAAGGTTGTATCCGCGTTCGCCGTGCCCGGAGTCACGTTACCCTTTCCATTTGCTACATACTGACCATAAAAATTGAGTGTGATAGATTCAGTATTAGCAGCAACGTTGTAAATGTCAGTAGGGCGACCGAGAGGTATGCGTTTCTTATTTTTATCGAGAATAGCAATGCCGATATTTTTTGCCGCATTTCCTCCGCTGATTGCCAGAAGTGAAGGGTCGATAGCATCTGCGAGGCCCCGAAAGGTAACTGTCACTTCCTTCATAGTACCGCAATTAGTGAGAAGGATACTAAAAGGCACGGGGAGTACGCGTTCAGGCTTGACAGAAAAATATTTTTTCTCCCATTCTCCCATATTGACCGTCACTTCCCGGGAACCGCTACTGACAGTACAACCACCGGCAACTAGTGTCGCTTTAATTTTTATATTGATTACCCCCAGTTCAGCCCTGGTGTTTGATATAAAAAACACAAAAAACAGAATAGGAATAACAGTTCCACACGCTAGCAAATTAATTTTCATCGCCCCCCCTGTTAATCAAAGTCTAATCTCAAATATCCAGCTGAAGTCACAACGCCTTCCTTTGGAAGGTTGCCAGTAACACTAACCGGAAACACTTTAATAATCACATCAGATTCTTTATTATCACCAAGAGGAAAAGGAATAATGCTATACATATCATTAGGTTTTAATTCTTTCTCATCCGAGCCCGAAACAACAAATCCGACATTATTATCATTAGAAACAATGGCATTTCCGGATGTTTTGTCTGCTTGTACGCGTAAGGAAAGCCGGGTTCTGGGATCAATACTCGTACAGACAATTTTTATTGTACGAACTGCTGGGGAGACACCCACAGCCTTTTCCCCTGCCCTTCTGAATGCAGATACAGGTATTTTTCCAAAATCAATATCAACGATTTGACCAGCATTCAGCACACAACTTTCTTTCACGATAATATTTAAGTTTAAATACACATTTTTTAATGTTACACAGCCGGTTAACTGACAGAGTTTCCAATATCCTATTGGAATGTTTTTTGTATAACTCCCACTTACCAATTTTTTATCAATACGGATCCTACTTTCAAAACTTTGCGACATTGTCACTGTCATATTTTGCGCATAGCTATAAGGTTTACAGCTTCTATTCTCAACAAGAGAAACAATATTAAAAGGTGCATAAATCGGAGTGGGGTAGCAAGGATCCTTAATCCGCAACGCAACAGAAATATAATCATCAGCTTTTCTAAATGACCATTGAGTCGCCATTTCATTTGATCCAGGCATGGATTCATAAAAATATTGGAATACTTCACTTGCTGTTCCCCTATCCATATTCACCTTCGTATTATTGATAGAAACAACAGATAATCCCACCTCGTAATTAACGTTGTTTTCCCCTTGTGAAAAATTTTTTGAAATAGTCGTCGTAATCGTACCCCCACAATATTGACTACACGAAATTGCTTTAACCCCTCCACTCATCAACAGCAATAGAAATAAAAAATAATTTTTCATTTTATTTACCAATAAACGTTATCAATAGCTATTTACATACTGATTTTATAAAAACGACTGGTTTACTATCAGTTTCTTTCGGCAGATAATATTTCGCCTGGCATATTTGGTTCTCTCCATTTCCCCACTTGACCTGTAAATCACCCTCAGGCAAAAGACCAGATAAGTAAACCTGACCGTTCTCTCCTACAATACCTTGCCCCTTACCATTATCTGCTATTGCTATGGCACCAAATGGTACAAATTTTCCGTTGGGCTGAGAAAGGGTGATCAGACTTTTTTTCCCAACTCGGGCAGTAAATTCTGCAAGGGATAGCGCCCCCCAGGTTGGCACAACATTCACAACAGCATCATCCAAATCAGCATCATCTTTTAACGTAGTGGTATTCAGGGCAATTCTGTTAAGACGGTAATCGGTGGCGTAAGGCATGACGGCATAACCCCGCCAGTCAGTGCTAACCCCAGTTGTGTTTTCCAGTTCAACATTGCTCGCGCCAGGTGCCTTAATTAATACGTTTGTATCCCCTAATGGCTGGCTCAGAGTAATACCATTGGCATGCGCTACCACACCACCACTCAGACCATAATTTATCTGTCTGTAATCCCGGTTATAGTTATAACTTATATTACTGTTCCCATAGCGTCCCTGATAGTTCATTCCGGCACTGCTACTCGCCTTATTGCCGCGATTACCATAGCCTTGCTGAACGTTATAATTCAGATTATTACTATCCAATAACGTTCCACTAATCCCTGCCTGTTGTGTCGCATATCCATGAGAATCTGCGTTAACTGAGTAAGTAGCGTAAGCACTGTTGTTTGATTTGGTAATATCCGAACCTTTTCCTCCCCCGGAAATCCACTTACTGAGAGGTAATGATATAGTGAATGCCATGCGTTTATCCGCATTCTCAAAACCAGGTTCTCTATTATAACTTAAACTCAGGTTATAGCTGATGTCGTTCCAGAAGCCATTATAGCCGACCTGTAGCAAGTCATTAGTTCGATTATTATGCCAATAAGATTGCCGACTCCCTGTCAAAAAAATGGATCCCGAATCACCCACCTGCTGAGAGATGTTTACCTGGACACGACCTTTTTTGGCATATCTGAGGTTGTAATAACTTTCATAATATGGCTCATTTATTTCTTTTTGACCACCATAATAATTAGCATTATAACCATTCTTTGCTCGGTAACTGGTTTCATCCAGTGTATAAAACCCTTCTGTAGAATAACGATATCCCAGTAACTGGAAGTTAGTACCAAATTTATTCAGTGATTTAGCATACAGAAAACGTAAAGATTGCCCCTGATGGCGGCTATCATCGACCAGCGTACTGTTCGCTTGAGTGACGTCTGCAGAAACAGCACCCCATTGCCCTAAATTCACTCCTGAACCAACGACAAAAGAACGGTAACGATTAGCAATCTGCATTCCACCAAAAAGTGTTACTCCACCCGGCCCGCCCCAAATAGATGTACCTTCCCCGAAAAAAAACTTTTCCTGGTATATATTATTGCTTCTATACTTCCCCATCGTCAGGGAATATTTAAGCCGCCCTTCCCTTTGTAGTATAGGCACTGCTGAATAAGGTACGGTAAATATATTTTCTGTCCCATTCGCCTCTTTTACAAAGACCTGCAAGTTACCACTGCTTGAGGTTGCATAAAGATCAGTAATTTCAAATGCACCAGGAGATACATAGGATTGATAGATAGTATAACCATTTTGTTTTATCGTAACCTGAGCATTACTGTTAGCTACTCCCCGGACAATTGGAGCAAAACCACGCATGCTGTCTGGCATCATATTATCATCAGATGCCAGCTGAACACCTCTAAAACCAAGGCTATTGAATATATCGCCTGGAGTATTAGCGTCACCAATTTTCAACGTACTTTTAAGTGGAATAATTGCCCGCTGTATAAATTTACTGATATTCTGCCATTCAGTTGTAGTACGATATCCTTGTTTGTTATAGTTCCAGGTAGAATAGTTTCGCAAACGCCATGCTCCCAGATTCCCACCCAAATTAAGGCCAAGAAAATAACTGGATGGTGTTCCACGTACTTTATCACTCCGAGCATTACTTCCTGTAAAATTATAGTTGACGAGCAATGCTGGGATACCTTCTTCCCACTCTTCAGGAGGTATGTAACCACGCATATTACTTTTCATATTAGCCTGTGGAATACTAATATAAAGACGTAATTTTTCGAAATCAAACTTGCTGGTCGCCAGTGGAATGGAGTCCACGAAATCATAGCAATCTGTCGCCGGCATATCTTTCAATGAAGGTATGCTTTTTCCATTAAAACCTAACTTTTCAAGTTGCGCCAGAGTAAAACAAGCTTGCAATCCTGTATCATCAGATACATTTTTTTCCTGCATCTTTCCAGAAGATATTCTTTTTGGTTGAGAGATAAAAGTAACATCTCGTGTTGATACGTAGTTCTCATTAATATAAATATCAACACGATAGTTTCCAGGAGCTTGTCCACCATCCTTTTCAAAACGCGACAGATCTGCTACTGCATCATGATCTTCAGACAGAAAAGATGGATTAAAAAATTCTTCTGCCTTTACGAAATTATTAAGGCTCAATAAAATGAAAATTCCCAAAACAGAATATACTGCAAGAGATAACATACTATTATTTATGTGATTTTTTTTCAGAAAATCTGTTAGAATGGCATTACATGGTTGCATAGAATAATTCTCTGATTCTATTTTAAATATAGCACCATACTTTTACCTACATCCTGTAAATATCACATACAACACAAAAAACGTGATTAATTACAATGGAACTACAATTGATTCAGTATTTGCACCATAGTCATTGATTGCTTGATAACGTAATGGACCATTTGCAGACGCAGGAATCTTTATCCCTTTTTTACTTTTGGGTTCAACCATTATATTGGGTAATTTTTCGCTCCCAATATGGATGTTGATCATAGTTACGTAATAAGGTGATGGATTATCAATATTTATCCTATCGCCTTTCCTTGAAAACTTTAACTGCGAAGGTGCTTCTGCAGGTGTAGACGGCAACCCTGCTGGTCGTACAAACAGTTTAATACGTGACATAATTGCAATCTGTAATACATTTTTATTTTCTATCTCTTCTCGATTTAAGGAAGGGATAGCTTTACTATTTATCCAAAAAACGGTTTCACGATCTTTAGGCAATGCCGGGCCAACGTACATAATACGTAGTGTATTCTCATTCTTAGGCTTACTTAAAAATAGTGGTGGTGTAACAATAAAACTAGTTGTTTTCTTGTTATTATCATCCTCAATCCAAGACTGGATAAGAAATTTATTCTTTTCGTCACTATTTGTAATAGCCAAAGAAACCTGTTTCGAGTCAGCAGGATAGATAACACGCGTTGCGCCAAGTGCAATTCCTCCGGCATATCCATTTATGGAAAAAAATGCTGAAAATAACAAAGTAAAACTGACGGGCACACGACAAAGAAAATGTAAAACACTCAACACAATAGTGCTCCTGAAACAATTAATATCGAAAATTATTATTTAACCTGACAGAGTTAAAACGAATTTTTTTCGGTTTTACTGATAAGATAATGTCAGCCAGATCCATGAGTCAGCATTACCTGCGGTGACCTGATAAGATGTAGCACGGTAACGGACAACAAATCGTAGCCTTTTATCCTCTCTATTTCTGTAGGCGAATAGGCGCGGTAATGCGTTTGGAGGAATGATCTTTCCATCAGAGTCAAAAATAGCCATACCCGCACCAGATGACGTATTTATCCTATTTCCAGCCTGAAAAACCAGCGGATCCTTATCATCAGAAACACCGAGGAAATTAATAGTGACTTGTTCCTTAACCTCATTTCTACAATCATTTAGAATTATTTCAAATAGCACAGGGGGAGCATATGAACCCAAGCCATTAAATTGACTGCTACGAAATTCGCCCATGTTTACGATAAAATCATCGTTTCCTGAGGATACGCTGCAGGCTTGATCCGTTATGGCTCCACGAAGATGAACTATTCCCTGGTCAATGAAAGCAGGATGCTGCCTACCAGCAAAAGAGCTGGAGCATGCCAGAAAACTAACGGCACAGAATAGCGCTGTAGTTTTCAAAATAACCTCACTAAAATTGTGAAATAGCTACCATCCATGACAGCTAAAAAATAAGTTAAATCACAAAAAACATGTTACTCATATTGCATTGTAAAAGTTGCATCCGCATCAGCACGGCCAGGAGCCACTGTGGCTAATGTTGACTTATAACGCGCATTAAAAGAAAGCACGTTGCTGCCATCATTCAGCGTCTGAACAGTAGAGTACATTGCACCATCTGGTGACAGTACCTTGCCTTTACTATCAGAAATTTCAATACCCACACCTGACGCAGAGCCTGAACTTCCTCCACCGAGGTTAGAAATAGCCAGCACAGTGTTGTCTTTTCCATCAGCAACACCGTTAAATGCTACAGCAGCAGTTGTTGATACCGTTGTATCGCAATCCTGAAGTTTGATAGTAAAAGGAACCATACCTGAGCGATCACCCACTGCTTTAAAACTGGCACTACGATACTGACCTAAATCTACGGTCTGATTGGTCGAATCAGCACTTACTGCACATGCTGCATTGACAATCTGTCCTTTGAAATGCACGGTGCCACCTGGCGCTGACACCGTATCAGCCATTGCCATTGATCCTGCTGAAAGAAGAGATGCTGCAATGAATGCATTAATAATTTTAACGTTCATTTTTTTCAAAATTCCTTTTATTGTGGAAACGACTTAATCTGGACTATCCACTCAGTTTTTGAGAGTAAACCCCATAAGCATATTGACATCAATTGACATTTTTTGTCACGATTAAAAATATACCACTAGTAATTTATCCAATAAAGTAAAATAATAAAAAACAGAAAATTAAAAATATATCTCTAACGGTGAGGTTTTAAAATTAATATCTTAAGAATAAAAAACTATTAAACAATACAACAAAACATAACAATTTTATTTTTCAGATAAATAAATGTACGAACTGAGTAAATATAAATTCCCCTATAAAATATGTAAGTATTCCGGTAAATCGAACCATTCACTTTTAGAGATCTTCCGACATACTGATTATGTTCCCTGAGGAGATCGCCATGCGTAAAACCCGACTCACCGAACACCAGATCATCGCAATTCTGAAGCCCGTCGAAGCCGGATGTACCGTCAAAGATATCTGCCGCGAAGTCGGTATTTCCGAAGCCAGCTACTACAACTGGAAAGCAAAATACGGCGGAATGAAGGCCTCTGATATCAAAAAGATGAAAGATCTTGAGGACGACAATCGTCGTCTCAAACAGATATTTGCCAATCTCAGTGGCGTTGTTGAATCGATCGAACTGTTGGTCGTAATCAGGATCAGAATAACCACATTCCTGGCACTTCGCAGCAAAAAAAGTTCAAAATTATCAACTAGAAAACCGACAACAATGTGCCTATCCATCGAGGCTCACTGACATTCTGACTGGATGAACAGGTTATCCGGGACAGGTGCGGGTACGACGAACCAAAAACATCTTCACGTGGTCGTCCGCAACGTTATTCTGAGCAGGACTGTGTACTTTTACCATCCCGATACACGACGTGATGAACCGATAATACTGGCGCTGACCAATACGGCTGAACGCTATCCGCGATACGAATTTAAAAAGCTGTTTCAGGTGCTGCACCTGCAGGGAAACACCTGGAACCATAAGCGAGTACACCGGATTTATTGTCTGCTGAAACTGAAATTTTCGTCACAAGAGAGAGCTACGTCTGCCGGTGCTCAATCCGGTCTCGTTGACGATACCAGAAGCCCTGAACAAGAGCTGGTAGATTATTGATTTTATGCATGATATGCCAGTATGCAGCAGATAATCCCGGGCCTTCAACGTCATGGATGATTTTAACTGAGAAGTTCTGGCGATAGAGACATTCCGCACAGCGTGTCGTTCGGGTCCTGGACAGAGTAGGGGCAAATCGTGGGTAGTAGTCGGATGGATAATGGCCCGAAGCTGATCTCACTGGCTCTGGTAAAATAGATTGAAGACTATGGCGGACCGCTGGAATTTATCAAGCCGGACAAGCCACACAGAATTCGTTTATCGAATATTTTAACCGAACAGAGATATTAGATTTTACCTGTTCAGAACGCTGAATGAAGCTCAGGAAATTACAGAATGCTAGCTGACGGAATATTGCAGTGATCGGCCCCATGAATTCCTGAATAACCCGACACAGGAAGAAACCACGGCTAATAGTTTATCTCAAAAAGTGGGTGGAACTAAAACGGGTACATTACAACACACAGAATGACTTCCATCATGCGTGTCATTTAGAAATAAATATCAAACCAGAGCTAATTTATTCAGATTAGGAGGGAGCAGGGCCGTAAAAAACTAAAAAAGCTGCCACAAGGGCAGCCGTCACTGGAGCGATTTGAATAACTATTCGTCAATCTCTTCGTTACTGCCCTGTGGCAGCAATATTTCGCGCACGACACTGGTCGCAAAACTACCTGTCGGAAGCCAGAACTGCATTTCCAACGTGGCATCATCCTGCCAACCCCAGCGCATATCACGTGGGATCACCAGCATTGCACGGCGGGCAGCATCAACGTTCTCACGTATGATCAGCGCAATTAACGCACTGTCAGACATGAGAAAAGCCTGCTCCAGAGCCAGCGCATCATCACGCGTCCCCCATTCCCCCTTACCCGGTAATGGGGCAGTAATGCGCAACGCGTTGTTTTTTACTCGCTGCTGTAGTTCAGGGAGTTCTTCACTCCCGGCAACAAACCAACTGCCGCGACCGGTCAGCTGCAGCGCATCGCCGTTCAACACCTTCGTCAGCGTACCCTGCTGTGCCAGACGATCGCTGACCACCTGATTAAACATTGCGCTACGCGCCGCCGAGAGCAGGAAACTGCGTTTGTTACGCTCACGCACGCGGATCTCATCTGCTGCCCAGCGCTGCGCCATAAGCAGGTTGTTACCGTTATGGCCAAAACGCTGGCTGCCGAAATAGTTGGGTACACCGCCGACAGCCACCCGCTGCAGGCGCTGCTCTACCGCATCACGGTCGGAAATCTGGCGCAGCACCAGTTGGAAGGCATTGCCCTGCAGCGCACCTGTACGCAGTTTGCGACGATGGCGGGCGCTTTCCAGCACCTCCACACCGTCCAGCACGAATTTGCGCATATCCGGCGTATCTTTACCCGGCAGCCTCAGGCAGAACCACTGTTCGGTGACGGCGTGGCGGTCCTTCATGCCGGCAAAGCTGGCGTCGCGCGGATGGATACCGACAAATTTCGCCAGCGCCTCGGCCACGAAACGGGTGTTACAGCCGGTTTTACGGATGCGCACCAGCAGCTGTTCGCCATCGCCGTCAGGTACGTAGCCGAGATCCTCAACCACAACGAAATCTTCCGCCGTGGCTTTCAGCACGCCCTCCGCGGTCGGCTTACCGTACAGCCAGTTCTGCTTCGCTAAATCCATCTTCAGACCTTAATCAGCAGCGCAACGGCTTCACAGGCGATGCCTTCACCGCGACCGGTAAAACCCAGCTTTTCGGTGGTGGTGGCCTTCACGTTGACCTCATCCATGTGGATGCCCAGATCTTCGGCGATATTGATGCGCATCTGCGGCGTGTGCGGCAGCATTTTAGGTGCCTGCGCAATAATCGTGACATCAACGTTGCCCACACGATAGCCTTTCTTCTCGATCTGACGCCACGCTTCGCGCAGCAGTTCACGGCTATCCGCACCTTTATAGGCGGCGTCGGTGTCCGGGAACAGTTTACCGATATCACCCAGCGCCGCCGCCCCCAGCAGCGCGTCGGTCAGCGCATGCAGCGCCACGTCGCCGTCTGAATGGGCCAGTAATCCTTTCTCATAAGGGATACGCACGCCGCCAATAATCAGTGGGCCTTCGCCGCCAAAAGCGTGTACATCAAAACCGTGACCAATACGCATTATGCGTTCTCCTTATTATAAATTTGGGTCAGATAAAACTCGGCCAGCGCCAGATCTTCCGGCCGGGTGACTTTAAGATTATCACTGCGTCCGCTGACAAGTTCAGGATGATAGCCGCAATACTCCAGGGCAGAAGCCTCATCGGTGATGCTGGCACCTTCACGCAGGGCGCGCTCCAGACAATTTCGCAGCAGAGCCAGCGGGAACAGCTGGGGCGTCAATGCGTGCCACAGGGCCTCTCGCTCAACCGTATGGGCAATGGTTTCGGCACCGCCGGTTGCCCGCTTCATGGTATCGCGTACCGGTGCGGCAAGAATACCGCCGACCTCACTGCGCTGGGTCAGCTCCAGCAGGCGGGTCAGGTCGTTGAGGTGCAGGCAGGGGCGGGCAGCATCATGCACCAGCACCCACTGCGCGTTTTCAGCCGCCTTCAGGCCAGCCAGTACCGAGTCGGCACGCTGGCTTCCTCCTACCACCTGAATAATCCGCGGGTCGTTCGCCACCGGCAGCCGTGAAAAATGGACATCATCAGGGCTAAGCGCCACAATCGCTTTAGTCACCGCAGGGTGCGCCAGCAGCGCATCCAGGCTGTGTTCAAGAATCGTTTTGTTACCGATGGAAAGATACTGTTTGGGGCACTCAGACAGCATGCGGCTGCCGATCCCCGCTGCGGGCACAACGGCGATCACGTGCGGACAGGAGTCTGCGATGTTCATGGTTATCGTTACTAATTGGCTGGTTGGCTTTGCTGCGCGTTTCGTTTGCTTTGATCCGGCACAAGGCGATAAAAAATCTCACCGGGTTTGATCATCCCCAGCTCGTTACGTGCGCGTTCCTCGATCGCTTCCGAACCGCCGTTAAGATCGTCGATTTCGGCAAAAAGCTGATCGTTGCGCGCTTTAAGCTTGGCGTTATTGGTCTGCTGCACCGCAACATCCTCATTAACGCGCGTATAGTCATGTATGCCATTCTTGCCCAGCCAGAGCGAATATTGCAGCCAGCCCAACAGAACAAGTAACAGCAGCGTAAGTTTTCCCATCCCCGCCCCCTGAAAAACCGCTCAATCATCCCATAACTTTTACTACGACTCCACTCTGCCAGTGAAATAAAGCTGTTTTCTCAGACTAAGCCGCGCAAACACGGCAAAAAACACCAAAAGAGAGGTAATTTCTGGCTCGGGTTAACGAAAAGTTTTGTAACGCTGCGATGCGTTTCCACATCAGACGTAAGGGTCACCAACCGGTTAACTGACTAAACAGCAACCAGAACAGGCAAATAACCAGTATCACCGTTGCAAGCGTAGTCCAGATCAGATGCCCTCGCAGCAGCACGCTGATCGCAATACCTACCAGTACGGAAACCGGCAGCAGTGCAAGGAAGAACGGCCAGGTGTAAAGGAAGAAAAACAGGGTGTTTGAACCATACAGTACAAACGTTGTAGCGAGAGCTACCCACCATGAAGCGAAGCCAACCACCCCGCCGGGAAATGGCCAGGAAGCCTCATCTTGATCGCTTTTGTCTTTTCTTGCCAGCAGTGGGGTGACGTTTTGCATAGATATCCCATTAACGCTTGAGCGGAACATCGAAACGATGCCCCACCTGAGTAACGCCAGCGAGGGCGTTAACAGTCGCTGTATCAGGGTTTGATAATATCGCGCTGGCGCAGCAGGTCTAATATCTGAGCGGTTAAATATGTTACCAATTGTTCGCCGTCCAGGTGGATATCCGCACGTTCCGGCGCCTCGTAAACCGAGTCGATCCCCGTGAAATTACGTAGCTCACCGGCCCTGGCTTTTTTGTACAATCCTTTCGGATCGCGCGCTTCGCAAATGGCCAACGGCGTATCGACAAACACCTCAATAAAACGCCCTTCTCCCAGCATCTCGCGCACCATATCGCGCTCGGCGCGGTGGGGCGAAATAAAGGCAGTGAGTACCAGCAGGCCCGCGTCCACCATCAGCTTCGCCACTTCTCCCACCCGGCGAATATTCTCCCGGCGGTCGTCGTCGCTGAAGCCAAGATCGCGGCACAGGCCGTGGCGCACATTATCCCCATCCAGCAGATAGGTGCTGACGCCCAGGCGATGCAGTACCTGTTCCAGCGCACCGGCTACGGTGGATTTACCGGAGCCGGAAAGCCCGGTAAACCACAGTACCGCGCCCTGATGACCGTGCTGCTCTTCACGCCCCTCCCGGCTCACCGGATGATCGTGCCAGACGACATTCTCATCATGCAGGGCCATATCAGTTACCGCCCAGCAGATCGCGCGCATTCCAGTGCGGGAAGTGACGGCGCACCAGCGCGTTCAGCTCCAGCTCAAAGGCGCTGTAGTTACCTGCGACTTGCTGCGTTTCCGCCAGCGCTTCAAGGATCATACCGGCCCCAACGGTGACGTTGCTCAGGCGATCGATAAAGATCATCCCACCGGTTACCGGGTTTTGCTGATAAGGGTCAAGCACCATTGGCTCATCGAAGGTCAGATCCACCAGGCCAATCCCGTTCAGCGGCAGCTCCTGCGCCTCGTGACGAGTCAGGGTATTGATCTCAACCTGATACTGAATTTTCTCTACGCGCGCGCGGGTCTTCTTACCGGCGATTTTCACGTCAAAGCTCTGTCCCGGCACCAGCGGCTGCTCGGCCATCCACACCACGTTGACCGACGCGCCCTGTACCGGCTTGAGATCGGCATCAACGGCCACCAGCAGATCGCCACGGCTTATGTCGATTTCATCTTTCAGCACCAGGGTAATTGTTTCACCCGCGCCGGCCTGCTGCAGGTCGCCATCAAAGGTGACGATACGGGCAATCGCAGACTCCACGCCAGACGGCAGGACTTTCACCCGCTGGCCCACCTGCACCACGCCAGACGCCAGCGTACCGGCGTAGCCGCGGAAGTCGAGGTTCGGGCGGTTAACATACTGCACCGGGAAACGCATCGGCTGCTGCTCCACTACGCGCTGCACCTCAACGGTTTCCAGCACGTCAAGCAGCGTCGGGCCGCTGTACCAGTTCATCGCCGCGCTCGGTGCCGCCACGTTCTCACCTTCCAGCGCGGAAAGCGGCACAAAACGGATATCCAGATCGCCCGGCAGCTGTTCGGCAAAGTCCAGGTAGTTCTGTTTGATCTCTTCAAAGGTCTGCTGGCTGTAATCCACCAGATCCATTTTATTGATCGCCACCACCAGATGTTTAATGCCCAGCAGGGTGGAGATAAAGCTGTGACGGCGGGTTTGATCGAGCACACCTTTACGGGCATCGATCAGCAAAATCGCCAGATCGCAGGTTGACGCACCGGTCGCCATATTACGGGTATACTGCTCGTGCCCCGGGGTATCGGCGATAATGAATTTACGCTTCTCGGTAGAGAAATAGCGGTAGGCGACATCGATGGTAATGCCCTGCTCGCGCTCGGCCTGCAGGCCATCCACCAGCAGCGCAAGGTCCAGCTTCTCACCCTGGGTACCGTGACGCTTGCTGTCGTTGTGCAGCGTGGAGAGCTGGTCTTCATAAATCTGTCGGGTATCGTGCAGCAGGCGGCCAATCAGCGTACTTTTGCCGTCGTCAACGCTGCCGCAGGTCAGAAAACGCAGCAGGCTTTTATGCTGCTGAGCGTGCAGCCAGGCTTCCACCCCGCCCTGATCGGCGATCTGTTGTGCAATAATGGTATTCATGGCGGCTCCTTAGAAATAACCCTGGCGTTTCTTCAGCTCCATCGAGCCAGACTGATCGCGGTCAATCACCCGCCCCTGACGCTCGCTGGTGGTGGACACCAGCATCTCCTCAATAATCTCCGGCAGGGTCTGCGCTTCGGACTCTACCGCGCCGGTCAGCGGCCAGCAGCCGAGAGTGCGGAAGCGCACCATGCGTTGCTCGATCTTCTCGCCGGGCTGCAGGTTAATTCGCTCGTCATCAATCATCATCAGCATACCATCACGCTCCAGAACCGGGCGCTCAGCAGCCAGATATAGCGGAACAATTTCGATATTTTCCAGAAAGATATACTGCCAGATATCCAGCTCGGTCCAGTTAGAGAGCGGGAACACGCGAATGCTTTCGCCTTTGTTAATCTGGCCGTTGTAGTTGTGCCACAGCTCCGGGCGCTGGTTTTTCGGGTCCCAGCGGTGGAAGCGGTCGCGGAAGGAGTAGATACGCTCTTTCGCGCGGGATTTCTCCTCGTCACGACGTGCGCCGCCAAAGGCCGCATCAAAACCGTATTTGTTCAACGCCTGCTTCAGCCCTTCGGTTTTCATAATATCGGTATGCTTGGCGCTGCCGTGGACAAACGGGCTGATGCCCATTGCCACGCCTTCCGGGTTACGGTGGACCAGCAGCTCGGCGCCGATGTTTTTTACCGTACGGTCGCGGAATTCGTACATTTCGCGGAATTTCCAACCGGTATCAACATGCAGCAGAGGGAACGGCAGCGTTCCCGGGTAGAAGGCCTTACGCGCCAGGTGCAGCATCACCGATGAGTCTTTACCGATGGAGTACATCATCACCGGATTGGCGAACTCTGCCGCCACTTCGCGGATAATATGGATACTCTCCGCCTCCAGTTGACGCAGATGAGTCAGACGTTTTTGATCCATAACTTTTCCTCAAGCCAAATTCACAACGGCGGACTCGCGTCCGTCCTGCTGCGCAGAATGTTGATACCACGCCAGCTGCTGATGCAGATTGACCACTTCGCCAATCACCAACAGCGCCGGGGTTGGGGCGTTGCGTGCCAGTTCGTGCAGCTGATCCAGCGTGCCGGTCAGCACCTTTTGATCCTGCCGGGTGCCGCGGCCAATCACCGCCGCCGGAGTTTTGGGGTCGCGCCCGTGGACGATAAGCTGGCTGGCGATGTCGCCTGCGTTTGCCGATCCCATATAAATTGCCAGCGTCTGCCGCGCACGCGCCAGCGACGGCCAGTCGGTACCGCTGCTATCTGCGCGGCACTGTCCGGTGACAAACAGTACGCTTTGGGCATGATCGCGATGAGTCAGCGGTATCCCGGCATAGGCGGTTGCGCCTGCGGCTGCGGTCACGCCCGGCACCACCTGGAAGGGAATCCCCGCTTCCACTGCCGCCTGAAGTTCTTCGCCTCCACGACCGAAGATAAACGGATCGCCACCTTTCAGGCGCACCACGCGTTTACCCTGTTTGGCCAGCTCCACAAGCAGACGATTGGTTTCTTCCTGCGGCACGCTGTGGGCGTTGGCACGCTTGCCGACGCAGATGCGGTCGGCATCCCGGCGAACTAAATCCAGAATTTCATCGCTGACCAGATAGTCATACAGCACTACATCGGCAAGCTGCATCACCTGCAGCCCGCGCAGCGTCAGCAGACCGCTGTCGCCCGGCCCCGCACCCACAAGGATAATCTCTCCCTGCGCGGCTTCCGGTTCATCCAGCTGCTTATCCAGCGTGCGGCGAGCGCCGTCAACGTTGCCCGAACCCACCTGGCTGGCAAACAGCCCGTTAAAGGCTTTCTCCCAAAAGCGGCGGCGATCGGACATTTTACTGAAGCGGGCTTTGACCTTTCCGCGCCACTGACCGGCAATTTCTGCCATCTGGCCCAGCGTGGCAGGCAGCAGGGTTTCAATTTTTTCACGCAGCAGGCGCGCCAGTACCGGCGCAGTTCCGCCGGACGAAATAGCCACCACCAGCGGCGAGCGATCGACGATGGAAGGGAAAATAAAGGAACATTTCGGCTGGTCATCCACCACGTTCGCCAGCAGGAAACGATCGGTGGCGTCCTGAAACACCTGGCCGTTGAGGTCGCTATCGTCGGTGGCGGCGACCACAAAAAATACGTGGTCAAGCTGGCTGGCATCGTAGGCCTTCGCCAGCCATTCGATTTCGCCCCGTGTTTCCAGTTCGGCCAGTTCGTCGCAGAGTTCGCGTGATACCACCAGTACCCGCGCACCGGCGCGCCGCAGCAGTTCGATTTTGCGCGCGGCCACATCGCCGCCGCCCACTACCAGCACCGGTTTGTGTCTGATATCAGCAAATAGAGGAAGGTAATCCACGTAAACCCTGTCGCTTATCACATAAAGTTAACAGGACTATACGTCCCCGCATTAAGGCTTATGAAATTACTAATTGGAATGAGTAGTTACCTAATGGAATAACGCACTGGTAAAGCTACGAACAAAATGTGCTTAACAAATGATATTTCAAAAATTTCAGAGCGAATGAAATTGTGCAACCTGCGTCACAATTTCATACTAGCGGGGCAAAATTTTTCGCTCGATTTTACTCGGGATTATGACTAAGGAATTTCGAATGTTCACCTTACTGCGTCTGGGGGCGCTGGCAGCGTTAATCGGCTGCGGGATAAGTTTGCCGGCAGGCGCAACAACGGGAGAAGTGGGCAGCATTGCCGAACAGCAGCTGCGCCATATTGCCACCTATTTTCCCGGGCGTATGGCGGGCAACCCGGCTGAGATGCTTACAGCCGACTACCTGCAACAACAGTTCAACCAGCTGGGCTACAAAAGCGATACGCGCCGGTTTAATACCCGCTATCCCTGGCACCATCAGGACGGCAAGGACACGTGGCGCAATATCAATGCAACCTCGGTGATTGCCGCCCGCGAAGGCGAAGTCCCACAGCAGATCCTGATAATTGCCCACAGCGACAGCACATCGCCGCAGAGCGATGCCGACGTGCAGAAAAACCTCGGCGGGCTGAGCGCGCAGGCGGCGGACAATAACGCCTCCGGCCTGGGCGTAATGCTGGAACTGGCGGAGCGTTTGAGCAAGGAGCACCTGCACTACAGCCTGCGCTTTGTCGCGCTCAGTGGAGAAGAAATCGGTCAGCGCGGTAGCGAGGATTACCTGGCGCGAATGAAGCCGGAAGAGAAACAAAATACCCTGTTGGTGATTAACCTCAACAGCCTGATCGTCGGCAATCATCTGACTTTCAGCAGCGGGAATAACACGCCGCAGGCAGTGATGCGCCAGACGCGTGACCGGGCGCTAACGCTGGCCAGGCGCAGCGGAATTTATGCCGTCGGTAAAAAAGAAAAAAATGCTAACGGCAGCCCCTTCGACCGCGCCGGTTTTCCGCTGATGACGGTCAGTACCAGCGACGGCCCGTCAGCCAAAATACCCGCGGTGCTGAAACGGCATTTTCCAATGGAGCTTCGTAACCAGGCGCAACGTGATAATCTTGCCTATATCGACCGCTGGCTTCCGGGCCGCATCACCAGCCGAACCCACAGTACCGTGGCCGTGCTGCTGCCGCTGATCCGCGAGCTGGCCAATCCCTGACCCTGCTGGAGCCGTAATGTATATTGTCTTTCTCAGCTATACCCGCCCAATGGAAGACGTTGAAGCCATACTGGAACCTCACGTGGCGTGGATTAATCGGTACTTTGCCGAAGGCGTGTTTATCAGCGCAGGGCGCAAAGATCCACGCACCGGCGGGATGATCATGGTGAAGAATATCGATCGGGCGCGGCTGGATGCCATTCTGGCGGAAGATCCATTCCAGGCTGTAGCCAGCTATGAAGTGACGAAAGTGAATATCACCCGCTCCGCCGACGCATTCTTCGCGCTGAATGGTATCTGAGCGCCCAGTGGGTTAGCTGTCGCTGGCCGTTAACCCACTCCCCTCTATTGCCTCGCTCCTTCGTTTTTAATCTTTGATATATTAACTTACAATTGTTATGATATAACATATCAATTAAATCATAAATCGATCGTTATCAACCATGAAAGCTATTATCCATTTTTTACCAGCGGCCATTGCGGCCGGCCTGGCATCGACTGCGTTCGCCGCAGCCTCCGGGGATACACTTGTCGTCACCAGCAATAAAAACAGCGGCTATCCTGCCGCCTCCGATTCCCCCCTTCTCTCCGCCGGGAGCGGTTCCAGGCTGGGATTAAGCGATAAAGAGACGCCGCGCCATACCGAAACCTTCAGCCAGAAAACGATTACCGCCAAAGGCAAACGTACGCTGACGGAAATTGTCGAAACCGCGCCGGGTATCTCCGGTACGACCTCGCCAACCCTGTCAAATAGCGTCTCCCTGCGCGGCTTTACCCCCGTTTCGTGGCTGTATGACGGTGTAGCAGTACCGGGCAGCACCATCCAGGGCAGCGATCCTACACACTATGAGAGTATTGATGTGCTGTACGGAACCGGCTCGGTGATTAACGGCCTCAGTTCTGCAGGAGGCAGTATCAATTTGATCCCCCGCCGCGCCTCCTTCAGCCCGCAGCCCGTTGAGTTGGATTATGCCTGGTCCAGCTTTGCCAGCCACCGCGCCCATCTGGGTGCCGGCGGCACGCTGATGGATAACCTCGCCGCCGGGCGCGTGGACGTCAGCGCGTCCAGCACCGGTAGCCAGGTTGAAGGTGAGCGCCAGCGACCGCAGCGCGTAACAACATCGCTGCTCCTGACGCCCACCGATAACACCATGCTGACGTTTAATTTCGACCGTATGCTGAGCGATACGCATAACCCCTACTTCGGTACACCGGTTATCGATGGCAAGGTAGATAAAAGCCAGCGCTTCACTAACTACAACAACCTGCAGGATGCGTGGATCCGCGGTCAGGCCACCTCATTTCAGGCCACTCAGTCCTGGTTTGCGACGCCCGAGATCTCCTTCGAGAACAAATTCTATTACTACAAGGGTTTCCGCGAATGGCATAACGCGGAGCGCTATTATCCTGATGCCTCTCACCCCGGCTATATCACCCGCGACTCCTTCGGTGATGTTGCTCACGACGATCGGCTGACCGGCAACCGCACCACGGTCAGTTGGGATAGCCCCCTCGGCTCGCTAGATAACCGCATCATCGCGGGTGTGGATATCAGCAAGCGCGAGTTCCAGTACTACTCTAATGGCTTTGGCGGTGAGGATAGCGTTCCGCTGATTGACCCGCCGAAAACCGCCTTCAGCAGCAGTAATGCGCCGGGGCGCTCCGCCGTTCGTCATATCACGCAGAACAACTACGCGTTCTTCATCGAGGATCGGCTGGCAGTAAGCGAAAGCGTTGCGCTGCTGGCGCAGGCACGCTACAACAAATTGAATTCAACGTGGAACTACCAACAGCTTAATCAGACCATCGACCACAGCTACAGCTTTATTAACGTCGGCGTGGGGCCAACGTGGGCCGTCACCGATAATCTTACGCTGTATGCCAACTACTCAACCGGCAGCGAACCCGGCAACGATATGTTTTTTATCAGCCCGTCGCAGACCTCGCTGCCGCTGACCAAAGTGCAGCAGTATGAAACCGGGGTAAAAGGCAGCTGGTGGGATAATCGCGGCGAGGTGAAACTGGCGGTCTATCATTTGCAGAAAAAGAACCTTTTCCAGCAGGATCCGCTGCAGTCGGAGGTCTGGAATGCCGTCGGCAAGCAAACCTCGAAAGGGATTGAGCTAAGCGGCGTGCTGCAGCCACAGGAAAGCGTCACGCTGGCCGGTAATATCGCCTGGACGCACGCCCGCTTTGACGCTTACCGCTCGGGCAGCCAGGACTACTCGGGTAATACCCCGCGCTACGTACCGGAGTGGACGGCGAACCTGTCCGGCCGCTACGAGCCGGTACAGCATCTCGGCCTCGGCACGCAGCTGCACTATGTTGGCAGCAGCTATAACGACGATACTAACCAGACCAAAATGGCGGACTATATCACCGTCGATCTCAGCGCGGACTATGAGCTGCTGCCGGGGATTACCGTGGGTAGCCGCGTGCGCAACCTGACCGATCGCATCTACAGCTGGCAGCGTACCTATGCTACCCAACAGCTGATTGCCCCCGGCCGCAGTTGGGAAGCCTTCGTTAATATGCGCTTCTGATGTTCAAAGCCCTGCTATTTTCTCTCGGATTTCTGGCGGCCAGCGCCGCCGGTAATACCCAACCGCTGACGCTGACCAACTGTGGTCAGCCGTGGCGCTTTGACCGCTCGCCTCAAAGGGCGCTCGTCTATATGCACTCGTCGCTGGAAAATATGCTCGCCCTCGGGCTGGCTTCCGGCATTGTTGGCGTGGTGGGCTACCGTCCGCAGCAGGACAGTGCGCCTTCCCCCTGGACGCTGGCCGCCAGACTGGACGCAAAGTTTGACAACGCCCCCTGGTCGGGAGAAGCGCTGCTGGCCGCACAGCCGGATTTTATCTACTCCGGCAGCTTCTACTGGTTTAACAGCCCGGAAACCCCAGGCCGCGAGCGTCTGAAGCGCTGGGGGATAGCCACCTGGCTAAGCGAAAGCGTCTGCCACGGCCTGCAGAGCCAAACGCAAACGCCGCTGACCTTTGCCGATATCTTCACCGAAGTGGGCAATATCGCCCGCATCTACCGGGTTTATCCCCGCGCTGAAAGTTTGATCCACCAGTTGCAGCAGGAACTCGATCGGCAGACCACAATAGCCCGACAGATCCCCACCAGGCGTATCGCCTGGTGGTATTCCGGGCTGGCCACGCCCTATATGGCCGGCGGCTACGGCGCTCCCGGGCTGCTAACCCGTACTATCGGTAGCGTAAATATCTTCGCCGACAGCCACGAGCTGTGGCCCGCGATGTCGTGGGAGGTTATCGCCGAACGGGACCCCGATATTCTGGTGCTGGGCGATTTGCGCCGCGGTGGGCCGGGCGACAGCGCTGCTGAGAAAATCGCCTTTCTGGAAACTCACCCCCTTACCGCCGGTATAAAGGCGGTACGGCTGCGGCAGTACATTATTTTACCGGGTTACGATATGGATCCCTCAGCACGCACTGTTCTGGCTCTCAAAAGAGTTGTCTCACAGATGAAATCTTTAACTCTCAGGAAAAACAAACATGACGTTTCCGGCTCATGAATTACTGAACAACTGGGATATCCAGCAAAGCGCCTATATCGCCCACCGCGAAGCACGTTTTGACGCCGTGCTGGAGGTGCTTGCCATGATGTACGGCGACGGCTTCCACGTTATGGATATCGGCTGCGGGCCGGGATCCTTCAGCATGCGACTGCTCAACCGCTTTGACCGTATCCGCGTCACGGCGGTCGATCTCGATCCTCTGCTGCTGGCCCTGGCAAAAGAGGCGCTGAGCGAACATCAGCAGCGCATTGAGTTTGTACGGGCGGATATTGCCTCAACGGACTGCTTTGCCTTCCTTAAGGACAAACCTCAGGCCGTGGTGTCCAGCACCGCTATCCACTGGCTGATGCCGGAACAGCAGGTTGTGCTGTTCCGCCAGATTGCCGAGCAGCTGGACAGCGGCGGTATCTTTATGAATGCCGACCATCAGCGGTTTGATGCCGCCCACCCCCGCCAGAGAGCGCTGGCTGAACAGCACGATCGGCATACCCAGCAGTGTGCGTGGAAACAGGGTGCACAGGACTGGGATACCTGGTTTAACGATACGCTGAAGTACGCCCCGCTGCAGGAACTGGAGGCTGAGCGCAGCAGGGTATTTGCCGGTCGCCCGGTTCCGCTACCGACCACGCTCAACTGGCAGCTGGCTATGCTGCAGCAGGCGGGCTTCAGCGAGCAGGGGCCGGTATGGCAGTTCCTGGATGATTATGTGATTGCCGGCTGGAAGTAAGATGATTGCATCCTCGCCGAAGTCGCCCGCCCTGCGCCTTGCTTCCCTCACCGCCTGCCTGCTGCTGGCGATAGGCTTCGCGATTATGCAGGGGCCGGTCACCTTCAGTGCCGAAGAGGTAGTGAAATCGATCCTGGCCGGATACTGGCACGCTGGCGAAGACGGTACGCTACATCAACGGATTGTCTGGTCTCTGCGGCTACCGAGAGCCCTGCTGGCCGCTCTCGCCGGAGCAGCGCTGGCTCTTGCCGGTACGGTTTTACAGTCGCTGACGCGCAACGCGCTGGCCGATCCATGGGTTCTTGGGATTTCCTCTGGAGCAGGAGCCGGGGCCGTACTGGTGATAGTCGCCGGGTGGAGCATTGGCTGGGCGGCGGTTCCGGCAGGTGCCTTCTGCGGTGCCATGTTCGCTTTTGCGCTGGTGCTGGTGCTGGCGCGGCGCGCTCTTTCCGGGCCATCGAGCTATTTCGTGTTAACCGGAGTGGCGGTCACGCAGCTGCTTTCGGCGCTGACCTCGCTGCTCACCCTGTGGAAAACCGATGCGGACACCACCCGGGGAGTGATGTTCTGGCTGCTAGGATCCTTCGCTCAGGCCGACTGGCTGCAGGTGGCGCTGTGCGGCACAGTACTGGTTCCGGTTTTTATGCTTTGCTACTGGCGTGCGGTGGACCTGGACGTCCTGACCCTCGGCCCGGATACGGCACAGTCGCTGGGCGTGAATGTGGCAGCCGTTAAGCTGCTGATGTACGGCCTGCTCGCCCTGCTGACGGCGGTGATTGTTTCCTGCTGCGGGGCTATCGGATTTATCGGACTAACGGTTCCGCATATTGCACGCATGCTGATCGGTTATCGTCACCGCAGCCTGCTGACGGTTGCCATACTGTGCGGGGCAATTTTTACGGTGTTGGCGGATACGCTGGCGCGCACGCTGTTTGCTCCACGAGAGCTGCCGGTAGGTATTCTCACCGCGCTGCTGGGGGTACCGGTATTTATGCTGCTGCTCTCGGGCAGGCGGCGCGCATAAAAAAACTGCACCTTGCCAAGCCGAGCGGCCTGTAAGATGCAGTCTCTGTATACGGCATCGTTTCTGAATAGCAGCCGGATAGCAGTAATCCTGCTAAGCGGTGAGGGCCGGCCAACGCGTTACTCGTGCAGGCCGCACTCGCGCTTCAAACCAAAGAAGCGCGTCTCTTCCTCAGCCATACCCGATTCCCATTTACGGGTGGTATGGGTATCACCAACGGAGAGGTAGCCCTGCTCCCAAAGCGGATGGTAGTCCAGGCCGTTCTGCTGCAGGTACTGATAAACCTGGCGGTTATCCCAGTCGATAATCGGCAGCAGTTTGAATACACCTTTCTTGATCGCCAGCACCGGCAGATGCGCCCGGCTGCCGGACTGATCGCGGCGCAGGCCGGCAAACCAGGTTTGTGCATTCAGGCTTTCCAGCGCACGGTTCATCGGCTCAACCTTATTAATCTGGTTGTAGCGTTCAATTCCCTCCACGCCCTGCTCCCACAGCTTGCCGTAGCGTGCTTCCTGCCAGGCTGCGCTGTGTTCAGCGCGGAAGACTTTAAGATTGAGATCCAGCTGCCCGGTCAGTTTATCAATAAACTGATAGGTTTCCGGGAACAGGTAGCCGGTATCGGTCAGGATCACCGGGATATCCGCCTTCTGCCGGGTGACCAGATGCAGGCTCACCGCCGCCTGAATGCCGAAGCTGGAGGTCAGCACCGCTTCACCCGGTAAATTCTCCAGCCCCCAGCTCACCCGATCTTCGGCTGAAAGCTTATCCAGCCGGTTATTGATCTCGGCGAGCGCCATCACGTGCTCAACCTTCGGTAGTGCATTCAGTTCGGAGAGATCGAGTACCGCCACCTTACACCTCCATCATTATTCCCAGAAATCACGAGCCGGATCGAGCACCGGTCTGACGATGCCGGTACGGATCGTAAAGTCACCGAAGCCTTCGTCCGCTTCGCGCTCTTTCGACCAGCGGCCGATCAGCTCATCAAGCGTAGCCAGGATTTCCGTTTCATTAATGTTCTCGCGATACATGCGCGGAATACGCGTTCCCACGCGGTTACCGCCCAGATGCAGGTTATAGCGCCCCGGCGCCTTGCCTACCAGGCCGATCTCCGCCAGCAGCGCACGGCCGCAGCCGTTCGGGCAGCCGGTAACGCGCAGCACGATATGCTCATCGCCCACGCCGTGGGAGGTCATGATCCCCTCCACGCGGGTGACAAACTCCGGCAGGAAACGCTCGGCCTCCGCCATCGCCAGTGGGCAGGTCGGGAACGCCACGCAGGCCATTGAGTTTTCGCGCTGGTGGCTGACGTTCTCCATCAGGCCATGCTGCTTCGCAATCTGCTCGATTTTCTCTTTTTCCGATTCCGGCACACCGGCCACAATCAGATTCTGGTTAGCGGTTAAGCGGAAATCGCCTTGGTGAATCTTAGCTATCTCCACCAGGCCAGTCTTCAGCGGGCGGCCCGGATAATCCAGCAGGCGGCCGTTTTCCACAAACAGCGTCAGGTGCCATTTGTTATCGATACCTTTTACCCAGCCGAAGCGATCGCCACGGGTGGTAAATTCATACGGGCGGATTGGCTCGAAAGTGACGCCTGCACGGCGCTCAACCTCGGCTTTGAAGACGTCCGGCCCCACGCGCTCCAGCGTATATTTAGTTTTGGCATTTTTACGATCGGTACGGTTGCCCCAGTCACGCTGGGTTGTTACGACCGCTGCCGCGACATCGAGGATTTTATCCACCGGGAAATAACCAAACTCGCTGGCGGTACGCGCATAGGTGGCTTTGTTACCGTGATCGATGGACAGGCCGCCCCCCACCAGCAGGTTAAAGCCGATCAGCTTGCCGTTTTCAGCAATCGCAATGAAGTTCAGATCGTTGGCGTGCAGATCCACGTCATTGTGCGGCGGCACGACCACGGTCGTTTTAAACTTACGTGGCAGGTAGGTTTCACCCAGGATCGGCTCAACATCGGTGGTGGCCACCTTCTCCTGATCCAGCCAGATCTCCGCATAGGCACGAGTCTGCGGCAGCAGGTGCTCGGACAGCTTCTTCGCCCATTCATACGCTTCCTGATGCAGTTCAGACTCAATCGGGTTAGAGCTACACAGCACGTTACGGTTAACGTCATTGGCGGTGGCCAGTGCGTCCAGCCCCACTTCATGCAGCATCTGGTGAGCGGGCTTCACGTTGCTCTTCAGAATGCCGTGGAACTGGAAAGTCTGGCGGTTAGTCAGACGAATGCTGCCATAAATGGTGTTATTCGTGGCGAATTTATCAATGGCCAGCCACTGCTGCGGCGTCATGATGCCGCCCGGCAGACGGCAGCGCAGCATCATCGCATGGCGCGCGTCCAGCTTCTGCTCAACGCGTTCGGCGCGAATATCGCGGTCATCCTGCTGATACATCCCGTGGAAACGGATCATCAGGAAGTTGTCGCCGTTAAAGCCGCCGGTCAGGCCATCGTGCAGGTCAGCAGCAATACTCCCACGCAGGAAGTTGCTCTGTTTTTTCATCCGCTCGGCGTCAACCAGTTTACCTTCGACGACCAGCGGACCCGGGTATCTTTCATTGCTCATTAGTACACATCTCGCTGATAGCGGCGCTCAATGCGCAGATCGCTTAAGAATTCATCTGCCGTTTCGATGTCCATGCCACCGTATTCGGCCACCACTTCCAGTAATGCTTGCTCAACGTCTTTAGCCATGCGATTGGCATCGCCGCAGACATAAATGTGTGCGCCTTCCTGAATCCAGTTCCACACTTCCGCCCCTTTCGCGCGGATTTTATCTTGTACGTATATTTTATGTTTCTGGTCACGGGACCAGGCTAAATCAATATTGGTCAGCAGGCCGTCTTTGACGTAGCGCTGCCACTCCACCTGATACAGGAAGTCTTCGGTAAAGTGCGGGTTACCAAAGAACAGCCAGTTTTTTCCGCCAGCGCCTTCGCTGTCACGCTGCTGCATAAAGGCGCGGAAAGGCGCAATACCGGTGCCCGGGCCAATCATAATCACCGGCGTTTCCGGGTTGGCAGGCAGGCGGAAATTGTCGTTGTGCTCGATAAACACGCGGATTTCATCGTCTTCCGCCAGGCGGTCGCCCAGATAGCTGGAGGCGCCGCCGGCGCGGGCACGGCCTTCAATTTCATAGCGCACCACGCCAACGGTGATATGCACTTCCGTTTCGTTCTCAGCCTGAGAAGAAGCAATTGAATAGAGGCGCGGCGTCAGCGGACGCAGCAGCCCGGTCAGCTGTTCAGCGTTTAATTCAGTCGGCGCGAAGCGGGCCATATCGACGATCGGCGTGTTCTGCGCATACTGCTGCAGGCTGGCTTTGTCGGTAATCTGCGCCAGCAGCGCTTCATTATGAGAAAGTCTGGCATACTGTTCGACGATCTGTGGGGTATTCACCGTCAGTTCATAATGTTTTTGCAGCGCTTCCGACAGCGGCAGGGTTTCTCCGTGAACGCTCACCGGCTCATCGCCCTTCAGCCACAGCAACTCCAGCAGCTCTTTCACCAGCGCGGGATCGTTCTCAAACCACACGCCCAGCGCATCGCCGGGCTGATAGCGCAGCCCTGAGTCACCCAAATCGATTTCGATGTGACGCACATCTTTATCAGAATCGCGCCCGGTGACTTTCTGATTTACCGCGAAGCTGGCAGTCAGCGGCGCTTCTTTGGTGTAAGGGCTGCTGTGGATCTCGTTGACGCTGCCTGCTGCCGTTGCGACCGCAGCGGCAGGGGTTTCTTTCGGAACGCGCGCCTGTAAAACTTCCACCAGCTGTTTACGCCAGGCTTCGGCCGCTGCGGCGTACTCAACGTCGGCATCCACGCGATCCAGCAGGCGTGTTGCACCCAGCTCGGCCAGCCGATTGTCGAAATCTTTCCCCGCCTGGCTGAAGAATTCATAAGAGGTATCGCCAAGGCCAAACACCGCAAATGCGCTGCCGTCCATTTTAGGCGCTTTCTTCGACATCAGGAATTTATGCAGCGCCACGCCCTCTTCCGGCGGTTCACCCTCACCCTGCGTGGAGGTCACCACCACCAGCAGTTTCTCCTGGGCAATCTGCTTAAACTTAAAGTCACCGGCATTGACCAGGTTGACATTAAGCTTCGCGGCAAGCAGGTCATCACGCAGCTGCTCTGACAGACGGCGGGCGTTGCCGGTCTGCGAAGCAGAAAGGATAGTGATAGTTGGCACCTCAACCTGAGCCGGTGCTGCTGCGACCACCGCCCCCGGAGCCTGATTAACCATGCCCCAGAAGTAACCGGACAGCCACGCAAGCTGGGTAGGGGTATAATCCCCGGTTGCTGCCTGTAAGCGGGCAAGCTGATCGGGATTCAATGGAAGCATATTTAAAGGTGCCTGAGTCGTCATTGCGTCGATAATTCCAGTGTCGGAGATCTGATTACTGACAGGGTAAGGGCAAGCAGACTAACCCTTAAATAAGGGTTGGCAATAATTAATAACCAAAATGACTAAATGGTTTTTCAGGTAAGGCTTATTGGCAAAACAGGTTGATAATATTTATATTTATCAGAAAGTTAAAACCACAGGCATTTGGTTTACACTTTGACCGAGCGTTGTTACCTGGAAACGGGTGCGAAAAAAGCTGTTTTCCGGTATCCTGCGGCGGTTTTCACCATCAAGACTGAGACTGTAACCATGGCGACCACGCTGTTTAAAGATTTTCAATTCGAAGCCGCACACCATCTGCCAAATGTACCTGCCGGGCATAAATGCGGCCGGCTGCACGGGCACTCTTTTATGGTGCGCCTGGAGATCACCGGCGAGGTGGATGCACATACTGGCTGGGTAATGGACTTTTCCGAGATCAAAGCGGCTTTTAAACCGGTTTACGATCGACTGGACCATTACAACCTGAACGATATTCCTGGCCTCGAAAATCCGACCAGTGAAGTGCTGGCGGCCTGGATCTGGCAGCAGATGAAGCCGGTACTGCCGCTGCTGAGCGCGGTAATGGTGAAAGAAACCTGCACCGCCGGCTGTGTTTATCGCGGTTAATCGGCTCCACTGCCGGTAACCGCTGGCTACGCGCAGAGCGATCTCATTCCGTTACCTGATAGTTGGTGTCTGGAACGAGGCCAGTCTGAGCACATCGGCACGGCAAAAGACGCTCACTACGGGCCTCGGCACGCGGCTTCCCTGCCGCATGACGTCCGGTTACCTCAGACTGGCCTCATCCCAATAAGTCTCGCTCTCACTGTCTTCCCTCTAATACGTCTGGTTAAACCGTAAATAAGCCTTAAAAATCAACCATACTTTCTTATGCGAAATCCTGCATAGCTTTATATAAATTTATATATTCTTATCGAATATATAATAGCAAATCACGATATATAGTCGTTTTTTTAGTTCGTGATAGTCTCTCGCCATAAGTTCAGATCAATAATAATAACTTATTAAGAGAAGGTGTCACGTGCCCGCATGGCTTAATTTAGCAATCGATTCATTCTGGCCGATGCTTTATGCCGGACTGACATTTACCATCCCATTAACCTTAATTTCATTTATTCTTGGATTATCCCTTGGCTTTATTGCTTCACTGGCCCGTTTATATGGACCAGAGCCGTTAAAAAAGATTGTTCGCTTATACGTTTGGCTTATTCGCGGTACGCCTCTACTGGTGCAGCTGTTCCTGATTTTTTATGCCCTGCCCAGCGCCGGTATTACGCTGGACGCGTTTCCCGCAGCGATAATTGGCTTTACGATGAATATTGGCGCCTATACGTCAGAGGTGATACGCGCCACGCTGCTTTCCGTGCCGAAAGGCCAGTGGGAGGCGGCGCACTCGATCGGCATGAACTGGGCACAGGCACTGCGCCGGGTGATTATTCCTCAGGCTGCACGCATTGCCGTCCCACCGCTGTCGAACACTTTTATTTCACTGGTCAAGGATACGTCTCTGGCTTCGGTGATTACCGTGCCTGAACTGTTCCTTGCCGCACAGCGAATTGCGGCAGTAACCTATCAGCCGTTAATATTATATACCGAAGCAGCGATCGTTTATTTAATTATCAGTTCAGTGCTCTCTTCTCTACAGACCCGTCTGGAGAAAAAACTGGAAAATACAGGCGCAGTGAAGGAGAAAGATAATGATAACGCTGTCCGGAATTGAAAAAAAATTCGACGACAACCCCGTATTAAAAAATATTAACCTGACGATAAAAGAAGGCAGCGTGACGGCGTTAATTGGTCCGTCGGGCAGTGGGAAAAGTACGCTACTGCGCTGCGTTAATCTGCTGGAGGTTCCTCAGGCCGGGGAGTTAACGCTCGGAAATGAAAAAGTCGTATTTAACGGCAGCGGACGCGCCAGCAGAAAAGATGTTTATCGCATCTGCCAGCAGACCGGCATGGTATTTCAAAGCTTTCAGCTGTTCCCCCATCTGCGTGTGATTGAAAACATTACCGAAGGGCTGATTACCGTGCATAAACAGCCGGCCAAACAGGCGCGTGAGCGAGCCGAAGAGCTGCTCGCCAAAGTGGGGCTGCTGCACAAGCGCGATGCCTGGCCGGCCAATCTTTCCGGTGGCCAGCAGCAGCGCGTGGCAATTGCCCGCGCGCTGGCCCCCTCACCGAAAGTGCTGCTGTGCGACGAGCCGACTTCCGCGCTGGACCCGGAACTCTCTCTTGAAGTGGTGGCGGTATTACGACAGCTGGCCAAAGAAGGGATGACCATGCTTATGGCCACTCATGACCTGCGGCTGGCGGCCAATATTGCCCAGCAGGTGGTATTCCTGGAAGCAGGTGAAATTGTTGAAACCGGCACCTCACAGGACATTTTTACCCGAGCGCAAAAAGCCCGGACCAAAGCCTTTATCTCCACCCTGACCGAAACCCTGCCCGATTCATGGGAAATTTGAACTTAAGACAGCATCACCCAACCCATTCAGGAGTTATGACTATGAAAACTATCGCAACGCTGCTGCTGGCAGGCATGGTACAAATCGGTTTTTCTGGCGCAGCGCTGGCGGAAACCGATCTGGCAAAAATCCAGTCGGCTGGCGTCTTTAAAATCGCTACCGAAGGCACCTATCCTCCATTTACCTTCCATGATGCTTCGGGCGCGTTAACCGGTTTTGACGTTGATATTGGCCGCGAAGTGGCGAAGCGCCTGAAGGTGAAAGCTGAATTCGTTGAGGGAAAATGGGACGGCCTGATCGCCGGCCTGGACGCCAAACGCTATGAGGCGGTGATCAATCAGGTATCGATCACCCCAGAGCGCCAGGCGAAATATGATTTCTCCACGCCGTACCTCTCTTCGAAAGCGGCGCTGATTGTGCGCGATGATAATACGACGATCAAAACGTTCGAGGATCTGAAAGGTAAAAAATCTGCGCACACCCTGACCAGTAACTATGCCCAGCTGGCACGCAGTTACGGCGCAGACATCGTCGCTACCGACGGCTTTAACCAGTCGGTTGATCTGGTGGCTCAGGGCCGTGCAGATGCCACCATCAACGACAACCTGTCGTTCCTCGACTTCAAAAAGCATAAGCCGGATGCGCCGGTGAAAATCGTCACCAGCCGTTCCGATGCCGAACAGGTCGGTATTCTGATTGAAAAAGGCAATCCGCAGCTGAAAGAGGCCATTGATAAGGCGCTGGCCGATATCAAGAGCGACGGTACCTGGCAGCGTATTTCAGTGAAATACTTCGGCACCGACGTCTCCAAATAAATCCGCAGCGGGCTTCATCATCAGCCCGTTTTGCATCCGCGATTGCTCCCCTTCCCCACGCCCGTTCGCGGGCGTGTTTTGAAATATTTTGTCATATTCCTGTCACGCCCGCTCTCTAGCCTGTCGCTCTCCACTAAAGATCGAGAGAATCTCAATGAAGCTTTTCAGCAAACTTTCCGTTATCGCTCTGGTTTTTTCCGCCTGCGCTCAGGCCAGCACCATTAACATCCTCGACTTCCCTCAGCCGGATAACAATCCCGAAGAGTTCTACGCGCTGACCGAAATCCCGGCGGGCGGCATCATCAAGTATGAAACCGATGCGAAAACCGGCTTTATCGTTGCCGACCGCTTCCAGTCCATGCCGGTGGCCTATCCGGCCAACTACGGCTCGCTGACCCAGTCACTGGGCGGTGACGGCGATCCGCTGGACGTGATCTTCTACACCCGTGCACCGATGGCACCGGGTACGCTGATCAAACTGCGCCCGATCGGCGTGCTGAAGATGATCGACGGCGGGGAGTCCGACGACAAGATCGTGGCGGTTCCGGCCAGCAAGATCGATCCGACCTATGACGACATTAAATCAATGAGCGACCTGCCCAGGATCGAGCAGGAACGTCTGGAAGCATTCTTCCGCGTCTACAAGCAGCTGCCGGACGGGCGTAAGAAAGTTGAGCTGAACGGTTTCGGTGATACCGCTGCGGCGAAGGCCGAAATTAAATCGGCATATGATGCCTGGAAAGCGAAATCAGGTAAGTAAGCGATAAGGGGGACGCTGTCAGACGCGCGTCCCCCACTGCATCAGGCAATATTCAGATATTTATGCGTCTGCATCGACAGCCGCCAGTTGCGGGCAATACAGGTCTCGATGCACAGCTGCGTCGCATCCGCTTTCTGGCTGATTGGCTGTAGAGCAATAATCCGCGCTTTGTCATCATCCAGCGTGGCCAGCAGTGCATCCAGCGCATCAACATCACGCTGACGTGCCACCGGATGCTTCACCTCATCCGCACGCACCAGCGCCTGATTCAGCACGTCATACCCACCGCGCATATTGACCTTCGGCGATACCGTCACCCATGTTTCCGGCGTACAGCGCACCGTATACGTGCCACTGGTTTCAATCTGGCAGCTGAATCCCTGCTGCTGCAGGCTTGCGGTTAGCGGAGTCAAATCGTGAATGCACGGCTCGCCGCCGGTGATCACAATATGGTTTGCCGTCCAGCCGTTGCCGCGGATCACGCCAATCAGCGCGTCGGCATTCGCTGCGCCCCAGGCATCGGTTTCCACCGTTTTCAGCAGAACATCGCCCAGCGTGGTTTCCCGATCGGCCAGCTTATCCCAGGTGTGTTTGGTATCACACCAGCTGCACCCTACCGGGCAGCCCTGTAAGCGGATAAAAATTGCCGGTACGCCGGTATAAATCCCCTCGCCCTGCAACGTCTGGAACATTTCATTTATCGGGTACTGCATCGACTTCTCGGCTGATGGTTAAATTACGGGCGCAGATTATGGCAGATTGTCGGCCCGGGACCAACCAAAGCCTGCGCAGCAATTCGTAAGAAAATTCTGCGGATGATTAAAGTAGCCCCTGCAAACGGCTTATAGCCTCCTCTCCGGCAAACCATTCCACCAGGAAATCGAGCAGCGCGCGCAGCTGACGGGACTGGTGCTGGCGCGAGGTATAGATGGCGTAAATCCCCAGGCTATCGAGCTGGAATTCCGGCAGCAGTGCGACCAGCCTGCCGCTCTCCAGCAGCGACCCCACGCTGTGCAGCGGCTGCATAGAAATTCCCGCCCCGGCCAGCGTGGCGCTCAGCAGTATAAGCGAGTCATTGGCGCTAATGCTGCCGCTGACCGCGACCGTGTCGTGCTCCTCCCCCCGACTGAAGTTCCACAGGCTTTTGCCAAAGTGCGAATAGGTCAGGCAGTTGTGGTGCGTCATCTGCTTAGGGTGCTGTGGTGTGCCTTCACGCGCCAGATAAGCCGGCGTGGCGCAAATCACCGACTCGCAGGTGTTTAGCGGACGAGCGATCAGGTTCGGCTCCAGCTGGCCGGTAATGCGCAGCGCCAGATCGATACGCTCCTCCACCAGATTCACCAGCTGGTTGCTGGAGTGAAGATCGATGCGAATGCGCGGGTAACGCTGCTGAAAGGCGGTTATCGCCGCGGCCAGCACGCTGTTGCCCAGCGACAGTGAGCAGGAAATCCGCAGCAGCCCGGAGAGAGCTTCCCCTCCAGGCTGGTTGCTCTGTTCTATCTCGCCTGCCAGCTGCAGCAGCTGCCGACATCGCACCAGCGCGTGCTCTCCGGCGGCGGTCAGGCTCAGCCGACGGGTGCTGCGGTGCAGCAGCCGCGCGCCGGACCACGTTTCCATTTCGCTCAGGTAGCGGGTCACCATCGCCCGCGACATGCCCAGCACCTCCGCCGCCGCCGTCAGGCTGCCGCGCTGCACGATGGTGGTAAATACATTTGCCGCCGTCAGTCTGTCCATCATATGTCCGATTTACGCAACAATTTGTTGCCTGATAGTCGGTTTATTTCACGGGATATGCAACCTACACTGTTTATTTTCCGCTTAAGGTCATCTCAAATGAAAACTCGTTTCGCCCTGCTACTGGCTTTTGCTGCCAGCCCGTCGCTGTATGCCGCCCAATCGCTCAACCTTGACGTTTACAACCCCGGAGAAAACAGCATTTTCGCCGTTTCATCGGAGATCATCACCGGCCCGACCGAAGCCGTATTGATCGATGCTCAGTTCCAGCGCAACGATGCTGAAGAGCTGGTGAAACGCATCAAGGCCAGCGGCAAGCGCCTGACCACCATCTTTATCAGCCAGTCCGATCCGGATTACTATTTCGGGCTGGATACGCTTCATCGCGCCTTCCCGGACGCGAAAATTGTGGCCACAGCGCCGACCGTTGAGCTGATCAAGCAGACCAAAGACGGCAAGCTGGCTTTCTGGGGGCCGAAGATGGGCGACAACGCGCCACAGTCGCTGATCGTCCCCGAGGTGATTCAGGGCGACAGCTTTAAGGTTGATGGCGAGGCGGTACAGATTAAAGGCCTCAAGGGGCCACAGCCGCACAACAGCTATCTGTGGGTTCCCGCGCTGAAAACCGTGCTGGGTGGCGTGGTGGTATCGGGTAACAATATTCACGTCTGGCTGGCGGATGCGCAGAGCAAAGAAGAACGCTCGGCCTGGCAGCAGAAGCTGGAAGATATCAAGGCGCTGAAGCCGACCCGCGTGATACCGGGGCACTTCCTGCCGGGTGCCAATGAGAGCGTCGCCTCGGTCAATTTCACCCTGCGCTATCTGCAAACGGCTGAGGCAGAACTGGCGAAAACCAAAGATTCGCAGGCCTTCATCAAAGCGATGAAGCAGCATTATCCACAGCTGAAGGATGAGTCTTCACTGGAACTGAGTGCCAAAGTGCTGAAGGGCGAAATGAAGTGGCCGCAGTAGTCGGCTAAATGCACAAATTATCGCCTGGCAATCGCACCAGCCAGACGTAAATAAGCCCCGCCACAGGACGCAATACCTTTCAGTTAAGGATCGGTTAACCGATCCTTAACTGCTTCAACAGTTACCATCGGAATAATGAGTGGGTAGATCTGAATTCCGGCAAGCGAACTACCAGTGGTAGCGGTGTTTTTTTACAGGACATGAGAATACGCGCGAAAAAGTATCTCAAGAAGATCTTTTATGAACAGGCATGATTATCGATAAAACAGCCCCGTATTTGGGCTCCAATCAATCCATAAGCGGGGATTTTTTCAACACATCGGGGTTCTACAGGCATTTCATCAAAGCAAAGCAGATCTGAATCTTGATCCGTACCACCGTCAATACGATATCCATCACCAAAGTCCATAATAACCACGCTATAACTGCCATCACTATCTTTACCTGGTATACCGTATTTTGCCTCTGGATCATGTCCTTATTGGCTTCCCACCAGGCTATCTGACGGCTCTTCAGATATGGAAAATGTCTGACGAGTATCGTCATCATGAACAGCTACAATCTCAACCGGCGTCAGATACTGCCAGAGTAGATAACCGCAGGCCGCAGCCGCAATCACACCCACAATCAGTCGTTTATTCACTCCGCCCGCCGCAGGTGGTTTTATCCGGGTGATACAAAAAAATCCCGCAGCCATAATCCATCATGAAGTATATGGTTATAAGATCAACGCATCATATAAGAACCCTGACAATCTCTCAATCAAAGGGCTTATTATCGCAACGGAAATGATAGAACTGGGTAATGTAGCTTCGCCGGGCAAAATATCGAAAAGACGGGGAGCATCCGCGGGGAAATCTGGAAGCACTGTTCATAATAAAACGCCCCCGACCATAAAGGCCGAGGGCGGTTGAGATATTAAAAACCCACTATCCGGAACAGATATGCCGCTCAGTTTAAATAAACGGCATTGCCGTCACAGGACGGGGCTTTTTCAATGCGTTCGCAGCCGCGTGGGCCGCTGCGAACCATCGGTCATTACTGACCTTTAACTTCTTTCAGGCCGTTGAATGGCGCACGGTTGCCCAGCGCTTCTTCGATACGCAGCAGCTGGTTGTACTTAGCAACACGGTCAGAACGGCTCATAGAACCGGTTTTGATCTGGCCCGCTGCAGTACCTACCGCCAGGTCAGCGATAGTTGCATCTTCGGTTTCACCTGAACGGTGAGAGATCACCGCGGTGTAGCCAGCGTCTTTCGCCATTTTGATCGCAGCCAGAGTTTCGGTCAGAGAACCGATCTGGTTGAATTTGATCAGGATGGAGTTAGCGATGCCTTTCTCGATGCCTTCTTTCAGGATCTTGGTGTTGGTTACGAACAGGTCGTCACCCACCAGCTGGATTTTGTCGCCCAGCACTTTGGTCTGGTATGCGAAACCAGCCCAGTCAGATTCGTCCAGACCGTCTTCGATAGATACGATTGGGTACTGTTTGGTCAGGTCTTCCAGGAAGTGAGTGAACTCTTCAGAAGTGAAGGCTTTATTGCCTTCGCCAGCCAGCACGTATTTACCGTCTTTGTAGAACTCAGAAGCCGCACAGTCCATCGCCAGGGTAACATCTTTGCCCAGCTCGTAGCCTGCTGCTTTTACCGCTTCAGCGATAACAGCCAGTGCTTCTGCGTTAGAACCCAGGTTTGGCGCATAGCCACCTTCATCACCCACAGCGGTGTTCAGGCCTTTTGCTTTCAGAACTTTCGCCAGGTTGTGGAAAACTTCAGAACCGATGCGGATCGCTTCTTTGATGGTTTTCGCGCCAACAGGCTGAATCATGAATTCCTGGATATCGACGTTGTTGTCGGCGTGCTCACCACCGTTGATGATGTTCATCATTGGCAGTGGCATAGAGAATTTGCCCGGGGTGCCGTTCAGTTCAGCAATGTGCTCGTACAGTGGCTGACCTTTAGAGGCAGCTGCAGCTTTAGCAGCAGCCAGAGAAACAGCCAGAATGGCGTTAGCGCCAAACTTGGATTTGTTCTCGGTACCGTCCAGATCGATCATAATCTTGTCGATGTTCGCCTGGTCTTTTGCGTCTTTACCGGTTACCGCTTCAGCGATAGGACCGTTAACGGCAGCAACGGCTTTAGTCACCCCTTTACCCAGGAAACGAGATTTGTCACCGTCACGCAGTTCCAGCGCTTCGCGAGAACCGGTAGATGCACCTGATGGTGCCGCTGCCAGACCAACGAAACCGCCTTCCAGATGCACTTCGGCTTCAACGGTCGGGTTTCCACGGGAGTCGATGATTTCGCGACCGATGACTTTAACGATTTTGGACATTAGTTTTTCCTCAGTACAAGTTAGCTTAAACTTAGACACACCACCTGAAACCCTGCGGGATCAGGCGGTTATGAAAATACTTATTTTGCCAAACGCTTTTGGTACTCGCTGGCGGCTTTTACAAAGCCACTGAACAGCGGGTGTCCGTCACGAGGTGTTGAGGTGAATTCCGGATGGAACTGACACGCAACAAACCATGGGTGGTTAGGAATTTCAATAATCTCAACCAGCTGGTCATCCCCGGAGCGGCCTGCAACACGTAACCCCGCTGCTTCAATCTGCTTCAATAGCATATTGTTGACTTCATAACGATGACGGTGACGCTCAACGATGGTATCGCTGCCGTACAGCTTGCGCACCAGGCTATCGTCGGTCAGCTGGCACTGCTGGCTGCCCAGGCGCATGGTGCCGCCCAGATCGCTCTGCTCGGTACGCTGCTCAACGTTGCCTTCTTCGTCACGCCATTCGGTGATCAGCGCAACAACCGGATACTTACAGTCCGGTACGAACTCGGTAGAGTTAGCGCCTTCCATATGGGCAACATTACGTGCGAACTCCATCAGCGCAACCTGCATACCCAGGCAAATGCCCAGGTAAGGGATGTTGTTTTCGCGAGCGTACTGCGCGGTCATCAGCTTGCCTTCCACACCGCGATAGCCGAAGCCACCAGGGATAAGGATAGCATCCAGATCTTTCAGCACTTCTACACCGCGTGTTTCAACATCTTGCGAATCGATCAGTTTGATGTTGACGGTTACACGGTTTTTCAGGCCACCGTGTTTCAGCGCTTCGATCACGGATTTGTAAGCGTCAGGCAGTTCGACATATTTGCCGACCATACCGATGTTCACTTCGCCGCCCGGATTGGCTTCTTCGTAAATCACCTGCTCCCATTCGGCCAGGTTGGCTTCCGGTGCGTTCAGGTTGAAGCGTTTGCAGATGTAATCATCCAGGCCCTGAGACTTCAGCATGCCCGGAATTTTGTAGATGGAATCAACATCTTTCAGTGAGATAACCGCTTTTTCCGGTACGTTACAGAACAGGGCGATTTTCGCACGTTCGTTAGCCGGTACGGCGCGATCTGAACGGCAAATCAGCACGTCAGGCTGAATACCGATAGACAGTAGTTCTTTCACTGAATGCTGAGTAGGCTTGGTTTTCACCTCGCCCGCTGCCGCCATATACGGCACCAGAGTCAGGTGCATATACATGGTGTGTTCACGGCCCACGTCTACCGCCATCTGGCGGATCGCTTCGAGGAACGGCAGGGATTCGATGTCACCCACGGTACCGCCAATTTCCACCAGCACGACATCGTGGCCTTCACCACCTTCAATGATGCGTTCTTTGATGGCATTGGTGATATGCGGGATCACCTGAATGGTCGCGCCCAGATAGTCGCCGCGACGCTCTTTGCGCAGGACTTCAGAGTAAATACGGCCGGTAGTGAAGTTGTTACGACGGCTCATCTTGGTACGGATGAAGCGCTCGTAGTGACCGAGATCCAGATCGGTTTCCGCACCGTCATCAGTGACGAACACTTCGCCGTGCTGAGTTGGGCTCATGGTACCTGGGTCCACGTTGATGTACGGGTCCAGCTTCATGATGGTCACGTTAAGACCACGCGCTTCGAGGATGGCGGCCAGGGAGGCTGCGGCAATGCCTTTACCCAGAGAGGAAACGACCCCGCCGGTCACAAATATATAGTTCGTTGTCATGCTGAACCTGAGAATGTAGGTTTAAAGACGATGGAATGAATAACCAGGACGGGAAAACAGTATACCCGAAACCCCTGTTGCCGACAATTAATCGTTTCCATGTTGTGACTATTCCACCGCTTTTATCACTCTGAGACTACCTGATTTCTTAATTCAGGATGTTGATGTGCGTCACATTTTTGTTGAATCGTGTCAGCCAATTATTCCGTTGCTTTCACCTGCTGCCAGGCCGCTTCCATCTGTTCCAGCGTGGCCTGCGGCGTTTCCAGCCCCTGTTCGGCGATAATTTGTTCAACCTGACGGAATCGACGCTCAAACTTGATATTGGCTTTTTGCAGCGCGGTTTCTGCCTTTTTACCCAGATGACGCGACAGGTTCACCGTCGCAAACAGCAGATCGCCGATCTCCTCTTCCAGCTTGTCCTGATCGACAACCGCCTGCCGGGCTTCGTGCATCACTTCATCAATCTCTTCATAGACTTTACCCAGCACCGGCCCCAGCGTATCCCAGTCAAACCCAACGCTGTTACAGCGTTTCTGGATTTTATGCGCACGCATCAACGCAGGCAGCGCCTGCGGAATATCGTCCAGTACCGAGTACTGCGCTTTTTCCGCACGCTCGTCGCTTTTGATTTTTTCCCAGTTCACCAGCGCTTCCGCACTGTCGGCTACTTCAGCACCGGCAAAGATATGCGGATGGCGGCGCTCCAACTTATCGCTGATCGCGTTACAGATATCGTCGAAGTTAAAGCGTCCTTCTTCCTGCGCTATTTGAGCGTAAAATACCACCTGGAACAGCAGATCGCCGAGTTCACCGCGGAGGTCGTCGAAATCGGCGCGGTCGATGGCGTCGATAACTTCATAGGTTTCTTCCAGGGTATAGGGGGCGATGGTGGCATAGGTTTGCTGGCGATCCCACGGGCAGCCGTGTTCCGGATCGCGCAGGGTTTTCATGATGTCCAGCAGGTGATCAAGAGCGTTCATAGTAGTGAGTCCTTGTTATTGGAATAATCAATGGAATGAGAATAACCGTTATTGGGCTTGATGCCGCTACCCGTTTCGTGCCCGGGCGACCGTTATGGGGCAGAACATTCACCTTCATATCATCGTGTCGCTGCGAGCAAAAAACTACAGGCCTGTACGGTTAGCGATTGCGGGATTGTAGCAAAAAAGTGGGTACATATTGATGCCATGTCCGTTGCGTAGGCCAGACTTATCTGGCGCTGGAGCTTACCTTGCAGAGATATCGTGCCGTGACGATCAATCAAAGTGGTGCCGGTTGGCTATTACGGGTTCTGGAAAAAGTGAGACAGCAATAACGCTTAAACAGCCAACCGACAATGGGTTCACTGCAACGAGATACTTTCAAAGAAAAGTCAGGCCAACAGAGAAAATTCGGTTTAACTCGCAGCAACACAAAAGTCGTTAAGCAATCGGTGCAGGCGGACTTCGCGGACCGTCGGGCGCAAGGACGCGCCCGTCGAGCCTACAGGGAGGTATTCACGGCGAGTCCGCGAAGTCCGCCTGCACCGATAAGCCAGCCGCCGATCGTACCGCGACGATCAACATACCACCACGACGCAACCAGAAAATTATCCCCGATTATTAGTGCAGCCGCTTCGCATCAATAATATCCGGTACCTGATTCAACCGCGCCAGCACCCGGCTCAGCACCTGCTGATTGTAAATCTCAATATCCATATCAATCGTCGCCAGCTGCTTACGAGTATCGCTGTGGCTGGAAACGCCCAGCACGTTGACCTTCTCGTTGGCCAGAATCGTGGTGATATCACGCAGCAAACCGCTGCGATCGTTAGCCGTCACCCGTACCACCAGTGAATAACCGCTGGAATAGGTTTCCCCCCAGACCGCATCCACAATACGCTCCGGCGCGTGCGACATCAGATCGGCCAGCTGATCGCAGTCGGCGCGGTGAATCGAAATGCCGCGGCCCTGAGTGATAAATCCGGTAATGTCATCGCCCGGGATCGGCTGGCAACAGCGAGCAATATGGTGCATCAGATTGCCAACCCCCTCGACAACCACCCTGCCGCTCTCTTTACTGCGCGGCACGCTGTTCGAGGTTTTCTGAGTCAGCTGGCGCAGTGCTTCGCGATCTTCTTCTTCCGCACTCGGCTTATTCAGCTTCGACTGCAGATAGTTGCTCATCTGATTGAGGCGCACATCGCCACCGCCAATAGCCGCCAGCAGTTCATCGAGCGTGTTGAAGTTGTAGCGCGGCAGCAGCAGTTTCTCTGCGTCCCTCAGATTGATATCCAGATGATCCAGTTCATTATCCAGGATCTGCCGACCGGCAATAATATTCTTGTCGCGATCCTGCTTGCGGAACCAGGCATGGATCTTCGAACGCCCGCGGCTGGTAGTGACGTAACCAAGGTTAGGGTTCAGCCAGTCGCGGCTCGGATTCGGCTGCTTCTGGGTGATGATATCGATCTGATCGCCCATCTGCAGCTGATAGGTGAACGGCACAATGCGGCCACCGATTTTGGCACCGATGCAGCGGTGGCCGATATCGCTGTGAATATGATAAGCGAAGTCCAGCGGCGTAGAACCGGCGGGCAGATCCACCACATCGCCTTTCGGGGTAAACACATATACCCGATCGTCGAACACCTGGCTGCGCACTTCGTCGAGCATTTCGCCGGAATCGGCCATCTCTTCCTGCCAGGTAATCAGCTTACGCAGCCAGGCAATACGCTCTTCATGGCCGGACGCACCACGCACGCTGCCGCCCGTTCCGCCCTCTTTATACTTCCAGTGCGCCGCCACGCCCAGCTCGGCATCTTCATGCATCTGGCGGGTACGAATTTGAATTTCAACGGTTTTGCCTTTCGGCCCCAGCACCACAGTATGGATCGACTGGTAGCCGTTCGGTTTTGGGTTAGCGACATAGTCATCAAATTCGCTGGGAAGATGGCGATAAAGGGTATGCACAATCCCCAGCGCGCCGTAGCAGTCCTGCAGGCGTTCGGCCACGATGCGCACCGCGCGCACGTCGAACAGCTCATCGAAGGCCAGCGATTTTTTCTGCATCTTACGCCAGATGCTGTAGATGTGTTTCGGGCGACCATACACCTCGGCCTTAACACCCTCTTTGACGATTTCATCCCGCAGCGACTGCACGAACGTATCAATATAATCTTCGCGATCGATACGACGTTCGTGCAGCAGTTTAGCAATACGTTTGTATTCATCAGGGTGCAGATAGCGGAAGCAGAAATCTTCCAGTTCCCACTTCAGCTGGCCAATCCCCAGGCGGTTAGCCAGCGGAGCATAGATATTGGTACACTCTTTCGCCGCCAGTACGCGCTCATCTTCCGGCGCGTCCTTGACCTCGCGCAGGTGCGCAATACGTTCAGCCAGCTTAATCACCACGCAGCGGAAATCTTCCACCATCGCCAGCAGCATGCGGCGAACGTTATCGACCTGTTCAGAGGCCATGGAGTCGTTATGGGTGGCTTTCAGCTGGCGAATAGCATCCATATCACGCACGCCGTGGACCAGCGAGACGATAGGCTTACCGAAATGCTCTTCCAGCACGTCTTCGGTGACGACATTGGCATCGGCCAGCGGGAACAGCAGCGCCGCACGTAATGTCTCATTGTCCATGCTGAGCATGGAGAGAATTTCCACCATTTCAACACCACGCCACAGCAGCAGCGCGGCATCGGGGTGCCCTTTGGTCGCGGTTTCACAATAGCGCCAGGTATCGGCCAGTCGTTCACATGACTGCTGGTTAGAGATGCCCAGACTGGTGATCCATTGGTCGAGGGCAAACTCGCCAGCCGTATTCAAATGTGCACTTCTTACCGCAACCATATCCTCTCCTGGCATAGCCCCGTTCAGGGCTTATTTTCGGCTAAACAGCACCATGGATTCCAGATGCCCGGTATGTGGAAACATATCGAGCATTGTCACCCGCTCCAATTGGTAGCCGGACTTCAGGAGTACCTGACTGTCCCTGGCAAGTGTTGTCGGGTTACAGGAAACATAGACCACGAGTTCCGGCGCAAGTTTAACAATATGCTCCATCACTCCGGCCGCTCCGGCGCGCGCCGGGTCCAGTAACACCTTATTGAATCCTTCGCCAGCCCAGGGCTGACTTGTCACGTCTTCTTCAAGGTTATGCTGGTAAAACGCGACATTGTTCAGATTATTTAATGCTGCATTATACGCAGCCTTTGCCACTAATGCTGCAACACCCTCCACACCCACGACATTTTCAGCCAAATTTCCCATAGGCAGGGTAAAATTTCCCATTCCGCAGAACAGATCCAGCACCCGATCCTGCGGTTGCAGATCCAGCCACGCCAGCGCACGGGCCACCATCTGCTGATTAACTTCATCGTTAACCTGGATAAAATCTCGCGGACTGAAGGTCAAACCTAACGGACCGGAATGGATAACCGGCATTTCTCCGTTAAGTTGCTCCAGAGTCTCACTATCCGGCGCAAGAAACAGCAACAGTTGATGTTTATGCGAAAACTGTTCCAGTTTTTGACGATCTGCAGCGCTGAGTGCATCAAGATGACGCAAAACCAGCAGCGGACCGTTATCTGCCAGCACCAGTTCAACGTGGCCAAGTCGCCTGACGGCCTGCAACCCGCTTAACAATAGATGGAGCGGCTGAATTAACGCATTAAGTTCGGGCTTCAAAATGGGGCACTGGGTGATACTGACCAAATCACTGGAGGCCTGCTCGCGAAACCCCATCTGCAGAGTTTGCGTTTTTACCTGATAATTCAGGCTCAGACGCGCGCGCCGCCGATAGCCCCACGCCTGGCCGGAAATAATATCATCCACCGCAACCGGTGAACCGCTCTCCTTTGAAAGCATATGTGCCAGCGCGCTGGCTTTACTTTGCTGCTGTAACTCAACCGGTACATGCTGCTGCTGGCAGCCGCCGCAGCGACTATAATGCGGACAGCAGGGCTGAACACGCTGTGGGCTGGCCGCGAGAATTCGCTTAACCGAACCCCGGGAGTACTGGCGCTTATCTTCACTGATTTCAACTTCAACCTGTTCACCAGGTAGTGCTCCCTGCACAAAAAGCGCTTTGCCATTATGGCGTGCCACGCCCTGACCAAATGCATCAAGGTCATTAACGACAACTGTTATTTTCTGGCGGGTCGTCACGCGCCGTTTTGCAGAGTAGAATTGCGCCATTATTTCATTGCTTCTCAAACGTAGTGCCGAAAAAAATCGGCGTAGCCTACCCTGGCGAGTGATGGAATTCGACCTGTACAGGATAAAATGTCGCAGGAAAGTGGAGCAAGCCGTTTCTCACAGGGAATACTATGACTAAATACAGCCTGCGGGCGCGAATGATGATTCTGATCCTGGCACCAACGCTGATGATCGGACTGCTGCTCTCAACGTTTTTTGTGGTCAACCGCTATAACGAATTACAGAGCCAACTCACCGACGCCGGGATCAACATTATTGAGCCACTGGCGGTATCCAGCGAATATGGCATGACCTTCCGCAGCCGTGAATCGGTTCGCCAGCTGGTCAGCCTGCTCCATCGGCGCCATTCAGATATTGTTCGGGCTATTTCCGTTTTCGACGATCACAACAGGCTGTTTGTGACGTCAAACTACCTGCGAAACCCCGATCTGCTGCGCTTGCCTGAGAATACGCCGCTCACTGCTCGCTACCTGAAAGAACGTCACGGTAATTCGGTGATCCTGCGAACGCCGATCCTGTCGGAAAGCTACTATCCGGACGAGTCGCCAGGCTGGGATGCCAAACCAACTGGTAATCCGCTGGGCTACGTTGCGATTGAACTCGATCTGCAATCCGTCAGACTACAGCAGTATAAAGAGGTGTTTATCTCCACTCTGCTGGTGCTGCTCTGCCTCTGTATCGCCATGCTGTTTGCCTATCGCCTGATGCGCGATGTGACGGGACCAATTCGCAATATGGTTAGTACCGTAGACCGCATCCGCCGCGGCCAGCTCGACAGCCGGATGGAGGGCTACATGCTCGGCGAGCTGGATGTACTGAAAAACGGCATAAATTCGATGGCCATGTCGCTGACGGCCTATCACGAAGAGATGCAGCAGAATATCGATCAGGCCACCTCCGATCTGCGTGAAACGCTTGAGCAGATGGAAATTCAAAACGTCGAACTGGATCTGGCAAAAAAACGGGCGCAGGAAGCGGCACGAATTAAGTCTGAATTCCTTGCCAATATGTCCCACGAACTGCGTACACCGCTTAACGGGGTGATCGGTTTTACCCGCCAGACGCTGAAAACCACGCTCAACTCAACCCAACGCGACTATCTGAATACCATCGAGCGGTCGGCCAATAACTTGCTGAGCATCATTAACGACGTGCTGGACTTCTCCAAGCTTGAGGCCGGTAAGCTGGTGCTGGAAACCATTCCGTTCCCGCTGCGCGCCACGCTGGATGAAGTGGTAGTACTGCTGGCGCAGTCGGCCCATGAGAAAGGGCTGGAGCTGACGCTGAATATTCAGAGTGACGTACCGGATAACGCCATCGGTGACCCGCTACGTATGCAGCAGATTATTGTGAACCTGCTCGGTAATGCGATAAAATTTACCGAGCGCGGCAATATCGATATCCGCGTGGAGAAACGCGCGTTAAGCAACAATCGCATGGAACTGGAAGTGCAAATCCATGATACCGGCATCGGCATTTCTGAAAAACAGCAATCGCAGCTGTTCCAGGCCTTCCGCCAGGCGGATGCCAGCATTTCCCGCCGTCATGGAGGCACCGGCCTGGGGCTGGTCATCACGCAAAAGCTGGTGAATGAAATGGGCGGAGAAATTTCCTTCCACAGCCGACTGAATCACGGCTCCACCTTCTGGTTCCACGTTAATCTGGAGCTGAACCCGAACGCCGCCAGCGATCCCCACATGCTCGACTGCCTTACAGGCCAGCACCTGGCCTATGTTGAATCAAATACTGCCGCGGCTCAGGCGATGCTGGATATGCTGAGTGCTACGCCGATGAAAGTCAGTTACAGTCCGTCGCTCGCCGGTTTACAGGAAACGCATTACGATGTGCTGCTGCTCGGATTACCGATTGACGTACATAACACCGAGGAAATCACCTGTGAACAGCTGTCGCCAATGCTACAGCGCGCCGACAGCCTGATCCTGGCGCTGCCTTTCCAGATGCAAATCTATGCTGAACAGCTGAAAGCGCGCGGTGTAACCGCCTGTCTCATCAAGCCCCTTTCTATGGCCCGCCTGCTGCCAATCCTGGTGGAGCACCACACGCGCGACATTCCCCCTCAGTCCGGCAGCTCCCGCCTGTCGATCCGCGTTATGGCTGTAGATGATAACCCGGCTAATCTGAAGCTCATCGGTGCACTGCTGGAAGAGCTGGTGGAACATATCGTCCTGTGCGACAGCGGAGAATCGGCTATTCAACAGGCAAGGCAGCAGAATCTGGATATTATCCTGATGGATATTCAGATGCCGGATATCGACGGTATCCGTACGAGTGAGGTCATACGCGAATTACCTCAGCATCAGAACACGCCGATTGTTGCCGTCACGGCACACGCACTGGAAGGCGAACGTGAGAAGCTGGCTAAAGCCGGTATGAATGACTATCTGGCCAAGCCGATTGATGAACAAAAGCTGAGTCATCTGCTGGCGCGTTATCTACCCGCCAGGAAAGAAACCCTGCTGCTGCCACAAGGTGGCCCCGTATCGCTAGACTGGGCACTGGCGTTACGTCAGGCTGCGAATAAACCCGATCTGGCACGCGATCTGCTGCAAATGCTGGTAGATTTCCTGCCGGAGGTCCGCACGCTGGTGGAGCAGTATATGGAAACCAATAACCCGGCAGGCCTGCGCGACATCATTCATAAACTGCACGGTAGCGCCAGCTACAGCGGCGTGCCGCATATGAAAAAGCTTTGTCAGGAGCTGGAGCAGAGTTTAATGAAACATGAGGATATCACCGCCATTGAGCCTGAATTGCTCGAGCTGCTGGATGAGATGGATAACGTGGCGCAGCTGGCCAGAAAACAGTTGAAAATATCCTGAACCTGAGCCCGCTGAGCGCGGCGGGTTCAGATCTACGCTGTTCAGTTGACGGAAACACCCCGTCCGGCGGACAGCGTTGCCGCGACATTGCGTGCGGTCAAACGCACGTTTTCTGCCGCTTCCTCTAGCGCCTCATCAAGGCTACAAATCCGATAAATCACACTGAATACGGCATCAAGACCGTGCTGATGCACAACGCCAACATCACTCGTCAGACTGCCGGCAATAGCAATCACCGGTTTATTGTAACGTTTGGCAATGCGCGCCACGCCGACCGGCACCTTACCGTGAATGGTTTGACTGTCTATGCGCCCTTCACCGGTGATCACCAGCGTGGCATCCCGAACAATCTCATCCAGCCCGAGGGCATCGGTCACGATCTCAATGCCCGGGCGCAGCGCGGCCCGGCAAAAAGCATACAGCCCGGCCCCCATGCCACCTGCGGCACCGCCGCCGGGAATGTTAACTACATCCACCGCCAGATCCCGCTGGATTATCGCGGCAAAATGCACCAGTGCCGCATCTAACTGGCGAACATGCTGCGGGGTTGCACCCTTTTGCGGACCAAATACCACCGAAGCCCCCTGCTCACCCGTCAACGGGTTAGTCACATCGCAGGCAACCTCGATACGGCAGCGGGCAATGCGCGGGTCAAACCCACTGATATCAATATTAGCCAGCTGGGCCAGTGCAGCACCCCCGGGGCCAATTTCCTCGCCCTGATTATTAAGCAGTTTTGCACCCAGAGCCTGCACCATACCGGCACCACCGTCGTTGGTCGCGCTGCCGCCAATACCGATAATCAAATGTTCAATACCGCTGTCCAGCGCGTGGCGGATCAGCTCACCGGTTCCCCAGCTGGTGGCACGCAGGACATCACGACTGGCGGGCGGAACCTGTTCCAGTCCACTGGCCGCCGCCATTTCAATAATTGCGCAGCACCCGTCACCGGAAAGGCCATAAAAAGCATCAACGGGATTGCCAAGCGGACCGGTAACGCGAAGCGGGATGATTTTCCCCTCCGTCGCGGCAACCATCGCTTCAACAGTCCCCTCACCGCCATCGGCAACCGGCAGTTTGACGTAGTGGGCATGGGGGAATATTTCGCGAAAACCTTTTTCTATCTGCGAGGCAACATCCAGTGCAGAGAGGCTTTCTTTGTAAGAGTCTGGAGCGATAACAATTTTCACAGGCTATCCCATCAGCGGATGAAAGCAGGGCGACCCGGCTGGGCCGCCCGATGAGCATTGACTAGCTAATCAGCTTAGCCCACTGCTCCACCCACGGCGAGGTCACTTCTTCCGGCTCCGGGTTTTCACCGGCATCCACCAGCAGCATATCGCCAACACGAACGGCGCTTTGTTCCTGCAACAGTGCGTCAAATTTCTTGCCCGCACCGCAGAAATCGTCATAGCTGCTGTCACCCAGCGCAATAACGCCGTAACGCAGGGTTGGCTGGTAGCCGAGGCTGTCTTTAATACCATGGAATAACGATGCGATACTGTCCGGCAAATCACCCTGCCCGGTTGTGGATGTAATCACCAGCGCGACCTGTCCTTCATAGCGCTTCCAGTCATCCAGCTTAGGATCTTCAAAAATCTTCACCTGGTGACCGGCTTCTGCCAGCAGCGGCTCTGCTTCTTCAGCCACCAACAGCGCGTTTCCGTATACCGTACCAACAAAAATGCCTACCTCAGCCATCATTCTCTCCGGATGCTAAATTTGCCCACTATCCTGCGGGGTTTCCTCGTTTAACTCAACCCTGGGAACCTCAGGGAGATAATTCTGCCAGCCAAACTGCTGCATTGCCCGCTGCCATACCCCGTCCAGCCCGGCACGCAGTTCAAGCGGCTCACCGGTGACTGGATGAGCTAACTCTAGTTTGCTGGCATGCAGCATCAGCCGGTTCATACCAAAATGCTGCGCCGCGCTGCGGTTTTGCTTCAAATCACCGTGGGCACTGTCGCCGATAATCGGGTGCCGAAGGTGGGTCATATGGCGACGAAGCTGGTGTTTACGGCCGGTCTGCGGCAGCATTTCCACCAGCGAATAGCGTGAGCTGGGATAGCGGCTGACCGCTATCGGCTGTTCGGTGGTTGCCACGCCGCGCCAGTGCGTTGTGGCAGGCTGGGGGGCTTTATCCGGCTGGCTAAATTTGTCGGCAATTTTGTCCAGCTCTTCGGTCAGAGGATAATCCAGCAGTTCATCCCCCTCCAGCCAGCCACGCACCACGGCATGATAGATTTTCTGGATTTGATGCTGCTCAAACTGCTGCGACAGCAGGCGGGCCGTTTCGCTCGACAGTGCCATCAGCAGGACGCCCGAAGTGGGGCGATCGAGCCGATGAACGGTGTAAACGTGCTGGCCGATTTGATCGCGCACCGTCTGCATCACAAATACTGTTTCGTGGCGATCCAGCCAGCTACGGTGCACCAGCCAGCCGGAAGGTTTATTGACGGCTACCAGCCAGCGATCCTGATAGATAATTTCCAGCATCAGTTCGGTGACTCAAACAGCTGGTCAATGGCATTCAGGCAGTGCAGCAGCTGCGCGCGCTGCAGGATGTCGCCTTCCAGCGCCACTTCATAATAAGGGGCGATAGCCAGCGTCACCGGCAAAGGCGCTCCTGCATCCAGCAGCGCCTGCATACGCGGCAGGAAAATCCACTGCAGCCACTGCGGCGGGGTCATGGTATCCACACAGAAAGGTTCTACGCTGGCAAAGGCCTCGCTATCAGGAGCGTAGGATTGCCACAGGCCACAGGACTTAAGCTGCTGCTCAATGGCCTGCAAACGTTCCTGAACTTCGAGTTCACGGCTCATGATTCACCTCTTAGAAATGTGCCAGGAAAAGGGCGCAAAGAATATACCTATCGCGGTGAGAGCCGCAACTCCCGCCATCACGTTAAGATTAGACGCTCACCCCCTGAAAAACAGGCATAAAAAAAGGGAGCACTGTAAAAACAGTGCTCCCGGTTCGTTTGCAGCTATCCTGCTACCTTAATGCTCCCTGCTCATCCATGAAAACTTTTCCATGCGCTATCCTGAGCGAATGCCTTCCTGGCAGTAATCCTTTGATATCCATAACCACCGCCATCCTGTGCGGCTCACATTCTCCGTCCTGGAGGTGTCCCTTACCTCATCCTGAGGTGTCCTCGCTTCATCTGTGAAGCCTTTCCCTGCATCATCATCCCGATGGGTCCCACTCGTTCCATGAGCACATCATCCTGACGTTCATCTCGATGTTCTGAGTGTCCTTCGTGACGGAGATAAGTTTGCCAGACTGAGATAAGCAAACAAGATACCTTTGAGCCCTTTTTCGTTGATTGAACGGAGAAAGCTCAAGAAATAAATCATAACATCATGATATATTTGAATATTGTTTTTATGATGCATGAAATGTCTGGGCGATCCATAGCGATCTCTTACATCTGGCGTAAGACATCTCTCACAAAAAGGATCACCACAGTCTTAAGAAGCTGAGGTATGGGGTTGTAAATAATTAAGAAAACTCTCAAGAGAGGGCGCGATTACCTGCTTTTTCTGTGTGCCTAACTGTTCAATGATGACCTCACCGCTGAGATTACATATCGAGACCACTTCCAGCTCAGACTCAGTAGTTGCGATAAATAAAGTCGGGGAATGCTTCAAACGCCGCTTCATGACCAGATGGCCGATCAGGTTCTCCTGAACGCGGGTAAAGTCCTCTACGCTCCACACTTGTACTAAAGACAGCGCCCTTCCGTCATAAGTTCCGGCCATATCACCGGCAAATTGTGCGGTATAGAACGCCGCAACTTCGGGCTGAAGTTCAATATCGAGTGCACGTTCAACCGCATCCAGATTTTTTGGCAGCGTGAAGGGCTGGGGCAACCACCACACTTCATCTTCATGGGTTGCCACAATACACGGTGAGGGAATACCGTAAAGATCGCTACTGGCTGGTGCATGACCGGTCTGCTGCTGCCACTGTTCACAGTAACGCAGGGTAAAATCATTTAACGCCTGGGGGGTTTGTTCAATCATTCTTTTTTCACTCTTTCCTGGCTGAGGTACACTAGCGCCCACTATTGCCCGGAGCACCTCCGGACGGATGACCGACGAATTCGCAACAGCGCCTGCCAGTACGGGCGATAAGGTAACACGATGTCTCGCTACAACAATCATCAGGCACTTGAGGGCCTGACGCTGGGTAAACCAACAGAATACCACGACAGCTACCAGCCTGCGCTGCTGCAGGCGGTTCCGCGCAGCCTGAATCGTGAACCTCTGGGGTTGTATCCTGATAATCTGCCTTTTAGCGGCGCAGATATCTGGACGCTGTATGAATTGTCCTGGCTAAACTGCAAGGGGCTGCCGCAGGTTGCCGTCGGGGAAGTTTCACTGTCGGCAGACAGCGTAAATCTGATCGAATCCAAAAGCTTCAAACTGTATCTCAACAGCTTTAACCAGACTCAGTTCAGCGACTGGGGGGAAGTCCGCCGTACGCTGGAACGCGATCTCAGCGCCTGCGCCGAAGGCGAAGTCAGTGTCGCACTGTTCCGCCTGCAGGAAGTGGAAGGCCAGCCAATTGGCCACTTCGATGGCTACTGTATTGATGAGCAGGACATCGTTATCGACAGCTATGAATTTAACGCCGACTATCTGCGTGATGCTACCGACGGTGACATCGTGGAAGAGCAACTGGTCAGCCATCTGCTGAAATCCAACTGCCTGATCACCAACCAGCCTGACTGGGGATCGGTGCAAATCAGCTATCGCGGTCCGCGCATCCAGCGTGAAGCTCTGCTGCGCTACCTGGTCTCATTCCGACACCACAATGAGTTTCACGAACAGTGCGTTGAGCGTATCTTCAGCGATATTCTGCGCTTCTGCCAGCCGGAAGCCCTGAGCGTTTACGCCCGCTATACACGGCGCGGCGGTTTGGATATCAACCCGTGGCGAACCAACGTCGATTTCAAACCCGGCCGCTCGCGGTTGGTGCGTCAGTAATTGTCATGTTGAGCACGTATCCTGTTGTTAAACATCATCAGACAGGGCTAATCTGAAGGGAGGCAGCGGCTTAGCTGCCCAGGATTATGACCAGGGTGGCCGTGATGTATCCTGTCGCGGCTGCCGTGGAGTTACCGCTCACCCTGGCGGGTGTAAAGGAGTTCAATTGATTACACAAATCAGCCCACTCGGCTCAATGGACCTGCTTTCCCAACTGGAAGTCGATATGCTGAAGCGCACAGCCAGCAGCGATCTCTATCAGCTATTCCGTAACTGCTCTCTTGCCGTACTTAACTCCGGAAGCCAGACCGATAGCAGCCAGGAGCTACTCTCCCGTTTTGAAAGTTTCGATATCAATGTGCTGCGCCGTGAACGCGGCGTAAAGCTTGAACTGATTAATCCCCCTGAAGATGCCTTCGTTGATGGACGCCTGATTCGTGCGCTACAGGCCAACCTGTTTGCCGTCCTGCGCGATATTCTTTTCGTTAACGGACAAATTGATAATGCCGGGCGTTTACAGCAGCTGAACACCGACGACTCGGTGCATATCACTAACCTGGTATTCTCGATTCTGCGCAACGCACGTGCGCTGCATGTGGGCGAAGAGCCAAATACCGTGGTGTGCTGGGGCGGCCATTCAATCAACCCCATAGAATATCAGTACTGCCGCAGCGTCGGTGCCCAGCTTGGCCTGCGCGAGTTAAATATCTGTACCGGCTGCGGACCTGGCGCGATGGAAGCGCCAATGAAGGGAGCCGCGGTCGGCCATGCGCAGCAGCGTTACAAAGAAGGCCGCTTTATCGGCATGACCGAGCCGTCAATTATTGCCGCCGAGCCGCCGAATCCGCTGGTCAACGAGTTGATTATCATGCCGGATATCGAAAAACGGCTGGAAGCGTTTGTGCGCATCGCACACGGTATTCTGATCTTCCCGGGTGGGGTGGGGACGGCGGAAGAGCTGCTCTATCTGCTGGGTATTCTGATGAATCCGCACAACCACGATCAGGTACTACCGCTGATCCTGACCGGGCCTAAAGAGAGCGCCGATTACTTCCGCGTGCTGGATGAATTTATCGTCACCACGCTGGGCGAGCAGGCCCGCAAACACTACAGCATCATCATTGATGATGCGGCCGAAGTCGCACGGCAGATGAAAAAAGCAATGCCAAACGTGAAAGAGTATCGTCGTGAAACCGGTGATGCCTACAGCTTTAACTGGGCGTTGCGCATTGCACCAGACCTTCAGATTCCGTTCGTGCCCAGCCACGAAAACATGGCCAACCTGAACCTCTATCCCGATCAGCCAGCGGAGCAGCTGGCCGCCGCACTACGCCGGGCGTTTTCAGGTATTGTTGCGGGCAACGTCAAGGATGTGGGTATTCGAGCAATTAAAGAGAGCGGCCCGTATAAACTGCACGGCGACCCGCAGCTTATGCACCGTATGGATGAACTACTGCAGGGCTTTGTTGCCCAGCAGCGCATGAAGCTACCGGGCAGCACCTATGTCCCCTGCTACGAAATCATTAAGTAACCCTGCGAGCGGCCTGCGGGCCGCTCAGGACTCTTGTTTATGTCTGTTCACCTGTTAATTATCGATGCGTTGAATCTGATTCGGCGCATTCACGCGGTTCAGGGATCGCCCTGCCAGGAAGCCTGCCTGAATGCGGTTCGCCAACTGCTGCTGCACAGTCAGCCCACCCACGCCGTAGCGGTGTTTGACGATGAAGAACGCCAGGAAAGCTGGCGGCATCAACTACTGCCGGATTACAAAGCCGGGCGTTCACCGATGCCTGATTCACTGCGCGATGAGATGCCGCTACTGCGGGCCGCGTTCGCCAGCGTGGGCATTGCCAGCTGGCACTCTGCCGGAGATGAAGCCGACGATCTTGCCGCCACGCTGGCCAGTAAGGTTGCGTCCGCCGGCCACCAGGTGACGATTGTTTCTACTGATAAAGGCTACTGCCAGCTGCTGGCCCCGCAGATCATGATCCGCGACTACTTCCAGAAACGCTGGCTGGACGTGCCGTTTATTGCCGCCGAGTTTGGCGTGGCCCCCACGCAGCTTACTGACTACTGGGGGCTGGCAGGGATCGGCAGCAGTAAAATTCCGGGCGTTGCCGGGATCGGAGGAAAAAGTGCAACGCAGCTGCTACAGCAGTTCGGCACGCTGGCCGAAATCTACCGCCAGATAGATGCCGTGCCCGATAAGTGGCGTAATAAATTGATTGAGCATCAGGAAATGGCCGAGGTTTGCAAGCAGGTAGCCACGCTGAAAATCGATTTGCAGCTGGAGGGTAATCTGAAGGAGTTAAGGTTACCCGTCAGGGGCTAAGCGCTGGCTTATGGCTGCCTGGCTGTAAACACACCGGACAGTACTTGTCCTGAAACAGCCGCACTCTTGAGTTATGCACTTTTGAGACGGGTAAACTAAATGCCTGCCGTAGCGTTACAGCAGGCACACTCGATACGTTGACTCAGGCTGTAAAATCAATCAGCGCTCGTCGCGGCGGCCCGGAATGGCGCTCCAGATACGACGAATATGCACTGTCACCTCCTCACGATCGTGATACAGCTGACGTGCCTGAATCTGGGCATTGATCCCTTCAGCCTTCAGCTTTTCTTCAATCATCGCCAGGTTCTGCGAAACTTCTTCATAGCGCTTTTTCATCGGCAGCTTGAGATTGAAAATGGCTTCCCGGCACCAGCCGTTCAGCAGCCAGTCAACCATCAGGTTGGCCACGCGCACCGGTTTTTCTACCATGTCGCAAACCAGCCAGTAGTTATTGTTACGAGTTGGACGGTACTTGAAGCCGTCTTCACGCTGGTGGAATACCTGCCCGGTATCCATCAGGCTCGGTGCCATCGGGCCGTTATCCACCGCATTCACCATCATGCTGCGCTTCACCAGCTGATACGTCCAGCCGCCAGGGCAAGCACCCAGATCGACCGCCCACATCCCGCTGGCCAGGCGCTCATCCCATTCATCGGCAGGAATAAAGACGTGGAAGGCTTCTTCCAGCTTCAGGGTAGAACGGCTTGGCGCATCCGACGGGAACTTAAGGCGCGGAATACCCATAAAGAACGGCGAATTGTTATGCGACAGCGAGTAACCAACGTAGCAATAACCCGGAGCGATAAAGAACACGTGGACCACCGGGCGCTTCGCGCTCTCGTAGTTCAGCAGTACACCGGCTTTACGCAGGCTGGCACGTAGCGGTACGGTGAACTTACGGCAGAACTTCAGCAGCTCTTTACTGGCGTTGGTATCCGGCACCTCGACCCGTAGCTCCCCGCCTTTTTCCACTGCACCGGTCAGCATGCCAACCACCGGAGTGATGCGGTCTTCCTGCGGTAAATCACGCAGCAGCTCACCCACCACAATCATTTGGCGAGCAAAAATCAGCTGGCTGAACTGCAGCTCGTTAATCAGCTTTTCCGCTTCGCCCTGCTGATAGCACTCAAACAGTACGTAGGCGGAATCTTCTTTCACCCGGGCGAAGCCATATACTTCCCGCTCGGCGGCCTTTTCCGTGATTTCCGCGGCACACTCTTTTTCAAAACCCTGACGGCAATACAGTAAAACTTTATTCATGGCGTTCTGCCTTTTTGTTCAGACGCAGTGCGCCAATCAACATCAAAATCCAACCGACCAGGAAGCAGGTGCCGCCAATCGGTGTAACATATACCCAGACCTTCAGGTGTGACAGCGCCAGGCAATACAGGCTGCCGCTGAACAGCACCGTGCCCAGCGCCAAAAATGCACTGCTCCAGTAAAACCAGATATTGGCACGACGCAGCATTGCAGCGCCGATGCCGAGGATCGCCAGGGTATGAAACGCCTGGTACTCCAGGCCGGTCTTCATCCATGACATCTCTATCGCACCCAGAGATTTACTAAATACGTGGGAACCAAACGCCCCAAGTGCGACGAAAAAGAGGCCACTAATCGCTGAAAAAATCAGCATTACACGACTGGACATTCGGTAGTTCCTCAATCAAACCTGCGGTGATTGCCGCGTTCTGGCTGCTTATTGTTCATAGCGAAAGCGAAATTTTTCTTGTTCGCTCGCCGCTTTCGCCAGTATCCATTGACGGAAGGCGGCTATTTTACCCAGTTCTGCCTGACTGTCATGACAAACCAGATAAAAAGCATTTTTACTGACTAACACATCGTTAAACGGGCAAACCAGGCGACCCGCTTCAATTTCACTCTGCGCCATCACGTTATTCGCCAGCGCCACGCCCTGGCCGTGAATGGCGGCCTGAAGCACCATGGCACTGTGGCTGAAAATCGGCCCCTGCTGCACGTTAATCGCATTCAGCCCCAGCTGCCGGGTATAGGCCTGCCAGTCCCGGCGCGATGCATCATGCAGTAAGGTGTGATTGCTCAATACGGCGGGTGACGTCAGCGGATGTTCACCGGTTAACAACTGTGGCGAACACACCGGCAGCAAATATTCCGCATAGAGCTTTTCCACACGCAGCCCCGGCCAGTTGCCGCGACCGTAGAAAATCGCTACATCAACATCGTCGGCCAGTTTCTCTTCATCGCGATCTACCGCCTGGATACGGACATCAATCCCCGGATAAGCTGAGTTAAAGCTGGTCAACCGGGGAACCAGCCACTGAATGGCGAAACTCGGCAACAGGCTGACGGTCAATGCTCCCTTGGCACTGCGCGCCTGAAGCTTGCGGGTAGCGTCGTTCAGCGCGGTAAAAATCTCTTTAATATCGAGGTAATAACTCTGCCCTTCTTCGGTCAGCAACAGCGACCGGTTGCGGCGACGAAACAGCTTCAGGCCAAGAAAGTCCTCTAATGACTTAATCTGATGGCTGACGGCAGCCTGAGTCACAAAGAGTTCTTCTGCGGCTTTGGTAAAACTGAGATGACGCGCGGCAGCATCGAAAACACGCAACGCATTAAGCGGTGGTAGACGTTTAGACATGGTAGATGGGCACTTTTGATTCACAGCCTGAAGTTACTTTGCAACACAGAGTAACGTATTAGTTTTTTTTATCCGAGACATTATAATTTGTCCGTTGAGGAACTACCAGCAAATACCTATAGTTGCCGCACTTCCTGAGCCGGAACGAAAAGTGTTTTGGACTTTCGCGTTAACACGCTGAATTTTTAGGGCTTTTGGCTTGTGGTCGTGATGTTGTGTTTGCAATTGACCTGACTAATTTAAGGTCTGGTAGCCCGGCTACCGTTTATTTCTGTAGATTTACCCTGTCTGTCCATAGTGATTTTTATAGCACCGCAAATTGCGGTGCTTTTTTTATTGCAGAGCAAAAATTACTGTCCCATCTCCGCCATCTCTTTCACATCTGAACGGTTAATCTGCTGCTTGTTGCCATTCGCGTCTTTGTAGCTGATCATACCGGTATCGTTATCGACCGAGGGTTTACCGTCAGCAACAATCGTGCGTCCATCATTCGTGTGCATCACATAGTTGCTTGAACAGGCAGCCAGAGTGAACACCATTGCACCTGCGACCAGGACTGCGGCTAATTTTTTCATCCTTATCTCCTTGCAGATAGTAATGCGAGAAACTACCCGCCAAACGACTTGTAAACCGACAAATGACGATAAAAAAAACTGACAAGACGGTTCTCTTATGCGGGTAATAGCTTAAAGCATGCAATATTCAGCATAACCCGCTTTTTCAGCTTTGCCAGGAAACCGCTATTTTTTAAGCCTTATCCTAATTAAATCCACTAACCCGCAGGGTTAATGAGGAGTGTATGAAGTCATTTACCCCGCAGCAGTTCCGTCAGCAGTTTCCTGCGCTTAACGAGACCGGCTGTTACCTGGACAGCGCCGCCACCGCCCTTAAACCGCAGGCGGTCATTGAGGCCACGGAACAGTTTTATCGCCTGAGTGCAGGCACTGTTCACCGCAGCCAGTTTGCTGCCGCCCGCCGCCTGACCGAACGTTATGAGAATGCCCGTAGCCAGGTGGCTGGCCTGCTTAACGCAGCCGATGCCCACAGCATCATCTGGACGAAAGGCACTACCGAAGCCATCAACCTCGTTGCCCAAAGCTACCTGCGCCCCCGACTGCAGCCGGGAGACGAGATCCTCGTCAGTGAGTCAGAACATCATGCCAACCTGGTGCCCTGGCTGATGGTGGCAGAGCAGACCGGCGCAAAAGTGATTAAGTGGCCGATTGGAGCGGATCGCCTGCCGGACATGGCACAGCTTCCTGCACTGCTTGGCCCGCGCACGCGGCTACTGGCTATCGGGCAAATGTCTAATGTGACCGGCGGTTGCCCGGATCTGGCGGCAATCATCCTCCTTGCCCATGCGGCAGGCGCCAAAGTGATGGTTGACGGCGCGCAGGGGATCGTTCACTACCCGCCGGATGTTCAGGCACTGGATATTGATTTTTATGCTTTTTCCGGCCATAAACTGTACGGTCCGATGGGGATCGGTGCGCTGTATGGTAAACCCGACCTGCTGGTGCAGATGTCGCCGTGGCAGGGCGGCGGAAAAATGCTCACCACCGTCAGTTTCGATGGCTTTACGCCACAGGCCGTACCCTGGCGTTTTGAATCCGGTACGCCAAACGTCGCCGGTGTCGTCGGCCTGAGCGCGGCGCTGGAGTGGCTGGATAGCATCGATATCGCTGTGGCAGAGCGCTGGTCCTGCGATCTGGCAGATTTAGCGGAAGCCCGGCTCTCTTCGCTACCTGGTTTTCGCAGTTTCCGCAGCAGCGGCTCCAGTCTGCTGGCCTTTGATATTGCCGGCGTGCATCACAGCGATGTGGTAACGCTGCTGGCCGAAAGCGGTATTTCGCTTCGATCCGGCCAGCACTGCGCCCAGCCTTTACTGGCGGCGCTGGGCGTCAGTGGTACACTGCGCGCCTCATTTGCCCCCTATAATACCCTTTCGGATGTGGACGCGCTGATTGCGGCCATGTCCACCGCCCTGACACTACTGGCAGACTGATTAATGAGTACAGAAACGCTTGCGCCACACCCGTTTGGTACACAAATTACCCAGACATCCCTGCTTGAGCAGTTCTCCGCCTTCAAACAGTGGGAAGATCGCTACCGCCAGCTGATTCTGTTAGGTAAGCAGCTGCCTGCCATGCCAGATGCCCTGAAAAGCAATAGCATTGAACTTAGCGGTTGCGAAAATCGCGTCTGGCTGGGGCATCAGCGCATGGCCGACGGCAGGCTGCATTTTTACGGGGATAGTGAAGGGAGAATCGTTCGCGGTTTGCTGGCGGTGCTGCTCACCGCCGTGGAAGGCAAAACTCAGAGCGAGCTGCTGCAGAACGATCCGCTACAACTGTTTAGCCAGCTGGGGCTGAAAGACCAGCTGAGCTCTTCGCGCAGTGCCGGACTTCAGGCGCTGGCGGATGCGGTCATTCGGGCGGCAAAGGAATAAACAGAAAATAGCATTTCGGGCACGCTATTCAGCGCGCCCGGCCTTCGCTATCATTTTTTTCAGCACGTGCGAGACCGCAACGAAGCCAAAGGTGGCGGTCACCATCGTGGCCGCGCCAAACCCGACCGAACAGTCCATACGCTTGGGCCCCTCGGCGGTAGTGCGCGATGCGCAGACCGAACCATCCGGCTGTGGATACTTCAGCGCCTCGGTAGAAAATACACAATCGATGCCCAGTTTGCCCTTGCTGCCTTTGACAATGTTAAAGTCGCTTTTCAGCCGCTCACGCAGCTTGGCAGCCAGCGGGTCCTGAATAGTTTTTGCCAGATCCGCGACCTGAATCTGCGTCGGATCGATCTGCCCGCCTGCGCCACCGGTGGTCACCAGCGGCACTTTATTACGGCGGCACCAGGCCAGCAGCGCCGCTTTGGGCCTGACGCTGTCAATGGCATCAATCACATAGCTGAACCCCTGCCCCATCAACGCTGCGGTATTGTCCGGCGTAATAAAGTCATCAACACAGGTCACCCGACATTCCGGATTGATTTTCAGAATTCGTTCCGCCATCACCTCGGTTTTTGCCTTACCGACATTATCCTTTAGCGCATGGATCTGACGATTGGTATTGGTCACGCAAACATCATCCATATCAATCAGGGTAATCGCGCCGATACCGGTACGCGCCAGGGCTTCTGCCGCCCAGGAGCCAACGCCACCAATGCCGACAACGCATACATGGGCGTCGGCAAACAGCTGCAACGCGGACTGACCGTACAGGCGCGCCGTACCGCCAAAACGTTGCAGCCAGGCGTCAGATAAAGCAGTCATTTATTAATCCTCGAAAAAAACGTCGGGCCGGCTATCCGGCCCGTGATGGGCTTACTGGCTGGCCAGCAGCGAGCCCTGAGTTCGGTTTTGCGTGGCGGCAGAAGAGAACAGCGGCATACCGGTTCCCGGTGCGGCTTTCAGCACCCAGACACGACCATAGTGATTATACCATCCCGCCATGTGTCCGGCTTCCGGGCCAATGCCCTGGTATATATCAAAATGCTGCCCTTTAATTGCGCCGCCGACATCCAGCGACACCATCATACGCATCTCATATTTTCCGGTGAACTTACCGTTGTTGTCCAGCAGTGGGATCTCAGTCAGCAATGCAGTACCCGGCGGGATCAGAGAACGGTCAGCTGCCACCGAGGCTTTCGCAATAAGCGGTACCGCACTGGCTCCTCGAACCGGTGCAAAATTCTCCGGTTTGAAGAAGACAAACGAAGGGTTCTGCTCCAGCAGTTCACGCACCTGTTCCGGGCTGTGCTCCTCGCCCCATTGACGAATGGCTTGCATAGACATGTCTTCACGCTTCACCTCGCCACGATCGATCAACACCTTGCCAATACTGCGGTAGGGATGGCCGTTCTTGCCGCCGTAGCCGAAGAACATCAGCGGTCGTCCATCCCCGTAGTCAACATAGCCGCTACCCTGCACATCCATAATGAAGTTATCCATCAGCGAATTACTCCAGGCCGCAATATAGCGATCCCCTAGCGCACCGCTGTAGATCTGCGCCCGGCTGGGCAACTTACCCTTCCCGCGCGGCGGCATGCGATAAAGAGGATACTGGAACTCCCCCTGGCGGGTGTAGCGTGCCTGAATGACCGGCGTGTAATAGCCGGTAAACTGCACGTTGCCATAATTATCTGCCCCTTCCATCTGGTAAGCATCAAGGCCGAACTGGCGCAGCTGGCGAGTATCACCACCGGCCATCAGCCAGCTCTGAATCGCACTGTAGGTGCCGGACTGGCGTGAATACATGGCAGTTGATGTAGAACGGATCTGCGAAACCTGCTCGGCAAAGTCTTTGCCGTTAACCGGGCGTCCTTTCGCATTGGGCTGGTTAACCAGAGCCAGCGGCTGATCCAGCTTACCGTCCTTATACTGCTGACCGCGATCGGTCGGTTTTGATGAACACCCAACCAGCAACGCCATCAGCGTACCGGTCACCAGATATTTAGCCCAATGTCCTTTCATTCTTTATCTACCTTTATGCAGAAACCCAGCGCGAAGATAGCAAAGCCACTGGCATAATTAAATGCGACATCGGCTCCAGAGCTCTGATTTGTGCAACATTTCACCATCTGGTTCAAATATTGAGTGGAAGGCACGGTTTTTCCCACTTATCGTAAAAAAGGGGTTGCAAGAAAAACCATGCGGCGTATAGTGCGCATCCACGGACGCGGGATGGAGCAGCCTGGTAGCTCGTCGGGCTCATAACCCGAAGGTCGTCGGTTCAAATCCGGCTCCCGC